>NZ_JBEKXH010000169.1:0-13478 GCF_049512235.1 Bradyrhizobium sp.
ATCTCATCGCATGTCGGTCAGGATTATAAGCGGGTAAGGCTCGGCGTCGGTCATCCCCGCGATTGGCTGGGGCCTCGTCATCCCAGTCTCAAAGAGGTTGTGCATCGGCATGTGTTGTCCGATTTCGTGAAGGCCGATCAGCCATGGGTCGAGGCATTGCTCGATGCGATCGCCGATAATGCCGGGCTGCTCGCCACGAATCGCGACTCGGCGTTCGCGAACAAGGTGCATCTGGCGATGCAGGCCAAAGGATTTTTCGACTAGCTAGGAAGCTGGCGGCGCCGCGTAACGCACCAAAGGTCGTGACTAACGGACTTCAGGACACATCATGGGATTCAAATGCGGTATCGTCGGATTGCCCAATGTCGGCAAGTCGACGCTGTTCAATGCGCTGACCGAGACCGCGGCGGCGCAGGCGGCGAATTATCCGTTCTGCACCATCGAGCCAAATGTCGGCGAGGTCGCGGTGCCCGATCCCAGGCTCGACAAGCTTGCTGCAATCGCCAAATCGGGGCAGATCATCCCGACGCGGCTGACCTTTGTCGATATCGCAGGGCTGGTGCGCGGCGCCTCGAAGGGCGAGGGGCTTGGCAACCAGTTTCTTGCTACCATCCGCGAGGTCGATGCGGTCGCCCATGTGGTGCGCTGCTTCGAGGATTCCGACATCACCCATGTCGAAGGCAAGATCGCGCCATTGGCCGATATCGAGACCATCGAGACCGAATTGATGCTGGCCGATCTCGACAGTCTGGAAAAGCGTGTCGACAATCTCACCAAAAAGGCAAAGGGCAACGACAAGGACGCCAAGGAACAGCTCGACCTCGTCAACCGCGCGCTGGTGCTGTTGCGCGAGGGCAGGCCGGCGCGGTTTCTCGAGCGCAAAATGGAGGAGGAGCGCGCCTTCGGCATGCTCGGGCTGTTGACCTCCAAGCCGGTGCTGTACGTCTGCAATGTCGAGGAAGCCTCCGCAGCCTCGGGCAACCGGTTTTCAGAAGTGGTCGGCGAACAGGCCAAGAAGGAAGGCGCGGTCGCGGTGACCATCTCCGCCAAGATCGAATCCGAAATCGCGACGCTGACGCGCGAGGAACGCAGCGAATTCCTCGACACGCTGGGCCTGCGGGAAGCCGGCCTCGATCGGCTGATCCGAGCCGGCTATCAGCTGTTGGACCTCATCACCTATTTCACCGTAGGTCCGAAGGAAGCGCGGGCCTGGACCATCCACCGCGGCACCAAGGCGCCCGCCGCCGCCGGTGTGATCCATACCGATTTCGAAAAGGGTTTCATCCGCGCCGAGACCATCGCCTATGCCGATTACGCGGCCCTCGGCGGTGAGGCCGGCGCCCGAGACGCCGGCAAGCTGCGGCTGGAAGGCAAGGAATATGTCGTCGCCGACGGCGACGTCATGCATTTCAGGTTCAACAACTGATCCCATCCTCGTAGGGTGGGCAAAAGGCGCCCTTGCGTCGTGCCCACCTTTTTAGTGTTGAAAACATGGTGGGCACGCCATCGGCCCGCGCGTTCGCGCGATCCGTTGACTTTGCCCACCCTACGGGCTGGTGCGAGATGGATTGCTTCGCTTGGACTGGCAATTGTGCCTTAATGCGTATGCCCCTGGTCGCGGATTGCGCCAAGATGTTCGTTGATGCGAAACACGATCAGGATGAATTCCGCGGCAATGCGCGAAAACATGATGCCGACGATCACGCCGGCGATCGAGGACAACAGGGCGATGAATCCGCCGAACGGGCTGATTGCCATCGCCGCCAGGCCTGAAAAAATCCCGGCGATGCCGAACAGGATCACCAGCACGATGACCAGCCAGTAAAAGGTCTTGATGATCGTCGGCGTGATAAAACGGTCCCACTGGAACAGCTCCCGAAATTCAAACATCGCTCGTTCTCCCCCGGCAAGTCGAATACGCATGGCTTGGTGCTGGACGCACAGGGCCTAGCTCCGAATGTCGATCCGGGCAAGCCGGGGCCGGCACCGCACAGCGGTGCTCGCCCGTGGAGCATGAGCCATGCGCGGCGGCGGGTTGAGATTGCCGCCAATAACGGCCACAATCAGGCTTGGATTGCGCCCATTGTCGTGATGACACTGACCTTCGAAGATTTTCCGCCCGGCCATTTCGGTAGCTTTGGACCGCGCCGTGTCACGCGCGAGCAAATACTTGCGTTTGCCGCCGAGTTCGATCCGCAGCCGATGCATCTCGACGAGGCGGCGGCCGAGCGTTCCATGCTTAAGGGCTTGTCCGGTTCGGGCTGGCATCTGTGCGCGATCATGATGCGGATGATGTTCGACTTCTATCTCGGCCGCACCGCGTCGCTGGGCTCGCCGGGCGTCAACGAAGTGCGCTGGCTCGCGCCGCTTCGCCCCGATGACGATCTTACCCTTGATGTCGAGGTGATGGAGGCAAGGATCTCGAAGAGCCGCCCCGAGACCGGCATCGTGACCTTCAAGGCTGTGGTTTTTAATGCGACCGGACAGGCTTTGTGCGACATGGTCTCCCCGATCATCGTGGCGCGCCGCGCCGGCCCTGGAGCGGAACAGGCAGGCTGATGCGCTTCTTCGAGGACATCGCGATCGGCCAGCGGCGTGAACTGGGATCGTTCACCTTTAGCGCCGATCTGATCAAGAAATTTGCAAGCCAGTTCGATCCGCAGCGTTTTCATCTCGACGAGGAGGAAGGCCGCAGGTCGCTGTTCGGCGGCCTCGCGGCATCGGGCTGGCATGTCGGCTCGGTCTGCATGAAGCTCTTGGTCGCCGATGGCCAGCGTCAGGCCAGGGAGGCGGCAGCGCGCGGCGAGCCGATCGCGATTTGGGGGCCGTCGCCGGGTTTTCGCGAGTTGCGCTGGATCAGGCCGGTGCTGGCGGGCGACACCATCAGCTTCGCCAGCGAGATTGCAGCGCTGCGGCCGTCGGACAAGCGGCCCCAATGGGGTATCCTACAGGCCCGCAATACCGGCACCAACCAGCGCGGTGAACTGGTGTTCTCGGTGCTGGCGACGGCGTTCGTGCCGCGACGGAATGCCAGCCTGGATGAAGCGGCTAATTAACCTTGCCGAAAGATGGCCCTGCTGCCTGTGCGGAACGATTCTGCCGCTAACGGATTTTGAACCTAGTCGATTTATATTAGACACCGGGACAGACGGCAGGGAACGACCATGGCAGACCGCAGCGGCTTGAAATTCGTTGGATTTATCTTTGCAACCGTGACGCTAGCGGTGATGCTTACGACCGGAATGGTAGTGAAAGGTTATGCCGACGGCGCCTATTCGTTCGACAGCGCCTCCATCGCCAGTCGCTAAGCCACAATTGGTTAACCATGGACGCGGAATCGCCGGCGATTGCAGCGCGCGGTCAGCGGCTCCAGACCAGCGCCAGCACGACCACGGCAAGCACCAATAGCCCGACAAACCGGATCATGATGGTGCCCATTCGGGGCGGTGCCGTCCGCAACGGTATTGGGTCGGTGTTATCAGGCCGAACGGTTTTCATAAGGCTTGCCCCCGCCGCTTGATGCTGCCTGCTATTGGTCGCAGCCGGGGCCGGCAAGTTCAAAGGCTGCAACCGAAAGCCGCCCGCCCCAGGGCGCTGGCTTCGAACGATCCGGAAATCCCGGGGCTGCCGGCTAAGGCGCTCTGGACCGGAATGACCCGCCATCATTCCAGCGCTCTCGCGAAGCGGTGAAGTTGCCGCTGTTGCAGAAGATTCCCGGGGCGTGCCGGCGGCGCCAACGGGTCGCGCCATGCGCGCCCGATCAAGCAGGCGGCGTCCCGGTGCGAACCCTTAAATCCCGGCATCGCGGCGCTTGCTGCGATCAGCCTTTGCGCAGGCCGTCCGTGGTGCGCTTCCACTGGTTCACATTGTCGGCGATCATGCGCGTGGATTTCATCGCGGCCTGGCTGAGTTGGGCATAGCCGGAGATCTCGCGCAGCACGCGCTGACCTTCGGTGTGCAGCAGTTCGCGCAGATTCTCGAGTTCGTTGATCAGATTTTCGATTTCCGTCAGCGAGGTTCCGGCGACGCGCTGGATCAGCGAGTTGATGTTGTTGACGGGCTCGCTGCCCGGCTGCAGCACGGGCTCGGCGCCGGCGATGCTCGGGGTCGGGCGCCGCAAATAGGCGACGTCGTTGCGGACGAAGTCGCGGATGCCGGCCTCGACTTCCGACATGGCGGCGAACTCGGAGGCCTCTTCAGAGTCAAGTTTTTCGGTATGAACGAAATTCATCGGCTATTCCCCTGTTTCGCGTTTGTGCGAGATCTCCCGCGACGATGGTCAACCAATCCTTATTGGGACCGCTGATTTTGACCGTAACGCGGCCAACATGGGGCGAGGCTCGATCTTTCGCGAGGTCGGACGGCCATCCCGATCGTATGGTTATCACCAGCTCTGATTGAATCCCACGCCGACACTCTTGGTGGCGGTGCCTTCCGACGTTTCACCGATCGAGCCTCTGATGCTGATGCCGCCGAACAACTTCTGTTCAGCGCCGATCTTGCGCAGCAACTTTTCGTCGGTGCGGAGGTCATGATCCACCCGCGTGCCAGTGGGGCGACGATGCGTACACATCCGCGCCAAATTGTGGCGAAACATTCCGGTCATGGTGCGGCACAAAGCGCCCATGCTTTTCTATGAACCGCCGTATTCTTGCAAGAGTTGCTTGGCGGCGCGTTCGCGCAACCGATCAGCACGGACCGGAATGAGCGTGCGCGAAATTCAAGACGGATGGCGGGAATATCCGGCGCGAAGATGCACGACTTTGCTCATCAGGCGCGTTCGTTCGGCGGACGCATTTTCTCATCGGGTGCGCCCTCGCGCGACCCGCCGGCACCGGCTGGCGCTTTGGCCCTGTCAGGGCAAGGAAATGGACTATTTCTTGCTGTTCGGGCTCTGGCCGCTCGGCGTTTTGCCGGTCGCGAACGGATTGACCGGCGCCGCGCCGCTCTTTTTGAGGTTCTTGTCGGCCTTCGGTTTCTTCTTTTCCTTGTTGCTGCGCATCTGACCCTTGGCCATGACGTTTCTCCCTGAGCGCCGGGTTGAAAGACGTGGGCGCCATTGCAAGCTTAGCAAATTCGGCAGCGATTGTAATGCAGGCGGCGAGAAAACCTTAAGAGCTGCGCCCGGCAAATCCCTGGCCGCGACCGAGGCCAGCGCTTCACAGCGGCCGCCTGCGCCCGTATCGTCGGGGCGGCAGGAGGGAGGTCGCCAAGGTCTCTCCATGAAGGGCCATGAAGGGAGTGAACGATGACGTTCTTGAAATCCATCGCCTGTCTGGTCACCGCCGGTCTTTTGCTGGCGCTGCCGGCCGCGGCGCATACGCCGCAGCAACCGCCGCATTAGCTTTACAGCGAAGGCGATCTCAAGCTCGAAAGCGGCGAGGCGATCCAGGATTTCGCCATTTCCTACGTCACCCACGGCACCCTCAATGCCAGCAAATCCAACGCGATTCTGATGGTGACGGCGATCGGCGGCAATCATCACCGGCTCGACTTCATGATCGGCCCCGGCAAGGCGCTCGATCCGGACAAATATTTTATCATTTGTACCGATGCTATCGGCAACGGGCTGACGACGTCGCCGAGCAATTCCAAGAGCCAGCCGCGCATGCGTTTCCCGAAATTCAGTCTCCGCGACATGGTGGAATCGCAATACCGCCTGATCAAGGAGAAGTTCGGCATCGACCATGTCATCGCCGTGATCGGCCCGTCGATGGGCGGCATGCAGACCCTGCAATGGGGCGTCAGCCATCCCGACACCATGGACGCGCTGGTGGCGATCGTGCCGCTTTCGAAAACGCCGGCCTGGAGCGTGGCGGTGATGGAAGCCTCGCGCAAGGCGATCATGGAAGACCCGGCCTGGAAGGAAGGCAATTATGACGCCCCGCCGGAAAAGGGCATCCGGCTGTGGCGCGATATCGTCAACCTGCTGGCGGCGCGCACCCCGGACATGTACTCGGCGCAGTTCGAGAACGGGCTCGACGTGCTGCCCTGGATGGAGCTGCAGGAGACCGCCGCGCTGAAGGCGATGGACGCCAACGACTGGATCTACCAGAGCTGGGCCTATGACCGGCACGACGTCGGGACTACGCCGGGTTTTGATGGCGACACGGTCAAGGCGCTGGAATCGATCAGGGCCAAGACCCTGATCTTCACCGGCACCAAGGACCTGCTCAATCCCGACTTCGAGCCGGCGCAGGCGGCGAAGCACATCAGTGGGGCAAAACTGATGACGATCGGCCCGGGCACCGTCACCGGCCACGCTTCCGCCGGCGGCTTCTTCCCGGCCGATGTGGAGTTCTTGAACCGCGAGGCGGGGGCGTTTCTGGATGGCGTGACCGGGGGCGGCAGGAAGTCGAATTGAGCTGTGAAAGATTTGTGCTCCGGTCGGCACAGCGCACCGCTGCGTCTTACCTCTCCCCGCGTCGATGGATTCCGAAATTATCGGTCAAAGGCAATGATGGCGGTTGCGCTGATACCTCCGAGGGTTAAACGTAAGAGGTCAGCTGCAAACAGGCATCAACGATGAACAATGACAATGAAAGAAAGGCCGACGAAATAAGGGTCGCGGACTTCGTTCGGCCTTTCTCGGAGGAGTCCACCACCGGAATATTTCGATACACTGTGGCGGGCATCATCATCCTCGGTGTTTGCGTATCAATATATTTCTACCCCCAGTTGAGGAATGCCTGGATTATTTTTGGATCACAGATCCAAAACACAGTCCCCCAACCAACTCAAAACACTTCCCAGATCGCGGAGTTGTCGGCGACCTTGGGCGTGACCGGGGTGCCTGCAGCGCTATTGAACGGACCAGATCTTGACGTCAATTTTGATCGACTGCGGAGGGAAGCCTGCGATCGCACCGCGTTGATGAACTTCGCAACGAAATTGGCTGAAATCGGCTATCCTCGCGATGCCGCCAACGCGCTCGCGATCTTTGCGTCAAGATGTGGGAATGGTGACGACGCGCTCTACGCTGCCGCGAATATCTTGATGAATATCAGTGACTATAATGGTGTGATCAAAATTTCGTCCGGACTCGTCGAGTCCTTACCGACCTCACCCGATGTGCGCTATATGCGCGGGCAGGCTTTCCAGGCCATCGGCAAATTTGAACAAGCCATCTCGGACTATGTGAGTACGATCGAACTGGTCCCCGGCATCAAAAAGGTTTCGAGCAGGGTATTCACCGATCTAGCCGGTGCCTATGCCTCGCTCAAGCGATATTGTGAGGCGATAGACCCCATCCAAATGTGGATTGCAGCCGATCCATCCGAGAGAGACACGACACAGGCCCGTGCGCTGATTTCAGACTATGCGAAGAAGGGAGCCTGCGAGCTGGATTATGCCAAAGGTAGCGATCGGTTCTTTACCCAAGGCAGCGATGTCATAAAGGCGAAGGTGGAAATCAACGGCGTGCCTGGCACCTTCATCATCGATACGGGCGCCTCACTGGTTTCCATGACGGCGAGCTACGCCAAGCGCGCCAAGGTCCGCGTCGACGAAACCAATCGAATCCGTCTGCAAACGGCCAATGGGAACACCGAGGGATTGCTCGGTGTTGCGCAGGACATTCGCATGGGCCGATTGCAAGCCAAGGACGTCGCGATTGTCGTCGGGATCGAAAAGGCATCGCCTTTTGGGCAAGATGTGGACGGGCTGCTGGGGATGTCGTTCCTGGCGCGATACGAGGTCGCCGTCGTCGGCAGAGAAATGCGCATCAAGGAAAGACGAGGGTTCTGAATTGGGGGGGCGCTAAAATTTGTGCACTATACCCAAGATAGAATCATGTATTAATACAACCTGATTCGGCAAACTCCTCATCGCTTCATCGCGGAGAAACCTCATGCGCCTGCGAGTCTGTATCTGCACGCTGGTGGCTCTCGCCTGTTGGTTCGGCCTGTCGCTGCCGGCACGGGCGCAGCTTTCGATCGACACCAGCAACCCGCTGGACTGGAAGATCAGCAACGGATCGCTGACGCTGGACTGGGATTCCCAGACCGGCAATGTCTTTGGCATCTTTCTGGCCGGACATCCGGACAATCTGGTCGATACCACGCATATCGGCGCTCACGGTCAGCCGTCGGGGCTGTACATGGACAACGATGGCACCAATCTGGGTGGCGGGACCGTGACCGCCGGCTTTCACAAGGCCACGGCCTACCTGGACTGGTGGGTGACGACGGCCTCCAGCGCGACCAACGCATTCACCTTGACCCAGCATTTCCTGCTGCAGCCCAATCAGCCGACGTTGCATGTGTATGTCGTCGCCGATCACGCGGCCACCGACATCGCCGGCAATCTCGGCCAGGTGCAGTATGTGTTTCGCCTGAGCCAGACCCTGTTCAACCAGACCTATTCCGACAATTCGGGCCTGCACAACCAGGGTCCCACCACCATTCCGCTGCCGAGCCCCACCGTGCTCAACAACACCGATCCCGGCCGGCAGGTGTCGAACGCCGTGCTCGACCTGCACGGCCTGCCGCTTCCCGCCGGATTTTCGCGCCAGTTCTACACCAAATACGATTACTCCTCCTACGAGTACCAGCATCTGGGACATGGCGTGTTCGGTTCGACCTATGGGGCCTGGACGGTCATTCCCCGTGCCGAAACGCTGACGGGCGGCCCGAGCAAGCAGGACCTGATCTTCACCGACAATATTCTGATGATGGAATGCCTGTCCGGGCACTTGGACGGCGCCGCCGTGACCTATACCCCGCCGCAAGGGGTCGCTACCCGGCGGCTGTTCGGTCCGTATGCGTTCCGCTTCAACGCCTTCGACGCCACGTTGGCGACGCCGGACGACCTCTATGACGACGCGGTCGGCATCATTCCCTCGGCACTTGCGCTCTACGATATCGAGGGTGAATTGCATGCCAACGGATATGTCGTCGCCACGGACCGCGGCACCGTGCAGAGCGCCATCGCCGGCGCCGGCCCGACGCCCGCCAATGCCGCGTGGGCCGTATTGGCCGACAATGCAAAGAACTTCCAGGCCTCGTCCGCCGGCTACCAGTACTGGCAGAACCTGAACGCCGATGGCACCGCCACGATCGCGGGCGTGGCACCTGGCAGCTATCGTCTCAGCGCCTACGTGCTCGGGCAATGGGGCGAGCTGCGGGTCGACAACGTAAATATGCCGGCGGGCGGCGAGCTCGATCTCACCGCGCTGCAATTCACGCCGGAGAATTTCGCCAGCACGGCGCCGGTCTGGACCATCGGCACGCCCGACCGCTCCGCCTCCGAGTTCCAGCATGGCAACCTCAACGGTATCGAGCTGAGAAATTTCTGGGGCAGCTACAACTACTGGCAGGACTACGCGGCGACCCAGGGTGCGCAGATCTACTACGCGACCGCGGTCGGGTCCCAGCCCGCCACCAGCAACGTCACGGCCATCAACTACGTGCTCTGGGGCCAGTTCGATCCGGGATTGTTCGGGGGTGTCTTTAACGCCAGCGACGACACCACCGACGGCTACACATTTGCGATTCCGGGCTATGTCGCGAGTCTGCCGGGAGCTGCCGGCAGCAACGGCGTCTCGACGAAGGTGCCGCCGATGACCGTCCATTTCATCACCACCAGCGCGGAGGCGGCGGGTGCCCAGTTTGCCGTGCTGTCGGTTGGCCTCGCGGCGACCGAGGGCAGCCTGACGGTCAGCCTGAATGGTCATCCGCTGAGCTGGCACGCCATCAACACCAGCGACGCGATGGTGCGGAGCGGCCTTGCCGGCTACTACCAGTGGATTGCCTACCAATGGGACGTGTCGAAGCTCAATCCCCCCGGCTTCGACAACATCCTGACCTTCACCACCAGCCAGCCCCAGGGCGACATGTTCGACGCGCTGCGCTTTGAGCTGACCGCCACATCGGCCGATCCGGCGGTGACCGGCTGGCACGACTACGAATATCTCTACAACGGGACCTATGTTCCGGCGAACGACAAGGTGCCGAACAACTGATGCCGTGGATGGCTCCGCGAAACCGCCTAATCCCAAACAGGGAGGAGCTCACGGTTCCTCTTGGCGAGGAGCGTGTCTCAGCCGGAGTTACGAACTGTGCGTTGCCCGGCGTGAGAGCAAAAAATTCTTAAAAAGGGGCTGGACAGAGCGCTGCAGCGCAAGCCCGTCGGGCAAATCACTTCCCCTTGAAAGCGGCTCCGCTGTCCCGATTTGTCTTCGCGCAACGCAGCGATGGAACGAGATCGTCCGATCCACGTTCTGCTATCGCTGCGTTCGGGGCACGCCGGCCGCTTGAAGAGGATTGCCGCCATGAAGACGATCGCCACCCTGCTCGCCGCCGTGGCGCTGGCGCTTTGCGTGACTTCGGCCGACGCCAAGGGTTGCCTGAAGGGCGCCGCTGTGGGCGGCGTCGCCGGTCACTTCGCGGGCCATCATGGCGTGCTGGGCGCCATCGCCGGTTGCCTCTACGGCCGTCACCATGCCAAGGAGATGGAGCGGCAACGGGATCAGCAGGGCCAGGCGCCTACCACGGGTCAGGTCAGGATGTGAGGCGAAGGTTTTTGGGAACGGATTTGAGGCGCGACCTCACGCGCTGTCGTTCCGTCATCGGTCCATATCCGCTTGCAGCGGGCGCATCGCTGTTTATTGGCAAGACGCTCTACCGTTTCTTCCAGCCACCCCTGTGCCCCGGTGCGCCGCCGCTGGAGCGGGGCAGGGGGCCGAATTCGGGGCCGGATTGGCGCGAGTCGGTCGGCTGGAAGATCTTGCTGCCGCTGACCGGGCCGGTGTCGTCGGGCGATGGCTTGCGCGGGGTGGCGCGACCCGGGCGGTAGGGCAGGGATTCCGGGCCATGCATTTCGTCGAGATGGGGTTTGTGGACTTTTGAGGGAGCGGGACTCGTGGACCCGCCACCCTGGCGCTCTCTCGCAAGCGAGGAGGGAACGGAAGCACCGCCGTTGCGGTTCACCCCACCCCGCGCGCTTGCAGCGCGCGACCCTCCCCCTCCAGGGGAGGGTGAAGAGGAGGCGCCGCGCTTCTTCAGTGCGCCGGTCGGCAAGTTCGCGGCCTCGCCGTATTTCTTGATGCCGGCATAGGCGCCGGCCTTGCCCTGCACGGTGCGCTGTTTGGCGGTGGGATCGTCGACAACCGCAAGCTCGGTGGCGCGCAGGCGCTTGACTTCGTCGCGCAGGCGCGCGGCCTCCTCGAAATTGAGATCGGCGGCGGCTTCGCGCATCCGGGTTTCCAGGTCGTTCAGCACGGCTTCGAAATTGTGGCCGATCGAGATGACGTCATCCGCCATGCCGCCGTCGCCGATCTCGACCAGCACATGGTCGCGCTCATAGACGCTGTTCAGGATATCGCCGATCGATTTCTTGATGCTTTCGGGCGTGATGCCGTTGGCGGTGTTGTATTCGACCTGTTTTTCCCGGCGGCGGTCGGTCTCGGCGATGGCGCGGGCCATCGAGCCGGTGATCTGGTCGGCATAGAGGATCACGCGGCCGTCGACATTGCGCGCGGCGCGGCCGATGGTCTGGATCAGCGAGGTCTCGCTGCGCAAAAAACCTTCCTTGTCGGCATCGAGGATCGCGACCAATGCACATTCGGGAATGTCGAGGCCTTCGCGCAACAGGTTGATGCCCACCAGCGCGTCGAAGGCGCCGAGCCGCAAGTCCCGGATGATCTCGATGCGCTCGATGGTGTCGATATCCGAGTGCATGTACCTGACACGAATGCCCTGCTCGTGCAGATATTCGGTGAGGTCTTCCGCCATCCGTTTTGTCAATACTGTCACCAGCGAGCGGTAGCCGGCCTGCGCGGTGGCGCGGACCTCGCCGACGAGATCGTCGACCTGGGTGCGCGCCGGGCGGATATCGACCGGCGGATCGATCAGGCCAGTCGGGCGGATCACCTGTTCGACAAACACCCCGCCGCTCTCGTTCAACTCCCAAGCCGACGGCGTTGCCGACACCGCGACCGATTGCGGGCGCATCATGTCCCATTCCTCGAACCGCAGCGGCCGGTTGTCCATGCAGGAGGGCAGCCGGAAGCCATATTCGGCCAAGGTCGCCTTGCGCCTGAAGTCACCACGGAACATGCCGCCGATCTGCGGCACCGTGACATGGCTCTCGTCGGCAAACACCAGCGCGTTGTCCGGAACATATTCGAACAGCGTCGGCGGCGGCTCGCCGGGGCGGCGGCCGGTCAGATAGCGCGAATAGTTTTCGATGCCGGCGCAGGAGCCGGTCGCTTCCATCATTTCCAGATCAAACGTCGTGCGCTGTTCCAGCCGTTGCGCTTCCAGCAAGCGGCCCTGGTTGTTGAGCTGGTCCAGCCGAAGCTTCAATTCGCTCTTGATTGACTTGATCGCCTGCACCAGGGTCGGCCGCGGCGTCACATAGTGCGAATTGGCGTAGATCTTGATGAATTCGAGCTCGTCCTGCTTGTGGCCGGTGAGCGGATCGAATTCTTCGATATTTTCCACGGTGTCGCCGAACAGATTGACGCGCCAGGCGCGGTCTTCATAATGCGCCGGAAAGATGTCGATGACGTCGCCGCGCACCCGGAAAGTGCCGCGGGTGAAATCGGCCTGGGTGCGCTTGTATTGCAGCGCCACCAGGTCGGCGATCAGCTGCCGCTGGTCGATGCGCTCGCCTTTCTTCAGCGCAAACGTCATCGCGGTATAGGTTTCCAGCGCCCGCGTCGCGGAATGGCGCATGCGGTCGATCTGCTCGTTGATCGACGAGTCTTTTTCGATATAGGTGTCGGTGCGCGGCACATAGGCCTCGGGCTGGTAGTAGTCGTAATAACTGACAAAATACTCCACGGCGTTGTCGGGGAAAAAACTCTTGAACTCGCCATAGAGCTGCGCCGCCAGCGTCTTGTTGGGCGCCAGAATGATGGCGGGGCGCTGCGTGGCCTCGATCACCTTGGCCATGGTATAGGTCTTGCCGCTGCCGGTGACGCCGAGCAGCACCTGGGTGCGGTCGTTGCGGCTGATGCCCTCGACCAGTTCGGCAATCGCGGTGGGCTGGTCGCCCTTCGGCTCGTACTCGGATTTAATCACAAAACGCACGCCGCCTTCGGACTTCTCCGGGCGCGGCGGACGATGCGGGGTCCAGATTTTGAGCTGGCCGTCCTCGCCCTTGAATTCGGGGCGGCCGTCGCGGATCAGGTTGTCCAGCGCATCCGCGGTCGCGGCGACCCCGAGCGCCTCCATCTTGTTGCGCGGCGGCCGCGCCATGGCCGCGGCGTCTTCCTCCTCGGTGGTGAAGCCGAGCTGTCTTGCCAGCTCCGGATCGAGCGCCGGGATCGTCGCCGAGGTGCCGTATTGGGCGGGTGCGAATTCGCGTTGGGGGGCTTCATCGAAACCGGAAATCCGGTCTGCTCCCCTCCCCCCGCGCAGCGGCGGGGAGGGGTCGGGGGTGCGGGGTGCTTCAACGGGCTCCGTGCCTGTGGGACCACCCCCCACCCCCGACCCCTCCCCGCCACGCGCGATGCGCGCGGGAGGAGGGGAGAA
>NZ_JBEKXH010000170.1:0-12645 GCF_049512235.1 Bradyrhizobium sp.
GTCGGCCAGCGTCATCGCCTCGACCTGATCGTGGGTGACGTAGACCGTCGTGGTGCGCACCTTCTGGTGCACTTTCTTGATCTCGATCCGCATCTGCACCCTGAGCTTGGCGTCGAGGTTGGACAGCGGCTCGTCGAACAGGAACAGCTGCGCCTGCCTGACGATGGCCCGGCCGATCGCCACCCGCTGGCGCTGGCCGCCGGACAGCTGGCGCGGGAAACGTTGCAGCAGCGCGGTGATGCCGAGCATGGCGGTCGCCTCATCGACGCGCTTCTTGATTTCCGCTTCGCCGACCTTCCGCGCCCGCAGACCGAAGGCGATGTTGTCATAGACCGTCAGATAGGGGTAGAGCGCGTAGTTCTGGAACACCATCGCGATATTGCGGTCGCGCGGACGCATGTCATTGACGACTTGGCCGCCGATGGCGATCTCGCCGCCGTTTTCCTCCTCGAGCCCGGCGATGGTGCGCAACAGCGTGCTCTTGCCGCAGCCCGACGGCCCGACAAAGACCGCGAACTCGCCATCCGCCACCGTGAGGTCGATCCCCTTCAGCGCGTGCACCGGACCGTAATATTTCTGCAGCCCGGTGATCCTCACTTCCGCCACCTGTCCGCTCCCCTACCCTTTGACAGCGCCAAGCGAAATGCCGCGCACCAGATAGCGCTGCATCAGGGTGACGGCGATGAAGATCGGCAGCGTGCCCAGCACCGACATCGCCGCGATCTTCGACCAGAAATTCGATTGTCCGCCAAAGTAGTGGGTGAGCATGACCGGGAAGGTGATCACCTCGGTGCGGGTCAGGATCAGCGCGAACAGGAAATCATTCCAGGCGAACACGAAGGTGAACACCGCAGTCGCCATCAGGCCGGCGCGGGCCATCGGGAACACCACCCGCCACAGCGTCTGCCAGCGCGTGCAGCCGTCGACCAGCGCGCTCTCTTCCAATTCCAGCGGAATGTCGCCGATATAGCCGCGCATCATCCAGATGACGTAAGGCAGGTTGAAGGCAGTGTAGAGCAGGATCAGCCCGGCATAGGTATCCACCATGCCGAAATAGACATAGATCAGGAAGATCGGAAACACCACGGCGATCGGCGGGATCATCCGCTGCGAGATGATCCACATCGACAGGTTCTCGCCGCCGGTCCGGAAGCGCGCCAGGCTGTAGGCGCAGAAGGTGCCGAGCAGCATGGCGATGGCGGAACTGACGCCCGCCACCACCAGGCTGTTCCAGATCGCGACCACATCGCCGTCCCGGAACAGCACCCAGTAATTGCTGAACTGGATCTTGCCCGGCAGCCAGAGCGGCGGGACGTGGAAGATCTCGTCGGGCGTCTTGAACGAGATCATGAACAGCCAGTAGACCGGGAACAGGAACATCAGCGTAACCAGGGTGGCAACCGCCAGGCGCAGCACCAGCCTGGCGCGCTTGCGCCGGTGGCGGGCGCCGCCGCTCATCGCACCAGCTCGGTGCGCCGCAGCGCGTAGGTGACGATGATGGTGAGCACGGCCACCACCAGGAAGGCCACGGCGGCGGTATAGCTGGTGTCGAATTGAACAAAGCCGCTGACATAGGTGTAGAGCGAAATCGTCTCGGTCATCGATCCCGGGCCGCCTTCGGTGAGCGCCCAGATGATGTCGAACACCCGGAACAGGTCGAGGCCGCGGATCAGCACGGCGATGGCCACTACCGGGGCGATGGCGGGCAGCACGATCTGCCGCAGCACCCGCCAGTAGGACGCGCCATCAAGCTCGGCGGCTTCGAGTTGTGACGGGTCGACATTTGAAAGCGCGGCCAGCAGCAGCAGGAACATGAACGGGGTCCATTGCCATACTTCGCAAATGATGATGGCGGGGTAGACATAGGCTGGATTGACCGTCCACAGGATGTTGACCGGCGTGCCGGCGAGGAAGCTGAGGATCTGGCCGATCGGGCCAAAGCGGACGTCAAACATCAGCCGCCAGGTCGCACCGGCGACAATCGGCGACAGCACGGTCGGCAATACCAGCAGCGCCACGAAAGCCTGGCGGCCGGGAATTTTTTCGAGAAACAGCTCTGCGAGCAAAAATCCGAGGATCAGCTCGAGCGGCAGCGCAACGGCGGTGATCAGGACGGTGTGGCCGAGCGCCTGCCACAGCCGCAGATCCCCGAACAGCTGCCTGTAGTTCAACAGCCCCGCGAAGGACGTATCCACTTCCGTCATGGTGATGTTCTGGAAGCTCACGACCAGCGAGTAGATCAGCGGGAACAGCCCCACGAGCAGCAGGACGAGGATTGCGGGCGCAATCATCAGGTACTTGAAGTTCCTGTCGGAGAACGCCGAGAGGCGGTGCGACAGCGTGGGGTTTGAACTTTTTGGACTCATGTGCATGGGATCAGGAAGTGGAGGACGGCGCGTGGCCGTCCTCCACCTCGATTCCTTCAGGCCGCCGGATAGGCGCCTGGCTTGGCAGCCCAGGCCTTGTAGACTTCCCTCTGCTTGTCGACGCCGACTTTCTCGGTGATGGCGTCGAATTGCGAGGCCATGCGGGCCAGGATCGCCTTGGGATCCTCGCCGGTCCACAGGCTGCTGATCGCCTTGGTCATGGCTTCGTCATACTTGTCCTGCTGCAGCAGCGAGAGGTCGAGCAGGCCGGTCTCGCCCGCTTTCTTGATGGTGTCGAGATAGGCGGGGGCGTCCGGCCACAGCTTGCGATATTCCGGGCTTTCGTAATGCGAGGTGCGGAACGGATCGCGCAGCGTATAGGGCAGTTGCACGCGTTCAAGGCTGGTCTGCTTGCTGTTCAGCCACTGAATGAACAGATAGGCCGCTTGCTTCTTCTTGCTGGTGGCTGAGACCGCGAGCGCAAAGCCCACACCCAGTTCGTCGCGGCCGAGCGGATTGAGGGCATATCCTACCTTGCCTGCGACCTGGGACTTCGGCACCCAGTTCAGCGCTTCCTCGCCCGAGCCATAACCGGCGGCCCAGCGGCCATAGGGCGGCCAGGAGATCGTCATGGCGGTGGTGCCCTGCAGGAAGTTGGCGAGGTTGTCGACGAAATTCCACTGTTCCACGCCCGGCGGCATGAACTTGTTTTCCGCAAGCATGCCGTTGAACACCTTGAGGCCGATGTCGCTGTTGACGGTGGACTTCATGGTCGCGGCATCGAAGAACTTGCCGCCTTCCATGCGGAACCTTTCCTGGAACATGTATTGCGGATAGGGCGCCGCCCTGAAGAAGCCCGCCCCATAGGTCTTCGGCGCCATCTTGTCGGTGATGAACTGGCCGATCTCGGCGAACTGCTTCCAGTCCTTTGGCGGGGCGAGGTCATAGCCGTATTTCGCCTTGAAGCCCTCTTTCATCTTCGGATCTTCGAAAATGTCCTTGCGGTAATAGAGCAGCATCACGTCGCCATCATCGGGGAAGCCATAGATTTTGCCGCCGACGGTCATCTGATTGTCGCGATAGGCGGGCGCGATATCCTGCAATTCCTCGCGGTAGCCGAACTTGTCGACAAACGGATCGAGGTCTTCTAGCGCGCCGGCCCGCACCAGATCCGGCATCCAGGAGGGAATGACGTTCAGCGCGTCATAGGCGCCAGCACCCGAGCGGAAGTCCTGCATGATCTTGGTGAACATCTGGTCGGTCGGTACCTCGACCACCTTGACCTTGATGCCGGTGAGCTTTTCCCACTTCGGGCCGGAATAATTCAGCGGGTCGAGCGACTGCAGCCCGGCCTCCCACACAATGCTGATTTCAGTGCCGGCATATTGCTTGGCCGCCGCGACCGCGGTTTCGGCCGCGTTCTTGGCCTGCGCCCAGGCGACGCTGGGCGACAGTGCAAAAACCGACACCGCGCCCATCAACTCTCTTCTGTTCAACATGTCTTCCTCCGTTTGTCTGCATCGCGCGAAGGCCGCCCGAAATCCGCACGGGCCGCCGCACTTGACGCCATTTTCCTGATCTCAATGGATCAGCATTCCGCCGTTCACATCGATCACGGCGCCGGTGACATAGGCGGAGAGATCCGATGCGAGAAACAGGTAGATGTTGGCCACATCCGTCGCCGCGCCGAGCCGGCCGAGCGGAATGCCCTTGATGATGTCGGCCTTCATGGCCGGCGTCAGCTTGTCGCCGGTGATGTCGGTCTCGACCAGGCCGGGGGTGACGCAGTTGACGCGGATGCCGTCGGGTCCGAATTCGCGCGCCATCGCCTTGGCGAGGCCGAGCACGCCGGCCTTGGCGGCCGAATAATGCGGGCCGCCGAAAATGCCGCCGCCGCGCTGGGCCGAGACCGACGACATGCAGGCGATCGAGCCGCCGCCGCGTCTCTGCATGGTCGGGATCACCGCCTGGCTGAGCAACAGCACGCCCTTCAGGTTGACGTCGATGATGCGCTGCCAGCTCTTGGCATCAATCCCTAAGGTTTTCACCGGTTCGGTAATGCCGGCATTGTTGATCAGGATGTCGATGCCGCCGAAGCTCTCGACCACCTTGGCGGCCGAGCTGTTGCAGGCTTCGGCATCGGTCACATCGCAGCGCAGCCCCAAATGCCCCTCGCCGAGCGACGCCGCGGCGCCATGTGCTGCGCTCAGGTCCAAATCAAGAATAGCCACTCTCGCACCATGGGCGGCGAACAGTTTTGCCGTTGCCAGGCCAATTCCCCTGCGGCTGGCCGCGCCGGAAATGACAGCTGTTTTGCCCTGCAATAGCAATGCAACCTCCCGGATTTCTTGATCTTATTTGTCGCAATCATCCGCCCCCGGGGCGGTTCGGGCAAACGCGATCTTTACAACGACGCATGAATCCAGTTCATCAATGGCATGCCGCCGTCGCTGTCCCTGCTCCGAGCCTTTGAAGCCGCTGCCCGCACCGGATCCTTCCTCGAGGCGGCGACCGAGTTGCATCTCTCGCCAAGTGCGGTCAGTCATGCCATTCGCAAGCTCGAGCAGAGCCTGGGCACTGCCCTGTTTCTTCGCGACGGCCGTTGGGTGCGGCTGAGCACGGATGGCGCCGCCCTGATGCGCCATGTGGGGCCCGCCTTTGACGACCTGCGCCGGGGTATGGACCTTGTCTCGACGCGGGGACCAAAGTTGCTGCGGGTTCATTCAGCCCCAAGCTTTGCCGCGCAGTGGCTGACGCCGCGTCTCCCCGGCTTTCTCGCAACCCACCCCGACATTGAAATCCGACTGTCGGCGGGGACAGATTATACGCGCTTTGCGAATGATGAATTCGATGTCGACATCGTCTACGGCAGGCCGAGCCAGGAAGGCGTGATCATTCTTCCACTTGGCGAAGAGACGGTGACGCCGCTTTGTATGCCGAAGCTGGCGGGGCTCATTCGCAGGCCGGATGACCTGCTGCGGCACGCGCTGATCGACAGCGACAACAAGAAGGTCCGATGGCCGGATTGGTTCGCGGCAAACGGGCTCATTGCACCGCCGCCGCACGGCATGCGGTTTGACCGGAGCTTTCTCGCCATCTCTGCGGCGGTCAGCGGCCTCGGCATAGCGCTGGAGTCGACACGGCTGGCGGAAAAGGAAATCGAGAACGGTTCGCTTGTGCCCATCTTGGCTGGCAAGGCCAAGGACGTGCGCTACGTCGGACACTTTCTCGTTTTTCCCCGTCTTGCACTTAGAAGACAAACGCTTCGAGTCTTCACAGAATGGATCACCAAGGAATTGAAGATAGATGCAGTTGGCCCGCTGTGAACCGGTTGCAAGGCAACGCCAATGAACTTGACGGGATGGTGAGTAGCCCGCAGGGTAGGCGCGCCGGGTTTCGATCCGTGGCTGCGGGAAAACCGGGAATAATCGGCTGGACCGGAAAATACTCCAATGCATGCCATCTCGAATTTGAGCGCGACCGAACTCGACGAACACTTTCTGCGCCGGTCGTTCGACGTAGCCCGCCGCGCCATGACCCATGGCAATCATCCCTTCGGCGCTATTCTCGTCGATCAAGGCGGCGACGTGCTGATCGAAGCGGAGAACGGCTACATGCCAGCCCATGACGGCACCGCCCATGCCGAGCGCCTGCTGGCGACGCAGGCCTGCACCACGCTCAGCCCTGATGTCCTGAAAGCGGCCACGCTCTATTCGTCAGCCGAACCCTGCGCGATGTGCGCCGGCGCGATCTACTGGGCGGGCATCGGCCGGCTGGTCTATGGCCTCAGCGAACAGCGCTTGCGCCGCGTCACCGGCAATCACCCCGAGAATCCAACGCTCGATCTACCCTGCCGCGAGGTGTTCAAAAGCGGTCAACGGCCGACCGAGGTGCTTGGACCCCTGCTCGAGGACGAGGCCGAAGCGCTGCACGATGGCGTCTGGCACAAATAACACTCGGCAGTCTCTGTTGACCGAAAACAAAAACGGCGTCTCGATTTACAATCGAGCCGCCGTTTCAGGCCGTTGGAGGTTTTCTCAGATCAAAACTTGGCGGTTACGCCGGCGTAGAGAGACTTTTCCGTACAGGAACGGTTGTTCACACCAGCGGTGTAGCAGACGCCGTTCGTCGGATCTTGATCGTTAAGACCGAACTTGTTTTCCCAGTAGCGATAGGCAACCCAGAAGTCGAGGAAGTGGGAATACTTTGCTCCACCAGGGTAGAACGCCTTGCTGGCGTCGAAGGTCAGGCGGATCGGCTCCGAGTTGATCTCCATCTTGGTATTGTTGACCGGGGAGATGATGCCCGAAGATGCGCCCAAGCCCTTCGGTCCGTAGAAGCCCGCACGACCGCTGATTGCGAAATACTGAATGGCCTGGGGCAGGAAGCCGAGTTCCATGTAGTAGTTGAGTTCGAGAGCCCAGGTGGCGTCGAAGCGCGTATTGCCATCGGAAATGCCCGGGTAAGGCGCCGGCAAGAACGTGCCCGACTGCAGGAACGCGTTGTGGTTCCATTCCTGGTAGTACAACGGAGCGACGTCGAAGAAGCCCTTGTAAGGCAGGTCAAAGGCAAACTGCAGACCCGCGACAACGTCCTTCTTGTTGGGGGCCAGGAACTGGTTTTCGGTTTCGCCGTCCACGCCAACTTCGAAAGAAATGTTGGCCAGAGGTCCGATGCTGAACTGCTTGGTATTGAACAGCTGGTTCCAACCCAAGGTGCTGCGGATCAAGCCGTAAAACTCGGCGGCGCCAGCGCAACCAAACACGGGCGTGGCGGTGAAGGGATCGCCGCAGGGGTTTGCCGGATCGGCATGATCGGACTTCGCCAGCGAGAGGGTGATGAAGTTGGTGCCGTAGGCCCAGAGGTCGAAGTGGGTATAGGCATAAACCTGCTTGACGGTCTTGTCGGTGACGCCTGGAGACGTCGCCGTGAACTGCACGGCATAGGTGATCAGGTTGTCATTGACGAAAAAGAAGGGCACATCAGCGACCGGTTTTGCCTTGACCTTGACTGGCAAGTCCGCCGCGCTTGCAAAGCTCATGGGCGCAATCGCGGCAAGCGAAAGAGCCGCAGCTGCGATTGTCTTTAGACGGTAGGACATAAGAAAAACCCCCAAGGTTGACGATCGATGATCAAGGCCGTTGGAGAAACCCTTGCGCCGTTTGCTAACGTTGAAAAGCCTCAAAAATTTCCGCGGCCTGCCACAATATTCATCAAGAGCGACACGCAAATCAGCAGCTTAAGGTCGCGAAGCTGGAGGCCGCCATGCACCATGGCCAGCCCCGGGAGGATCGTTTGCGATAGGGCAGAGCCTGTTTTTATTGAGTTTCTGTGCTGATATGTTCCGGTGCGTACATACCCGCGGCTGGCGGAAATTGAGGTCCACGCGCCCTGTATACGACGGAATTACGCTGCTCATAATCGCGGCAAGCCCATTTGGCCGTTTCCGATTTGTCACGGGCTGTCACAATTCTGCAACAGCATTTTCGCCGATATTAGCAGGGCGTGGGCCGAAACCGCCCTCCACGGCGGGGACCGGAGCCTAAATCGCCGGAAATCGCGGAATCATTTCGACAAAATCGCCTGCCGAAGAGTTGGGCAAACCCTGACGCTTTTTCCCCACTTACGTCGAAGTCCAAACTGGCCCAGTATTGAGGCAGCCATCCCTGCCATGCGTGACGAACGATGCTAGATCCGACGTCCATCGGCCTCAATTCCGGCCAAACACCGTTGCTCCAAACCATTGGGCTGACCAAGCGCTACGGCGACTTTCTCGCCAACGACAAGATCGATATCGAGATCTGGCCGCAGCAAATCCATGCCCTGCTGGGCGAGAACGGCGCGGGAAAGTCAACGCTCGTCAAAGCCATCTACGGATTGATCCAGCCGAGCGACGGCGAGATGCGCTGGCAAGGCGAGAAGATGGTTCTGTCCGGACCGTCGGAAGCCCGCGCCCGCGGCATCGGCATGGTGTTCCAGCATTTCTCGCTGTTCGACAATCTCACCGTTGCCGAAAACGTGGCGCTGGGCCTTGACGGCAAGGAATCCTTCACGGACATGTCCGCGCGTCTGGAACAAGTGTCCCATATTTATGGGCTTCCGCTCGATCCGAAGCGGGAGGTTTGGCAGCTGTCGGTAGGCGAGCGCCAGCGCATTGAAATCGTCCGCGCATTGATGCAAAATCCCAAATTCCTGATCCTCGACGAGCCGACCGCCGTTCTCACACCGCAGGAAGCCGATCAGCTGTTCGTGGTGCTGGAGCGCCTGAAGGCCGAGGGCCGCGCGATCCTCTACATCAGCCACAAACTGGAAGAGGTAAAGCGGCTCTGCGACACGGCCACGATTCTGCGCGGCGGCAAGAAGATCGCGACCTGCAACCCAAAAGCGGAAACCGCAGCCTCGCTGGCACGCATGATGGTCGGCGCCGACATCAAGGAGGTCAAGGCGGCCGCGGGCCGGCAAACCACGGTGCCGCGCCTCGTCGTCAATGATCTCAGCCTGGAGCCGGAAGACCCTCACGGCGTCAGGCTCAAGCACATCTCGTTCGAGCTCAAGGGTGGCGAAATCTTGGGGATAGCCGGCGTCGCCGGCAACGGCCAGGATGAGTTTTTCGCCGCGCTTTCGGGAGAGCGGCTCGCCGGGGATCCCGGCACGATCGTGATCGACGGTATCGCCGCGGGACATCTTTCCATCACCGAGCGACGCCAGCTCGGCGCAGCCTTCGTCCCCGAAGAGCGCCTCGGTCACGGCACCGCGCCGCGCATGAAACTTTCCGAAAATGCCCTGCTCACCGGCCACGCCGCCAGCGGCATGGTGAAACATGGTTTCGTCAACACCGCCGTGATGTTATCGACCGTCGACCGCGCCACCGCGGCGTTCGACGTCCGCAAGGCCAAGCGCGACCCCGAGGCCGCGAGCCTGTCCGGCGGCAATCTGCAAAAATTCATCGTCGGCCGCGAGATCCTGCGCAACCCCTCGGTTCTGGTGGTCAGCCAGCCGACCTGGGGTGTCGATGCGGGCGCGGCGGCCGTGATCCGGCAGGCTCTCATTGATCTCGCCGCCAAGGGCGCCGCCGTGCTGGTGACGAGCCAGGATCTGGATGAGCTCACCGAGATCACCGACCGGATCGCCGTCATGTTCCACGGCCATCTCTCCGCGCCGCTTTCGACCGCGGATGCCAACCGCGAGAAGCTCGGCCTGTTGATGGGCGGCAGCAGTCTGGAGCAGAAGGAACCCGCACATGCAGTTGGTGCTTGAAAAGCGCGCCGAGCGATCCAACACCATCGCGCTGGTTTCGCCGCTGATCGCCATCGGTTTGACGATCGTGACCATGAGCATCCTGTTTGCCATTCTGGGCAAGAACCCGATCTCCGCGCTCGGCGTCTACTTCATCGATCCCCTGACCGACAGCTATTCCCTGCAGGAAATTGCAGTCAAGGCGACGCCGCTGGTGATGATCGCCATTGGCCTGTCGCTCTGCTATCTCGCTAACGCCTGGAATATCGGAGCTGAAGGACAGTTTCTGATCGGCGCCGTCGCCGGCAGTTGGCTCGCTGTGAAAACACAAGGCACCGGCGCAGGTCCTTGGGTGATGCCTGCGATGCTGCTGCTCGGCGCAGCCGCCGGCGCGCTCTATGCGTTGATCCCGGCGATCTGCAAGGTCAGGTTCGGCGCCAGCGAGATTCTCACCAGCCTGATGCTGGTCTACGTGGCCGACCTTTTCCTGGATTATCTGGTGCGCGGTCCATGGCGCGATCCGGCCGGGTTCAATTTTCCGACCACCGCCGACTTCGATCCGGTCGCCACCGTACCGGTGCTGATCGAAGGCGGCAGGCTGCATCTCGGCGCCATCATCGCGCTCCTTGTCGTCGCCGCGGCCACGGTGCTTCTGGGGCGCACGATCTTGGGTTTCGAAATCCGCGTGGTCGGGGCGGCGCCCCGCGCGGCGCGCTTCGGCGGGTTCGATTCCGACCAATTGATCCTGCTGACCTTCGCCATCTCCGGCGCGCTCGCCGGGCTGGCGGGAATCATCGAGGTTGCAGGACCGGTCGGTCATCTTCAGCCGGGCATTTCGCCCGGTTACGGCTTCACCGCGATCATTGTCGCCTTTCTCGGACGCCTGAATCCGATTGGAATATTAATTGCAGGACTTTTTCTCGCGCTCACTTTCATTGGCGGGGAGCAGGCCCAGATCGCCATGAAAATCCCGTTGGACGTCACAAAGGTGTTCCAGGGCATCCTTTTGTTCTACGTGCTCGCCTGTGATTCCCTCATTCTCTACCGCTTCCGGCTGATCTTCCCGTCGCGAAAGGTGTCCAGTGGGGTTGCTTGAAGCCATCATTCTTTCGGTGCTCGCGGCTTCGACGCCGCTATTGCTCGCGGCCACCGGCGAACTGGTGGCCGAGCGCTCCGGCGTGCTCAACCTCGGCGTCGAAGGCATGATGATCGTGGGCGCCGCCTGCGGCTTCGCGACGGCCTGGCTTACCGGCTCCACCGTCATCGGCGCGCTCTGCGGGATGATCGCGGGTACCTTGCTTTCCCTGATCTTCGCGATGATGACGCTCGGCCTCGCCGTCAATCAGGTGGCGACCGGGTTGGCGCTGACGATCCTTGGCATCGGTCTGTCCGGCCTGATTGGAGCCGGTTTTGTCGGCGAGAGAATAACGCCGGCTCCACATCTCTACATCCCCGGCCTCACCGATATTCCGCTGGCGGGACGGATCCTGTTCGGCGAGGATGCCTTCGTTTATCTATCGCTGGCGCTGGTGTTCGCGGTCTGGCTGTTTCTCTACCGGACCCGGGCGGGGTTGGTATTGCGGGCCTGTGGCGACAATCATGTTTCGGCGCATGCGCTCGGATATCCCGTGCTCAGGATCAGAATGTTCGCCGTGATGTTTGGCGGCGCCTGCGCCGGCCTTGCGGGAGCCTATCTGCCGCTGGCCTACACGCCGTTCTTCATCCCGGGCATGACGGCAGGCCGCGGCTGGATCGCGCTGGCGCTGACGGTGTTCGCTTCCTGGCGCCCGGGCCGCCTGGTGCTCGGTGCCTACCTGTTCGGCGCCGTGACGATCCTTCAATTGCACGCGCAAGCCATGGGCATTGGAGTTCCGTCGCAGTTCATGTCGGCGCTGCCTTATCTTGCAACGGTCATCGTTCTCGTCCTGATTTCGCGCGCACGAACCGGCGGCTCGACCGCGCCCGCCGCGCTCGGTACCGTGTTCGTGCCCGATCGCTGATTGCATCTTCCGGGCGTGCGCGATGGGGCGCCGCGTCCTGGACCTTCGCTCCCCCCGACTGTTTGGAGATCAATGATGAGGAAAACACTTCTTGCGGCCGCCGCCGCACTGCTGCTTGCCGGCAGTATTGGCGGCGGTGCCTCCGCCGCCGACAAGTTGAAGGTCGGGTTCATCTATCTGGGTCCGGTCGGCGACCTCGGCTGGACCTATCAGCATGACCTTGCCCGCAAGGCGTTGGACAAGGAACTTGGCGACAAGATCGAGACTACCTTCCTTGAGAACGTCCCGGAGGGACCGGACGCCGAGCGCGCTATCGAGCAACTGGTCCGCGCCGGCAACAAGCTGATCTTCACCACCTCGTTTGGTTACATGGATCCGACGCTCAAGGTGGCAAAGAAGTACCCGAAGGTGCATTTCGAGCACTGCTCGGGCTACAAGCGCGACGCCAACATGGCGACCTATTCGGCGCGCTGGTACCAGGGTCGCTTCATCCAGGGCCAGATCGCGGCCAAGATGTCGAAGGCGGGCGTGCTTGGCTATATCGTTTCGTTCCCGATCCCGGAAGTCGTCTCGGGCATCAACTCCACGGTGCTCGGCGCCCAGACCATCAATCCCAACATCAAGGTCAAGATCATCTGGGTAAACTCGTGGTTCGATCCCGGCAAGGAAGCCGACGCCGCCAAGGCGCTGCTTGATCAAGGCGCCGACGTGATCATGCAGCACACCGACAGCCCGGCGGCGATGCAGGTCGCAAGCGAGCGCGGCAAGTTCGCCTTCGGACAGGACTCCGAAATGATCAAGTTCGGACCCAAGGCGCAGCTGACCTCGATCCTCGACACCTGGGCACCCTACTACATCGCACGCGTCAAGGCCGAGTTGGACGGCACCTGGAAGTCCGGGGACACCTGGGGCGGGCTCGAAACCAAGATGTTCGCAATGGCGCCGTATACGAACATGCCTGACGACGTGAAGAAAAGGGCTGAAGACACCGAAGCCGCCCTCGCCGCCGGCAAGCTGTCTCCGTTCAAATGTCCTGTCGTGGG
>NZ_JBEKXH010000171.1:0-12620 GCF_049512235.1 Bradyrhizobium sp.
TCGCCGGGTCGGCTACCCCGCTGGTGCCTATTCAAGATCCAGGATCAATCCATATTCAGCCGAATCCATCTCCGCAAGTCCGTGCTGTGGATAGACGTTGCGCGAAGCACCACTGACCTCGTTCAACAGTCGCCTGTTGATCCGATTGTCGATGGCAAAACGGCGCGTCGAGGCGAACGCGCACCGCGCAATGATATGCGCGGACGTCACCCTATCGGCAGTTTCATGTGAAGGAAGCCAGGTTTCACTTGGCCATCCGCGTTGACAGGAACTGTACCGTCGATACCGGGTGCGTCGCCGAGCCCAGCTTCCGCGTCGCGCGCTACGACCTTAAAGCAAAACGAGTGAAGGTCCGCTCTGTTGTCATTCGCGATCAGTTCGAGCCAGCAGCGAGACCTGTCACCAACGTTGGGCCCCGACAACGGAAGTCATTCGATTCCGCGACGGGCTCGCGATGGGCCACGGCGGATTGACGCTACCGCCGCCGTATCACAAAAGCCGATGGCCCGGCGGGCTAGATCTGGTGTCTCGGGACTGTTCAAGTCCACCTGCTAAAAATATTATTGTTGCTTTTCTGTTCGAATCAGTTCATAACTACCCCGTCTCGTTCCAGATGGGGCGTATCGCGATCGTCAGACACGCGGGATGAGATGCGGTGGACGCGGCAGCGTTAGGCGTGCAGGGGTCGCAGGGCGGATTGATCTCCGTGAGCGAATACCAAGGCCAGTCTGTGGCAAGCCGGCGTCCACCTTTTTTCGGAAAATGCTCTAAAGTGCCTTGATTGAATCCTGGGTCGCCGTGCACGCTGTTGGGAACTCCTGGATGCCGCCAAGACCAGAAAAGGCGTTGCTATTCGACATTGACGGCACGCTCGCCGACACCGACGCGCTTCATTTGGAAGCTTTCAAACTGGTTTTAGGCCCCCGTGGTCATGTCTTTGATCACGGACGCTTCTCGATCGAACTTCAGGGTTTTTCCAACGCCTCGATCATCGAGCGATTTTTGGCGAATGAGCCGCCGGATCGTCAAGTTGCCATCATGGAAGAGAAGGAAACAGCCTTCCGCAACCTCGTCTCTGGTCGGATCAAGCCGACGCCGGGATTAATGACACTTCTGGCCCTCGCGGATCAGGCAAGTATTGCAATGGTCGCGGTTACCAACGCTCCACGTCTGAATGCCGAAATGCTGCTATCCGGACTCGGGATCATGCACCGGTTCAAAGCCGTTGTGATCGGCGATGAACTTCCGCACGGCAAGCCGCATCCGCTGCCATACCTGGAAGGCTTGCGCGCGGTTAACGCCGCCCCCAATCTGGCCGTGGCGTTCGAAGATTCCCGCTCCGGCATCAAGTCTGCGTCCGCTGCAGGCATTGCGACCATAGGAATTCGCACGAGCCTCAGCCATGCCGATATGATCGAAGCCGGTGCACTCATGACGGCCAAGACCTTTGACGATCCAGAACTGATCAAATTGGTCTCGGCGACAATGAATTGGTGATACGCACCCGCGCGCTCGACACGAGCCTCATCCGCAGATCGACCCGCGCTACGAAAGCGTCGCACGCGCCACGGCGGATGATCGCCAACCTGCAAGCGTACCAAATCGACATTGGCTTGTGAACTAGCTCACATCGGCTTGCAGCGTCGAGGAGTATAAACGGCTGACCCCGTCGTGGGGCGGCCACATCGTGATGATTGCATCAACGATCATTATTTTTGATCAACCGAAGATGCCATCTGAAAAGTCCTGTCGAGCGTTTTCGTTGCGGTAAATCAGCTTCGTAAACCTAACGGAATTGCGGGCCAGTGCGTGGGTCGGCAACGCGCGTGGCGCCCTCTCGCAGCTTGGGAGTCTGGCGTCAGTCAGTAACCACCGAACTCCGAGGATGGAGGTTAGAATGGCCAGCGAACTGATTTTCGCGGTATTTGGTTTGAGTGGGGTTGCAGCGGGGTTCTTTGCAGGGCTGTTCGGCATTGGCGGAGGCCTGATCATGGTTCCCGTCCTCGTCTACGCATTCACGACGACAGGGATCGCCACGCAGCAAGCGGTGGCCATGTCTCTCGGAACATCCATGGCGGCGATCGTATTTTCGGCGGCGCAGAGCGCCTATGGCCATTACCGACGGGGTAGCACCTCGACCGAGATGATCCGCCGCGCCGCACCCTGGGTGGTCGTCGGCGTCGCCTTCGGCAGTGCGGTTGCCGCCGAAACGCCAGCGATCCCGCTGCTCACTTTCGTGGCTTGTTTTCAGTTTTTCGCGGCTGCCTTGATGATTACCGATGTGTCGAAGCTGGCCGCGCTGCAGATGGTGGCACGGTGTTCGTTCGCACTGAATATCTTCAGTCTGGCTTTCGGGGGCATTGCGGCGCTGGCCGGGATCGGAGGAGGGACGTTGTTCACGCCTTATTTCAAGGCTGCCGGCATGGAGCCGAAGCTCGCAATCGGCACTTCGGCAGCCATCGGATTGCCGGTAAGCTTGGCAGGGGCGCTTGCTTATGCCTGGGAAGGCCGCAACGTACCGCTCGGTCATTGGATGATTGGCTACATCAATTTGCCCGCCCTGATAGCTCTGGTTGCAGGAACCCTCGTAACCGTGCGCCTCGGTGTGGCAGTCGCGCATTGGCTGCCCTCGCGGATGCTGGCGGGGTTATTCGCATTGTTTCTGGTGTTAAACGGCGCGCACCTGCTGTATTCGGCCTTGACGTGAAGCCCGCCATTGGCGCCCGACTTTTCGAGTGAGGTAGATCAGCGCAATCTCGCTTTGCTGCCGAAGCTCGCGAACAACCCTAAAGTTCCTGGCCAGTTCGGCGCTTGTCCAGCGGCGGCGGTGCCGAACCTCGTCCACCGGTTCTGACTGGCGGGCGCCGGCGACGATGGGCGCATCGTCGCTGGTCGCGCTTCGCGAGCGCTGGCCCCTATACTTCCACCATATCGAAATCGCTCTTCGGCGTGCTGCAGACCGGGCAGACCCAGTCGTCGGGAATGTCGGCCCATCTGGTGCCCGGCGCCAGGCCTTCTTCAGCGTCGCCCTTTTTTTCGTCGTAGATGTAGCCGCAGGTCCGGCACTGCCAGGTCTTGAAGGGTTCGCTGCTCATCTGGATTTTCCATCTGCTAAGGAAGGCTCGGTCCGACAAACTCGATGGCGGAATTTAGGCGTATATGCGAGATCGCTTCTCGGTTCTATCAGCCATTGCGAACCGACTGATCACAACGACAGCGGCTCGGTCCGGGTCTCGATCGAAGGCAGCGGCTCGCCCTCGATCTGGGCCTCGAAACCCCGCAGCCGCTGATAGATCGAAATCAGTTCGACGATGGTGCTCCACGCATTGACCAGATACTGAAACGAGGTTCTGACCTGTTCGAACGAATTCAGGATCTGTTGCATGGCTCCGAGCGTGATCTTGCCGGCAACGATGGTCGGTCCGAGCAGGACGTAGGGAAAGACCTGGTCGCTCTGCAGATAAACGTAGCGGCCGACATTGAAGTACATGAAGTTCAGATAAAGCCGGAAGTAGTTCCTGCGAATGTTTGCGAACAGTTCGCTCAATGTCGGTGGATCGGCGCGGGCCGGATCATCCTCGCCGAGCACCAGTTCCTTGCGATAGGCCGCTTCGACCCGCTGGTTGAAAAACTCGATCCCGGGCAGGCGGATGCCGATCAGCGCCAGCGCGCCGGTTCCAAGCACCGACCAGATGATCGCGGCGAACACCAGCGGATAGGGGATGGGACCGATCAGGGGCAGTTCGGTGACATCACCGGAGAGCCTGACGAGAACCGGCAGGAAGGCCAGCAGCGTCAGCACAGCACTGATGAGATTGACGCCAAGACCTTCGACGGTGGTTGCAAACCGCATGGTGTCTTCCTGCACCCGCTGCGAAGCGCCCTCGATCGTGCGCAGCCGCGGCCAGTTGGCGATGTAGAAATCGTTCATCGCCGTGCGCCAGCGGAAGATGTAGTGGCTGACGAAGAAATGCGTCATCACCGCGACCGTGATCGCGACCAACGCGATGCCGGCGAAAGTCGACAATTGGCTGTAGAACTCCTCGATCGTGACCGTCCCCGGTTTTGAAAGCGCGGCCTGGACCAGGTCGTAGAACGCTCCATACCAGCTGTTGATGGCGACGCTGACCTCGACCTGAAAGTAGGTGGTGAACAGGATCAGCGCCGAACCGAGGATCGACCACGGCGCCCAGGGATGCGGAGCCACCACCATCCAGGCGCCCGCGAAGAGGGCGACGCTGATGACAAAATAGAGATCGAACCAGAGCGACCGCGTCGACCAGAACATCGCCACGCCGACCGCGGGCGACGCCGACGACCCCACGAGATCATCGGCGTAGCCATACCAGAATGTCATCGCCAGCGCTGTCCAGAGGATGGCCGACAGGAAGAACAGCTTGGGGCGGGGGAAAAATGAAACAAACATGCCTGGATATCCACGCTCGGGTGAGAGGACCTTCGCACCCGTTTATAGGATACGGTGTCCGCGGCGAAAGGGCCGAAACACCAAATGGACGGAAATTAAGGAAGATCAGGGATGGCGAGGCTGATCCTGGCCGCAAACATGGCAAACTATCCGGCGGCGCATTTCCCTTGGCTTGTCCCTTCGCCTGGCGGGGCCGGCCAGTAGAACGAACTCATGGCGCGGCCCGGATCATGGCGGCGGCTTTCTCGCCGATCATGATCGAGGGCGCATTGGTATTGCCGCCGATCAAGGTCGGCATGATCGAGGCATCCACCATCCGCAAGGCCTCGACCCCGCGCACGCGCAATTGCGGATCGACCACGGCCATTGCGTCGACGCCCATGCGGGCGGTCCCGACCGGATGGTAGACCGTATCCGAGCGATTGCGCAGGATGGCGCGAATGTCGTCGTCGGAGCGAACATTCCCGCTGTACATTTCCGCGGTCCGCCATTTTGCCAGAGGCTCGGCATCCATGATGCGGCAGGTGATCTTAAAGGCCTTGACCATGGTCTCGAGATCGTCGGGATGATCGTAGAACTTCGGATCGATCTGCGGAGCCGCCGCCGGATCGGCGCTTTGCAACGTCACCGCGCCGCGGCTCTTCGGACGCAGCAGGCAGACATGGCATGCAAAACCGTGGCCGAGATGCCTTGCGCGGCCGTGATTGTCGGCCATGGCCACGCTGAAATGCAGCTGGATATCTGGCACGGCAAGGTTCGGATCGGTCTTGAGAAAGCCGCCGCATTCCGCGACGTTCGAGGTGATCATGCCGACCCTGCGCTTGCGGTAACGTCCGATCTCGCGCCAGAGCCGGCACAGGCCGGCGAAACTGCTGCCGAAGAGATCAAGGCTGCCGGAACGGTAGCTCAAGGCAAAGTCAATATGGTCTTGCAGATTCTGGCCGACGCCGGGCGAATGGTGCACGACTTCGATGCCGAGGCGTTGCAAATCCGGCGCATTGCCGATGCCTGACAGCATCAGCAGCTGCGGCGACTGAAACGCGCCGCTGCTGACAATGACCTCGCGCCGGGCCCGCACCGAACTGGTTTTGCCGTCGCGGCCGAATTCGACGCCGGTGGCGCGTTTGCCGTCGAACACAATTTTGCTGGCTGGTGCCGCGGTCACGACCTTGAGGTTGGGGCGCGACAGGTTCGGTTCGATATAGGCGCGCGCGGCACTGCAGCGTTCTCCATTTTTCTGGGTGACCTGATAGATGCCGAGCCCAAGCTGATTTTCGCCGTTGAAATCGTCGGTGACGGGAAGCTGCAATTGCCGCCCGGCTTCCAGGAAAAAGTCTTGAAAGGGATTTTCCGTTCTGAGTCTTGCAACATTGAGGGGGCCGCCGCGGCCGTGGAAGGCATCGTGCACGATCTCGTTGTTTTCGGATTTCTTGAAATAGGGCAGCACATCGTCATAGGCCCAGCCGGCGTTGCCGAGCGCCGCCCAGCCATCATAGTCGGTGCGATGGCCGCGGATATAGACCATGCCATTGATCGCGCTCGATCCGCCCAGCGCCTTGCCGCGCGGCTGATAACCCTTGCGGCCATTGAGTCCCGCCTGCGGCACGGTATCGAACGCCCAGTTGTTTCTGCTAGAAGGGACCATGATCGCAATCCCGATCGGCGCCGTCACCACCCAGCCATTGCCGGCCCCGCCGGCCTCGAGCAGACACACCGTGACATCAGGATCCTCGCTGAGGCGGCTCGCCACCACACAACCGGCCGATCCGCCGCCGACGACGACATAGTCGAACTCTTGCACGCGCGCTCTCCCTGTTCGAGCCGTTTTGCCTTGCGACATATGGAATCGCAGCGTGGGCAAACAAAGGCGCCCTTCGCGCCGTGCCCACCTCCTGCTCGAACTGGTGGACACGCCAACGGTTCGCGCGTTCGCGCGCTCCGCTGGCTTTGCCCACCCTACGCAAATTCCTCAACAGAGGCTCGTCTTACCCCGCGAAGGCGGGGAGGAGCGTTGGTTACCGCCCTCGGGCTTCGGTTGGCTCATCAACATGAAGATCCCAAGCCTGAGAGGTTGAAAACAATTCATCGAGACTGACAAGAAAAACATCGCCACCTCATCGTTTGCGGGTTCAACACCGGCCTACGACCGACCCGTTTGGATTGAGCAGGTGGGTGCGGGGGGCGCCGAAGGAGGGCGACCACAAGGTACCGCCCACAACCTGAGCTTGACATCTTGCATTTTTGCAAGTGCAATGCATACCAGCGACCGCGATAACAACAACACCAATCGGGGGGAACACCGATGAGCGAGCGATCCACGGCATCGACCGTAGGCTGTGCCGTTGCTGTCGGGCCCAGGACTGCCGGCTTGCGGGGGGCGTGATCAGTGGCCGCGATCGGAGCTGCCCGTCGCCGTTACCTGAATGCTGCGCAAGCGGGCGCCTTGGCGTTTGGCTTGGCCAACGTTTCTGCCTTCGCCGGCGAGGGGCAGGCCCTGCAGGTTTCGAACGCCTGGGTGCCGGTCTCTGATACGCAAGGCGTCGACGTGCCGCTGCTGATGACCATCAAGAACCAATCAACCGAAGCGGATGCGCTGCTGCGCGTCAGCTGTCCGGCCGCCAATTTCTCCGAGAAGCATACGGTCGATCGCGGCGAAGGCGCGCCGGCCATGCGCGCCATCAAGTCGATCCCGGTGCCGGCGGCCGGCGAGATCACGCTCAAGCCGGAGGCCTATCATGTGATGCTTTTGCAAACCCGGCAGGTCCTCGCCGAAGGTGACACTTTCAGCTGTTCACTCATGTTTCAGAAAGCCGGAAAGCTGGAAACGGAGGTGCATGTCATCCGCCCGAGATAGCGGCGGCGAACCCATGGATCGACGGTCTCACGGGATCCGTTGGCCGAAGACCTTGAAAAACTGCTCACTGACAAAAGGCTTCTCACCCGACCACCCGGCCATGCCGGGCGGTCAAACCCTTCAACGAAGACGCCACGGGAGGAAACACCATTATGACAGGCTTAGCCTCGATACGAAAACTGCTCCTGAGATCCACCGTACTCGCCGGCCTGTTGGTCCTGGCCGGGACGCTCGGCCCGACGCCGCTCCGCGCCGCCGACGACACAACCGTCACGCAGGAACGACTGCTCAACGCCGACAAGGAGCCGGGGAACTGGCTGATGCACCACAAGAGCTTCTCGGCGCAGCGCTTCTCCAGCCTGAAGGAGATCAACCGCGATACCGTGAAAAACCTGAAAGTCGCCTGGACCATGCAGCTCGGCGGCGTCGAAGGCGGCGGCATCTGGACCCATGGCGGTCTCGAAGGCACGCCGATCGTCGAGAACGGTTTCATGTATGTCACCGACGGCTGGGGCTCGGTCTACAAGATCGACACCCATGGCGGGAAGGGATCGCTGGTCTGGAAAATGGATCCGAAGACCGATCACGACTGGGCCGGCGCCGTCGCCTGCTGCGGGGTCGACAACCGCGGCGTGGCGCTGTCGGGCAATCTGGTGATTTCTCATACCCTCGACGGCCGGCTGGTTGCAACCAACAAGGACACCGGCCAGGTCGCCTGGCAGCGCAAGGTCGCCGATCCTGACAAGGGCGAGGTCATTACCGGTGCGCCGCTGATCGTGAAGAACATGGCGATATCAGGCGTCGCCGGCGCCGAATACGGCATCCGCGGCTGGATCGCGGCCACCGATCTTTCAACCCAGAAGGAAGTCTGGCGCACCCACACCATTCCGGGCAAGGGCGAGCCAGGAAGCGACACCTGGAAGGACGATGTCAACGCCGCCGCCAGCGGCGGCGGATCGACCTGGGTGACCGGAAGCTATGATCCGGCGACCGACACCATCGTCTGGGGCGTCGGCAATCCCGGACCGGACTGGGACAACCAGTATCGGCCCGGCGACAATCTCTACACCGACAGTTCACTGGGGCTCGATGCCAATACCGGCAAGATCAAGTGGCACTATCAGCACACGCCGAACGATCCCTTTGACTATGACAGCGTGGCGGAGAACGTGCTGGTCGACGTGCCCGGGCCGAACGGACCCCTGAAGCTGGCGCTGGAGGCCGATCGCAATGGCTTTGGCTATGCGGTCGATCGCACCACCGGCAAGTTCATCTGGGGATTGCCGTTCGTGAAGAAGGTCACCTGGACCAAGGGACTCGATGCGGAATCCGGCAAGCCGATCGAATATGATTCCAACAAGCCGGTGCAACACTACAATGCGGCAGTGACGCCGAGCCGTGAGAACATGGAGACGGATATCTGCCCGGGCAACATGGGTGGCAAGAACTGGCCGCCGACCGCCTACAATCCCGAGCTAAAGCTCTGGTATATCCCCGTGATCGAAAGCTGCAACCACATCAAGGTCGAGGTCACGACGCCGGACAAGCTCAAGCCGCGCGAATTCTTCACCGGCGGCGGACCGAGCCAGCCCGTGCGCATCACCGGCAGCGTCACCGCGGTCGATGTCACCACCGGCAAGGTCTCCGGCAAGTTCGAGACGCCGTTCCCGCTGCTCGGCGGCATGCTGGCGACGCCCGATCTGGTGTTCACCGGCCAACCCTCGGGCGAAGTGATGGCGCTCGACGGCAAGACGTTGGAGAAAAAGTGGGAGTTCAACACCGGCGGCGGCGTCAGCGCGCCACCGATCACCTTCGCGGTTGACGGCAAACAGTACATCGCGATCCTGGTCGGAATGGGTGGGGCTTGGGACAAGTGGTTCATCGATTCCACGCCTGAGCTGAAGAAGATGCAGCCGGGCTCGATGCTCTACGTGTTCGCGCTCTAGGCTTTTGCGATCTGGAGGGCTCGGTGACACCCGAGCCCTCCGACCTGGTTCCGCAAAAATAAATCACAAAGAAAATCGAACAGAGAAATCCGATGAACGGCTTCAATATTTCGATGCGCGCCATCGCGGTCTCGATCGGCTTCACGCTGGCCACATGCCTGGCAAGCGGCACGGCGCTGGCGCAAGCGACGCCGGATCCGACCGACGCCGGCAAGGCTGTCTACAAGCGCGCCAATTGCATGGGGTGTCATAAATGGCACGGCAATGGCGGCGGCGGCTATGGCGGTGACGCGCTGTCGCTGCGCCGGACCGAGCTGTCGCGCGAGCAGATTGCCGAGACCGTAGGCTGCGGCCGTCCCGGCACCGGCATGCCCTTTTTCTTGCGTGACGCCTATGACGAAATCGAATGCTACGGCAGCCATCGCGCCGACATGGCCGGCCACATGCCGCCGGAGGCCAACATCTTCCTGCGCTCCGCCGACATCAGTGCGGTGGCCGACTACGTGATCGCGCATATCAAGGGCAAGGGCGAGCCCAGCTATGCCGACTGCATCAGCTTTTTCTCCGAGGGCTCGAAAGTCTGCAACATCTACAAGAGCGAGCCGGCGCAATCGGCGGAGAGTACGGGAAAGACACAGTGATGCTACGAGTCCACACCGTGGTGGCGACCCTACTGGTCGCCATTCTTCTTCAGGTCCTGGTGCTGTCTGTCGCGCCGGTACGCGCCGATGACCGGAGTGCCAATGACCTGCGCGATATCCGGATCGGCATGGCCGCGCGCGAGCTGCCGAGCCAGGGCTACGCCGATCTGGCCTGCGCGAACGGCTCTGCCGGCAAGCTGGAGAACTGGAATCAATGGGCCGATTGCCCGGTCGGCCCGTCGCAGCTGCGCGCGATCCGGTTCGGCTACGATCCGGCGATCGATCGCGAGGGGACGAAAGTCGCCGGTCATCCGGTGATCCTGACCTTGCTGGTGGACGACACCGGCATCGTCGCCGGCCTCTTGATTGCGACCGATCCGAATTCCCGGCTCTACATGCACAAGAAGGCGTTCCTGCTCGGCGCGCAGGCGAAGTCCCGCTACGGCGCCGAGGGCTGGAACTGCACCGAGCGCCAGCCGGCGGCCGACGAGCAGCCGGTCGGCGGGGTCTATGTCAATGAGCAATGCCGCAAGTCGGTGAACGACCGCACCGTCACGATCGAGCGCCGGTTGTTTCGCCATGAAGGTGAGGAGCTGAAGAATTTTACCGATGAAACGCGGATCAGTATTTTGGCTGTCAAAGGGTAGCAAGCATTTCGGAGGGTAGGCAAAAGGCGCGAAGAGCGCCGTGCCACCTCTCGCTTGAACATGGTGGCAGAGTCCACGGCGCACACCCGCGCGGCCCGTCGGCCCTGCGCACCCCTCCGGATTTTTTCCTGACCCAAATGTCAAACAGCCAAACCGCCATTGCGAGCCATCGGGTCGTGCGACCGCGCGGCCCGATGACAGCGAAGCAATGCAGCTTTGGTGCCGCAAAACGAAAGTTGGTTTGCTTCGTCGTAAGGGCTCCTCGTCGCGGAGCCTGTCATCGGGAACGTCCTCGGGGAAAGGTCGGAGGCGGCGCGCAGCGACATTTCCGGGTGAGGGGGACTCTCAGCGAATCGAGCTGATGGAGAGAGCCCCTCACCCCACCCTCTCCCCGCAAGCGCGGGGCGAGGGAGAAGACCGCCGCTCGCTACGGCTAGCTCCGCAAGCCCGGGGCTTCCTGCCCGGTACGCGTGACATATTCGGTGTAGCCGCCACCATACTGGTGAATGCCCTCGGGCGTCAGTTCCAGTACCCGGTTGGACAGCGCGGCCAGGAAGCGGCGGTCGTGCGAGACGAACAGCATGGTGCCCTCGTATTGCGACAGCGCCGTGATCAGCATCTCCTTGGTCGCGAGGTCCAGATGGTTGGTGGGCTCGTCCAGCACCAGGAAGTTGGGCGGATCAAACAGCATGATCGCCATCACCAGGCGCGCCTTCTCGCCGCCCGACAGCACCCGGCATCTCTTCTCGACGTCGTCGCCGGAGAAGCCGAAGCAGCCGGCGAGCGCGCGCAAGCTACCCTGGCCGGCCTGCGGGAACGAATCCTCCAGCGACTGGAACACCGTGCGCTCGCCCTCGAGCAGGTCCATGGCGTGCTGGGCGAAGTAGCCCATCTTGACGCTGCCGCCGAGCGCCACCGTGCCGTCATCCGGCGGCGTCGAGCCCGCCACCAGTTTCAGAAGCGTCGACTTGCCGGCGCCGTTGATGCCCATCACACACCAGCGCTCTCTGCGGCGCACCGTGAAGTCAAACCCGTCGTAGATGCGCCTTTTGCCATAGCCTTTCTGCACCTTCTTCAAGCTAACCACATCTTCACCCGAGCGCGGGGCGGGGAGGAAATCGAACGCCACGGTCTGGCGGCGCCGGGGCGGCTCGACCCGTTCGATCTTTTCCAGCTTCTTGACCCGGCTCTGCACCTGGGCGGCGTGCGAGGCGCGCGCCTTGAAGCGCTCGATGAATTTTATCTCTTTTGAGAGCATCGCCTGCTGGCGCTCGAACTGGGCCTGCTGCTGCTTCTCGGTCAGCGCGCGCTGCGCCTCGTAGAATTCGTAATTACCCGAATAGGTCGTCAGCGTGCCGCCATCGATCTCGATGACCTTGTTGACGATGCGGTTCATGAATTCGCGATCGTGCGAAGTCATCAAGAGCGCGCCTTCATATCCTATCAAAAACTGCTCCAGCCAGATCAGGCTCTCCAGATCGAGATGGTTGCTCGGCTCGTCCAGCAGCATCGCGTCGGGGCGCATCAGGAGGATGCGCGCAAGCGCCACCCGCATCTTCCAGCCGCCCGACAGCGCGCCGACATCGCCATCCATCATCTCCGGGCTGAAGCTTAAGCCGGCCAGCACCTCGCGCGCCCGGCCTTCCAGCGCGTAGCCGTCGAGCTCCTCGAAGCGGTGCTGCACCTCGCCATAGCGCGCGATGATGTCTTCCATCTCCTCGGCTTGGTCTGGATCGGCCATGGCGGCCTCCAGCTGATGCAGCTGGTTGGCAACCAGGCTGACCGGACCGGCGCCCTCCATCACCTCGGACACCGCGCTGCGCCCTGACATGTCGCCGACGTCCTGGCTGAAATAGCCGATGGTGACGCCGCGATCGACCACGAGCTGGCCTTCGTCGGGGAGTTCCTGCCCGGTGATCATGCGGAACAGCGTAGTCTTGCCGGACCCGTTGGGACCGACAAGGCCGACCTTTTCACCTTTCTGGAGCGCCGCGGACGCCTCGATGAAGAGAATCTGGTGACCGATCTGCTTACTGATGTTGTCGAGACGAATCATGGGCACACGTAGCTGGAGCGGGATATCGCGGCCGCTGCTTAGGCCATGTG
>NZ_JBEKXH010000172.1:0-12520 GCF_049512235.1 Bradyrhizobium sp.
CCCGGCGACTGCGGCAGCATCGCCGCACCGATGAAATGGTCGGGGAACAGCGTGGCTACGCGCCAGCACAGCTCGTTGCAGATCGAAGCCCAGGTCGATGACACGTTGAAATCGCCGATATGGTGCGCCATGAAGCTGGCGCGCGGGCTGAAGATGGTAAGATCGCTGCCGCGCTCCTGCATCTTCTTGAGCTGATTGTCGACAATGCTCTCGCGCAGTTCGTCGTCGCTGATCCGAAGCTCGCTGGCCCTGGGCATCGCCGAGGGATCCTTGATTCCGGCAATCTGCCGGTTGCGCCAATCCTCCAGCGCCTTCGGCGCCGTGGTATAATGGCCGTGCACGTCGATGATCACCTGGCTCTCCTTCGCGGATGGCGGTACAGACTGTCGGTGTTTTACAGCGCCGCCTGCTTAGCGTTTCCCCGATTTCATGCTGTTTTTGCTGACGTCTCAAAGATTGCGGATTTTGGCGCCCAGACGGAACCCGGCACCATCACCTCGCCGCGCATCAATAGTCGCGCGGTGCGCAGCAAGGCGGCACGGGTCACGTTCTGCGGGTTGGCCGGATCGACTTCGATCTCAACGCTGAACTCGCCGGTCGGATGTTCGACCGATATGTTCTTGATATTGCCCGCCGGCACCGACGCGATACCTTTCGTAGTCGAACCATCGAGCACGCAGGCCGTCGCCACCGTCACCGCCGCCAGCACACCGATCGCGTCATGACAGACGTGCGGGATGAAGCTGCGGGTAGAGATGCTTCCGCCAGCGCGCGGCGCCGAGATCAGCGTCATCTTCGGGTAGTTCTTGGCGGTGACGTCGCCGAGTTTCATGGCGTGACCGCACGCGATCCGCAGCCGTTCGATGCGCGCCTTCAATGCCGTATCGGCGTTCATCTGCTCGGCGCTCTCATAGCCGGTGCGGCCGACGGCGCTGGCCTTGAAGATGACGAGCGGCATGCCGTTGTCGATACAGGTCACATCGATGCCATCGATCAGGTCGCGGACATGGCCTGACGGAAGCAGTCCCGGTGCAACCGAGCCGGCGGTGTCGAGGAAGCTGATCTTGATCGGGGCCGAGCTTCCCGGCGCGCCGTCGATGCGAGCCTTGCCCTCATACTCGACATGGCCACAAGGGGTCTGCACGGTGATGTCGCACTGCATGTCGGTGTTGAGCGTCAGCACGCGCAGCGTCGTGGTATCGCCCTGGGGCCGGATCATACCGGTCTCAAGCGCGAACGGCACCACCGCGGCGAGCATATTGCCGCAATTGGGCGTGGTGTCGACGGTGTCCTTATCGGGCTGCAATTGGGCAAACAGGAAATCGAGATCGACGCCGGGTTTGCTGCCTCTGGACACGATGCCGACCTTGCTGGTCAAGGGATGCGCCCCGCCGAGGCCGTCGATCTGGCGCTTGTCGGGCGAACCCATGACCGCCAGCAATACCCGGTCGCGGGTAGCGATGTCGGCGGGCAGATCGCCGGCCTTGAAGAACGGGCCGCGCGACGTGCCGCCGCGCATGAACAGGCAAGGGATCGCAGTTTGCATCGGATGTTCCCTCACAAAGCGAAAGGCAACGCTGATCTGGCGTATCGGTGTATCCGCCGACACCGGCTCGCCGCGACAGCCCTCGCGCTTGGACCTGACTTGGAGCTTATTCCAACAACTGGCATGATTTAACAACTCCCGGACCGGACATGCAGTCGGCGCCTGCCACCCAACGGCGCCATCCGCTTCAATTCATTGGTATTATTCCGATTTTGGCGCCATCTCGCAGATAAGGAATACATACCATAATACCTCCACCGGAAAAGTTGCGCATCCCCTCGAACGGCTCCATCAGTGTGCGGCCGGGTCGCCAAGCTCCTTCCCGGGGCGGTGCACACACTGTGGCGAGCCGGCCCGCGTCGCCAGCGTCCGCCGGCCTGCAACAGCTATAACATCATGGCATGGTGGCGTGCACCAGCCATGCTGAAAATGCTACAGTGGGAAGCCGGCCGATCGTAGCATTCGACTTCGATCGTCAGGCCGCCTGGATCAGGTTTCTCGGCACGTGATCTGACCGCCGGATATCGACCTATTGCTTTTGAATCCCGGCGTTCTCGATCACCTTTCGCCACTTGTCGATATCAGACTTCAGTCGGGCCGAGATCTCCTCGGGCGTGCTGGCCCTGGCTTCGATGCCGAGTTCGAGCAGCCGCTGTCTCACGTCCGCCTCGCCAAGCACTTCCCTCAGGGCCTGATTGAGCGTGGCGATGATCTCCGGTGGCGTGCCGGCAGGCGCAAACAGGGCGTTCCAGGACACCACATCGGTGTTGGCGACCCCGCTTTCCTGCAAGGTCGGAATCTCCGGCGCAACTGTCGAGCGGACTTTGCCAGATGAGGCCAGCGCCCGGATCTTGCCGTCAGCCAGATTGCCCTTCATGGCCGAGTAGCTGTCGATCACGAGGGCGACGTTGCCCTGTAGGGTGGAGACCAAAAGCTCAGGCGTCCCGCGATAGGGAACAATGGTAAAATCGATGCCCGCCGCGGTCTTGAACAGCTCGGCCGACAAGTTCTGCGTGCTGCCAATATTGATCGTTCCGACATTGAGGGTGCCGGGCTTTGCTTTGGCTGCCGCGACAAAGTCTGCCAGCGTCTTGAATTCCGAGTCCGCGCTGGTGGCAAAGACAAAATCAAAAAAGCCGAGACTGGAAATCGGGTCGAAAGCCCGCAGCGGATCGTAGGGCAATTTCTCGAACAAGGAGACGCTGACCGCAGTTCCGTTGGTCAGCAACGCCAGGGTGTAACCGTCGGGAGCAGAAGAGGTGACGGTTCGGGCCGCGGCGATGCCGCCAGCGCCAGGCTGGTTCTCAATATAAAACCGGCCGCCAAGCTTGCCGCCGAGCTTTTCGGCGATGATGCGCGCCGTGATGTCGGCAACCCCGCCGGCGGCAAAGGGCAGAACGATACGCACGGGTTTGCCGGGGTATTTGTCCGCGGCACAGGCCTGACGCTGCGGAAGCATGGGTCCCGAGAGCAGAGATACGGCGAGGAACACCCGGACCAAAGCCCGGAAGGTGGCGCAAGCTCTGACAGTCATGGGCCGCTCCGGCTTTGCGTGGACTTCGATCAGTCCGAGATTTCGCAGTCGAACTGCTCGTCTCGCATCAGTTTGGATAATACGGCACGGCACTGTTCGCGATCCGCCTTGCCAAATTTAAGGCCCTTGACGGCCCAATTGGCCCCGCCCGGCGTCGCTGGCGCCTGTCGTTCGACAATAACTCCCATCAAGGCGCTGCACTCTGGGCGGGCTATCCTGACGGCTTCCGCTATTGCCAATTCCAGAGCGGCGCGCGTCATCGCCGTGTGTTTCCCCGCGGGCTGCTTCTTGCTTCGCAGTCTCATCGCGAGCCTCTCATTTTGCATGCCCCACCGGGACGACATCGTTCTTCCTTAGCGTCTTTTCTCCGTTCGGACCGCGGGCGTGGGTTTGAGATCACGACGTGACACTCCCGTCGCGCAGGCGACGGATTTCATCGATGTAAAGCTGCGCGCTGCGCTTCCAGGAGAATAGCGCCGCGCGCTTTCGTCCCTGCGCGGCCATCGTTGCGCGAAGGCCGTCATTACCCGACAGGCCAATAATCGCTTCCCGCCAGCCATCGCCATGATCCGGGTCCACATAGACCACCGCATCGCCCCCCACTTCAACCAGGCTGGCGGCATTCGATGAGATGACGGGGCAGCCCCTTGCCATCGCTTCCAACGGCGGAATCCCGAATCCCTCGGTCCTGGAAGGGAATACCAGGCAAAGCGCCCCTTCATAAAGAGCCGCCAGATCGTCGTCACCAACATAGCCGGCGTGATGAATATTGGATCGCAAGAGATCTGGCGCGATCTCCGAGAAAATACCCGAAGCCGCGCCGACAACGACGATGTCGATTCCGGCATCGTCCAGTGCTTGCGCCCGATCGAGGATGACATTGACGTTCTTGTGCTTCGCGCGGCTGCCCTGCAAAAGCACATACGGCCGTTTCAAGGCGTTGAGGAGCGGAATTCGGGCCCGGCGCGCGTCCCACCGCAGCGCGTGTTCGTGACCATTGGGTGCGACGAATATCTTGTCGCGTCGACAGATGCCGTATTTGGCCAGCATGTCCGCGGAAAACCCGGATACCGTCGCGATCCTGCTTGCCTGCTTGCCTACCAGCGGCAGCAAGGTACGATAAGCCATGCCGAAGGCGCGCGAATAGCTCTCCGGCCGGATGAACGTACTTGCATCATGAATGCAGACGATGTGATTTCGTCCCAGGATCGGCCCGACATTTCCAAGGCTCAGCACCCCGGATCTCGCATACAGGGGCAATATGAGCTGGTCCCAGGCATGCCCCGATCCGAAGTTCGTCTGGCAAATGCCGATCGTCGAAAGAACGATCTTTACCTCGCTGCCGGACGGCACAACGAGCCGCATCTTTGGCGACCTCTCCTTGGTGGGCTCTTGCGCGAGGATATCATCCAGCGCGACGACAATTTCGTACGCATAGCGCTGAACACCCGTCATGCGTTGGCTCAGAAAGCGACCATTGATCGCCCAGCTTCGCCCGTCATCCACACCGTCGTTGCAGTCATTCATCATTGAACGTCAATCGGCCTGTGCGGTCAGACTCCGTGCGCCGGCGGGCGAATGGCGATCGCCATCGCCGCGCATATGAAGCCGGAAAACGGCCCCGAATTCGCGAGCGAACGCTTTGCCCAAGTGGATCGCCGCCGGATCCCCTGACTATGCATCATACCAAGCCAAATAGCTCAGCGGATTTCAACGATCATGGCATGATCGTTTATTTTCAGCACTACGCTGTCTGCGTTTGTTAACGTTCGCACTGGAGAAATGCCCGAGGTCGCATCGTAGATCTTCACTTCCGTGTAAGTGGCGCCCAAATTAACCACGATGTTGCTGTCACCAGTCACCTGTTCGCCCCACACCACCAACTCGAATGCGCCGTCGCTCTTTTGCAGCAGCAGATCATGAACGGTATCGCGCGCATTCGCGATGGAATAGTCGAGCCTGCCAGGACTGGCGACCGGGGTGTTGTCCGCCAGGATTGATGTAAGATTGTGAATGTAGTTCGCCGCCAGCTTGGGCGTCCAATCCTGGTGGAACAGCCCCTGGTTGCCGCCCCCTCCCTCGCCTTCTCCCAATTGATAAATAAAGGTGTACCGCCAGCCCCGCTTGAACTGAGCAAGATAGGTGTTGACCAGAATAACGCCTTGAGTTCGCTCGTCATCGAGAGTCGCGGCATCCCAACCGGTTTCGGTGGTCACGCGCGGCAGCGCTTCAAGTTGGGCGCTGGAATAGCCCCGAAAGTGCCTCTTCCAGGTACTGCCATAGTTGCCGTAAAGCCCGTCCCAGCGCGCGTTCAGCGTCGGGTCCGCCGCCTGCCATGCCTGATTGTCGCCATATCCGCCGCGAACCCCGGACACATAGTTGTGCACATTGGCATAGTCGGCAAACCCCGTGCCGTCGGACAGCAGGGTTCCGGCTGCCGTGGGAATTGTCAGAAACTGCAGTCCGACATTTTTAGTTTCGGCACCGCCCTCGGAAACCTGGAAAACCGGGTAAGTCCCAAGTTCCGGATTGTTCTTGACCGCGCTGTAGAGATCCATCTGGAGCTGGGCGACGGCAGTCCAGCTCCCGGTTGGTCCGCCTCCCTGTTGTCCTTGATACGTGACCGGGAAATTATTGGGTTCATTTGGCCCCTCGATGGAGAGCAGTGCGCCGGCACGGGCCAAGGTGTCCGCGGCGTCCGTCATCTCCACCACCTCGGACCCCAACAGATCGACCCGAACGCCGGTCTGCGCATGCAGCATGACCAAGCCGGACAGGTTGCGCCGGCTATCGCGAATGTTGCGAACACCAAGATATCGCAGCGGCTGGATATAGGACTGCGGACTATAGCCCTGATCCACATGGGTATTGACGCCGAGAGAGCCCAGAAACGTGTCGCAGCCCACGGCGACCAATCGAGTCTCGTCGGGCTCCGAACCTCGAAGCAGCGTCTGCTGCCCGGCACCGGCCGAGCCCAGCACAACCAGTAAGCCAAGTATGATGTGTCGTCGAACTCTCTTCATCTCCACGAAGCACCGCGGTCGGCCGATGGCAACCGCATCTCACTTGTTCCGAACTGGGATTTCTGACGAATGCGTCTTCAACATGCGACTGCCGGATACCCGAGTTAACTCAGCTGAACAATGCGGTTTGGTGAACTGCGACCCAGCATCAGGTCGACGGCTGCAAGCACGTTGCCCTTTAGCCTTCCCCTGCGGTCGATCCAAGGTTCCGGGGAAACGCTGCGAACCACATTGGCGGCGATGTTGCGCCACATCAGATTTGCCGCGCGCGTCCGGGAAATCGTCCCCTTGCGAATGAGGTAAACCGGATTGGCAATTTGCGAGTACCCTAAGCGAACGCCCGACGTGCGGCCAAGCTTGGCGCCCAAGTGAACACCGTGCAGGTTATTGGCCTTGACGATAAGGCCATGGCGCGCAAGCTGGCGCGAAAAATCGATGTCTTCCTGCCAACCGTAGAACGGAAGATTTTCATCGAACAGAATTTTATTGAGCCGGATAGGCGCGGTCCGGAATGCCATGTTGCAGCCATAGGTCCCGTAACATTCATAAAAATTCTCGCCGTCATCCCCCCCTGCCGGCCGGGAGCCAACAATGCGCAGGCCCTCCTCGGCGCTGAGACCCGGCCCCGTCGCGCCATCGGCAAGAACGTGTCCGGTCGCAGCAACAATGTGCGGGTGGGCCAGAAACAGCCTTTCCAGATTTGACAGGTAGCTGTCACAGACAAAAAAGTCGTCGTCAAAGAATGCAACGATATCCGCGCCGCTTGCGGCCGCAAGGACCGCGTTGCGTTGCGCCGTCAGTCCGCTCGCTCCATCCAGAACAAGGGTCGCTGCCGGAAAGCGTTCGAGAGCGGCCTCGTCAACATCCGATGGCGACATGCGGCTGATCAGCAGACGATCTGGCGGGCGCGATTGCCGCGCCAAGAGATCGACCGCCTTGGAGAGAATCTCGCGCCGCCCCGCGGTTGCGATCCCGACGACCATGTTGAGGCGTTCAAGCGTCATGCGATTCCCAATGTCTTGCGGGTTCGAGCGCCGTGCGCGGGCCGCGCGAAGCGTTTGGAGAAATAATCCTGCGCGCAACCGCCCAGTCCTCCCCCAGCTGCCTGCGATCGATCAGGACCATCGACAGTCCGTAGGCAAACAGGCCTCCAGCGAGCCCGACACACATCCAGGTGATGTCAGCACCGAACACATTGACGATCATGGTGTAGCATCCGGACGCCACCACGGCCGAGATTGCCGGACAAACAAGGCCGCGCAACATCGGCAGCGCATGGCATCCGGTTGCCGCGGCCGGAAACCGCAGCATCGAGACACAGAAGATCATGGTGACGAACACGATCCCGCACACGGCGGCATCAAGACCCAGCCACCAGCCCAGGCCGACCGCCAGCACACGCCCCAGGCTGAGACCGAAGACGCACCAGAAGAAGATATCAAGACGACCATAAGCCATGAGGATCGGCGCTGTCTGGCTGCTGATCACGCTGAAGGAATAGGTCGGCAGGAATACCTGAAGAAAGAACGTAAGGCCGATCCATTTTGGGCCGAGCAAGAGATTGACGATTTCCGGCGCCGCGGCGGCAGCCAGGAAGCTGAAGGGAAAAAGCGCGATACCCAGCATCCGGCAAAGTCGCCGATGCAAAATGACGATCTGGCCCCTCTCACCCGTCAGGGCCTGGACGTAGAGCGCGGCCCAGATCACATTCGATGCCGCCTCGGTTGAAACCTTTGAAACCTGATTGCCAAAGGTGTAGCTGCCCAGCGACGTGGTGCCGAACATGCGGTTAACAAGAAAGTTTTCGATCAGACGGCCGGCGTATTCACTGATGCGGATCGCGATCATGGTGCCACCGGAAACAAAGTGATCTCGCAGCGCCCTGAAACTGAAAATCGCCCTGGGGGGATGAAAGGCGGCCAAATTCAACAGAACTGCCCGGATGGCGTAAATCACCAGATACTGCACTGCCAGGCTCCAGGCTCCAGCGCCGCGCCATGCCATCGTCACGGCAACCGCCGCGCCGACGACGTTGGCCGTCAAGTCGGCGGCTGCACTAGCCCCAAGATGCTTGCGCCGCGCCAGCCGGGCTGACGGCACCACGGAAATCGTCATGAACAGGAGACCGAGAGACAACAGGCCGATGATCCCGGGAAGCCGAGGTTGTTTCGCAAGATGGCCCAGGAACAGGCCGAATATCGTAGAGCAAAGCCCCAACGCGATGCCAAGAAACGCGAGAGCCCAGAACGCACTCGACCAGACCAGCTCGGAAGATTCATCCTCTCGAGCCAATGTCGCTCCCAAGCCCCCATCGGCCAACAGCGCAATGAGAGCGACGGTCGGCAACGCCAAGGCATAGAGGCCGAATTCATCCGGCCCCAGCAGCCGGGCCATGACGGGAAACAGCAGCAGTTGGAGAATGAGCTTGATACCATTCACGGCACCCGAGGCGATTGCTCCGAACGCCAGCCTGCGATGGCTATGGGTAATTTCCAGGGTCACGATTTCCCACTACTGCGGAACATGCACCGCTAGACTTAGCGTCTCGGAGCAGGCCGTCAAATAGAGCTCTCGATAAGTTGGCATCATAGATAACAGCGCGCGTAGGGTGGGCAAAGGCGCCCTTGCGCCATGCCCGCCATACTGGATCTGAAAAGATGGTGGGCACGCCATCGGCTCGCGCGTCGCACGATCCGATGGCTTTGCCCACGGCCTGATGACGTCAGGGTCTTTATGCGTTTGATCGTCTGCTACTCCAACCTGACAGGATTTCCGAACCGCGTCGCCACGGCGGTGATGGCTCCGGATCTCTGACATTCCATAAAGCCCAGCCCCTCGCACGGGCCCAGGAAGCGCAGCCTCGGCAGACACCAACGGTGCTGCGCATGGTCCGCGAACAGATTTCCAACCCGTGTCGTGACCGCCGTCGCAAAACCCGCAGCCTTTGCCAGGCGAAACTCGCGCGCGCCGCAGCTCACCGCGTCGCCGAAGGGATAAGCAAAGTGGCGAACCTCGCGATCGATGATCGTCTCCAGCTGCATTTTGTTGCGCCGGACATCGTCCGAGGCTGTTGCTTCATCAAGCAACGCCAGCCGGCGATGCGTCGTGGTATGTCCACCGATCTCGAGCAAGGGCTCGGCCCGGGCCGCCGATGCAAGTTCGCCGACGGTCAAGGCGTCGCGATCGAGCGCCTCGCTGGCCGTCATCCGATACGCTTCGAACAGCGAGCTCAACGCTTCGGGTCCGAGTGTCCCGTCCTTCATCCATCGCTTCAGTTTGTAGTAGGCCTGGATTTTCTCCCGGCGCGAGCCCATGATGAGCCGCTGTTCCAAGGCCTCGACATCGATCGCGCAATTGTCCCTGACCAGATGGCGGACCTGGCCCCATCCGTAGTCTTCATAACGGCGCTCCAGAAAAGCGCTGGTGACGTAGATCGTGAATGGCACGCCGTATCTCTTGAAGATCGGCAAAGCAATGTTGAGATTGTCGCGGTACCCGTCGTCCAGCGTGAAACTGACAAACCGGCGTGCCGATCCGCTCTCCAACTGGGCAATCGCGTCCGACAATGAAAGCACAGCAACTCGCCGCGCCAAGTAGTAGCGGATCATCTTCTCCAGGAAAGCGGCGGAGGTGTGAGCGTTGTCCCTGGGCAGCGGGTCGTCATCGGCCACGATGCTGTGAAGCATCAGAATCGCGCCGGCGCCGCCATATCTGGGTGCCGCGAGCGCCGTCAGGCCGGAGCTTTCGGCCATCTGGCCGAGCCAGCGCATTGCGGTGTGCTTACGTGCCATGCACTGCCACGATCCTGTTCGCCGGTGCCGCCGCGCGGTTGGCGTCCGCGTAGATCGCCATCAAGCGTTCGCCCCAGCTTTCAGGTGAATGAGCGAGCGAGCCGCGCGCTTCCCAAGCCCGTTCGCTCATGTCCCGAAGGCGATTGTCACCGACAGCCATCATCTTCATGAGTTCGGCCAGGCCCCTGGCGTCGTAAGGGTCGCAAGAGAAGCCAATCTCTCTGCGGACGATCTCGTCGCTGGTCGCGGCAAACCTGGAAATAATAACGGGAATTCCGCTGGTCAGGGCCTCAAAGGCCACCAGCCCGAAGGTCTCGCGCGATGCCGTCGGCATCACGACCACGCGGGCATCCCTCGCGATCCGCGCGACCTGCTTCCGCGATTGCCAGCCCAACAGCTCGGCCTCAGGAAACGACTGCTCGAGCTGCGACCGCAATGGACCGTCACCGATCATCTGAATGGGCGATCCGGCGTCCCTCGCCGCCTGCGCCAAAAGCTCGGCGCCCTTGTCGTGATCGAGGCGTCCGACAAACAGGAATTTGCGGTTGTTCTCAACCGCGATCCGCGTATCGGACCATGGTGTCACCGGGTTGCGGAGCACCTTGATGGAGTCCGGGTTGATTCCGCCGCGTACCAGATGGTCCACCATGCCGTCATGCACCGCCAGGATCGTCGCGTTCTTGCGCGACAGATCGATCAGCCCACGCAGCGCCACACTGCGAACCACCCGCCAGATTTTCTGCAGATAGGACCGTCGGTCACAATCGGTCGCCAGGCAGGCGCCGGAAAGAGGCGTAAGTTCGCACGGCGACTTCTTTTTGAAGTTAAAGTATCCCCCGTTCGGACAGGCCAGGAAATAGTCGTGGGTCGAGACAAGCAACCTTTCCGATACGGGATTGAGGACGTGGAATATCGACGGCGACAGGATCTTGGACCAATTGTGAAGATGATAGACAACACCTTCGCCATCGACCTGCTTTATCACGTTTCTCAGGACTTTTGCGGCCTTGGCGCTATACAGTCCGGCGGTGGCCGCAGCGAATGCGCCGGCCTTGCCTATTTCCTGACCCCGTACCGGTGCAACCTGGACGCCCAGATCGGCGAGTTCGGCATTCTGTCCGTCGTCGCCGCAGACGTAAGTTACGGCCACTCCATTCTTGCGGAGGGCGCGAACGGCGGACATCGCCACGGCGGTTGCGCCGTCGCGTTCAACAGCAAGGTCGCTGATGAGGACAACACGGCGAGGCAAATCATATAATCTCGCGGCCAATACTCGTACCACCCGAACACAATTTCATAGACCACAGTCTCAATGAACCAAAACGCCGCGCCCCTGAACACCAACGCAATCCGTTGCCAAGTTCGCAACGGGATGGTCCGGAGATATCGCAGTTCCGTCGCCGTGGAAATTTTCGGCCGTCTGTCGTCGCGATCCACAAGGTCGCGAAGACCATGTCACAACTATGGCCGCCACTGTGACTATCCGCCGCAATGCGCGCGAACCGAACTGTCGATCGCGTTTCGATAGGGAATATCCGCGTAATCGTCGCGTCGCGTGAGCGGCTTGATATGATAACCGATACGCCGCAACAGCGGCTGGCGCCGCCACGCGACGTCGGCTCCGTGCAGGGCTTTGGCCATCTCCAGATAGGGTTCGAACTCGGCACGTCCCCACGGCGCGTAGACGCCGTCCCACGGCTTGAGCTTGCCGACAAAATGCACGATGGCCGGATCAATGGCCGCGTAGGAGGGGAGCGACATGAAATGCCGAAGAAAATTCCAGCGCAGCGACAGGTTGGTGGTGCGACCACGACAAACGTGATTGAACGCGCTCTGGTCGTGCAGCCTGCATGAGCCGGGCCTTGCGACGAGAAACTCAAGAGCCTTCGGACCGATGTCATTCCAGGTATCCGGAGAAGCCATCATGACTCCGGAATTGAAGTACGAGCCCCAGTGCTCCGGCGAGAAATCCAGGCCCTCCATATAGGCTCTGTTGGCCGCCGCATGCGGCATCCCATCGACACTGTGCAGTGCGACCCAGTCGGGCACGACGCCGACGGTGCCTTCCGGCAGTGGCGTCGTCAACAATTCGGCCAGCGGCCGCCGGACTTGTATGTCACCGTCCATGTAGATAATTCGTTCGTAACGATCTCCGAGGAGACGGGCGACGAACAACCGGAACAGGGCCGCCCGGTTGACGTGCGTCCGAAAGAAATCCTTCGGCACGGATCGATCCAGGAGATCCGTGAGCCAGGCAGGAATGACGCGGATAGACGCGCCAGTTACGGATTCGAATATGCCTTGACGCTCCGGCGTCAGACGGTCGCTTTCCAGGAAGACGACGACGTCCGCGCTTGCGGGCGCGTGTTCGCGCGCCTGTTTGGCGCAGACCAGGGAGGGGAAAAGATAGCCCTCATCGCACAACAGCGCGATGCATTGGCGCCTTGAATTGATCGACGGGCCCTGGATCATTTCGCGCGTATTCCCAGGCGTCGCGAAATTGCCCTGTGAACGGCCCCGCGCAACAGTCCGAACGCTCCGATGACGTTATATTCCTCGCGTATTTCAATATATTGCTTTGGATGCACGATCGACAATGGCAGCGCGCGTGCCGCGGATCGCGAAG
>NZ_JBEKXH010000173.1:0-12518 GCF_049512235.1 Bradyrhizobium sp.
TGCGCAGGAGGGCCTGACGGCGCTGCGCTCGGGCCAGGTCTTCGACGTGGTGCTGACCGATATCGAAATGCCCGACATGAACGGCTTCGAATTCGCCGAGACCATCCGGGCCGATGCCAATCTCAGCGCGATGCCGATCATCGCGCTGTCGGCGGTGGTGTCGCCGGCGGCGATCGAGCGCGGCCGGCAGGCCGGCTTCCACGATTACGTCGCCAAGTTCGACCGTCCCGGCCTGATCGCGGCGCTGAAGGAACAGACCGCCGAGATCGCCAGGGCGGCATGAACAAGTTCAGCCCGGGTATGAGGGAACAGGCCATGACCACTCGAAACGACTTAGCCGAAGGCGCGGTGTCCGAATACGTCACCGCGGTGATCGGCGGCCAGCTGTTCGGCCTGCCGATCTCGCGGGTCCAGGACGTGTTCATGCCGCAGCGGCTGACCCGGGTGCCGCTGTCCTCCGGCGAGATCGCCGGCGTGCTCAATCTGCGCGGCCGCATCGTCACCGTGGTCGACATGCGCGCCCGTCTCGGCATGCCCAAAAACGCCGACGGCAAGCCGCCGATGGCGGTCGGGGTCGATCTGCGCGGCGAGTCCTACGGCCTCTTGATCGATCAGATCGGCGAGGTGCTCAAGCTCGCCGACGACGGCAGAGAGGAAAACCCCGTCAACCTCGATCCGCGCATGGCCAAGCTCGCCGGCGGCGTGCATCGCCTCGACGGCCAGCTCATGGTCGTCCTCGACGTCGATCGCGTCCTCGAAATCGTACCTGACCTGCTGGCGGCATGACGCCAGGGCCATGCGCGGTAAACCTTGAGTTGCTATGGAAACGTCCCTTTCGGGATCTGAAGAAACAGAGGCTGAAATGAGAACATGTCTGGTGGTCGACGACTCAAGCGTGATCCGAAAGGTCGCAAGGCGCATCCTGGAAGGCCTGAATTTCCAGATCGTCGAAGCCGAGGACGGCGAGAAGGCGCTTGACGTCTGCAGGCGCGGCCTGCCCGACGCCATCCTGCTCGACTGGAACATGCCCGTCATGGACGGCTACGAGTTCCTCGGCAATCTGCGCCGCATGCCCGGCGGCGACCAGCCCAAGGTGGTGTTCTGCACCACCGAAAACGGGATCGACCATATCGCGCGGGCGATCAACGCCGGCGCCGACGAATACATCATGAAGCCGTTCGACAAGGACATCGTCGCGGCCAAGTTCCGGGAAGTCGGTTTGCTCAGTTTAGCCGAGCCGGCCTAGTCCGGTTCGGCCCTATCGTCAGTCTTGCATTCGGAGGCCGCCCGTGACCCCGCCCGACTATGAATACCTGCGCAAGCTTCTCCGCGACCATTCCGGTCTCGACCTGTCCGCCGACAAGCAGTACCTGATCGAAAGCCGGCTGCTGCCGCTGGCGCGAAAATCCGGCCTGCCCGGTATCAGCGAACTCGTGCAAAAAATGAAAGGCGGATCCAGTTCGATCATCAGCCAGGTGGTCGAGGCGATGACCACCAACGAGACCTTCTTTTTTCGCGACAAGGTTCCGTTCGATCACTTCCGCGCTTCGATCATGCCCGAGATCCTGCAGGCGCGCGCCAGCCGCAAGAGTATCCGGATCTGGTGTGCCGCCGGTTCCACGGGGCAGGAACCGTATTCCCTGGCGATGTGCTTGAAGGAAATGAGTGCCGCAATCGCGGGCTTTCGGATCGAGATCCTTGCGACCGACCTTTCGCAGGAGGTGATCGAGAAGTCGAAGGCTGGAATCTACAGTCAATTCGAGGTCCAGCGCGGCCTGCCGATTCAATTCCTGGTCAAATACTTCAAGCAGACCGGAGAGGTCTGGCAGATCAATCCCGACATCCGCGCCATGATTCAGCACCGGCAACTCAACTTGCTGCACGATTTCTCCCAGCTCGGGGTGTTCGACGTGATCTTCTGCCGCAACGTTCTGATCTACTTTGATCAGGACACCAAAATCAACATTTTCAACCGCCTCGCCAAGGCGACCGAACCGGACGGCTTTCTCGTGCTCGGCGCCGCGGAAACCGTGGTCGGGTTGACCGAAGCCTTCAAGCCGTATCCGGAACGTCGCGGGCTTTACCGGCCTAACGGTGCGCGCGCGACCTCGATCAAGACGCCAACCACCGGCGCGGCTGCGCCGAGGGTCGCTGCAATGGGAGGACGCTGAGATGACGGAGCATGCACGAGGGCCGGAACGGGTGACGTTCAGCCGAGGATACGGTGTCTGCATCATGGGCATCGATGGTACGTGGCGTCGGGATTGCGTGCTCAACGCCATATCGGACACAGACGCCAAACTCAGCGTGGAGGGATCGATTCAGGGCCTCAATCTCAAGGAGTTCTTTCTGCTGCTGTCCTCGACCGGCCTCGCCTATCGCCGCTGCGAATTAGTCCGGGTCAACGGTATCGAAATAGAGGTCGAGTTTCAAAAAGGAAAGGACAAGAAAAAAGCGCGTGCCGCTTCAGGCAGCGACTCCATGGTCGGCGCGTGAATGCATTGCGGCGGATGCCGAGCCAACGGCGCGGTATCCGTTGTTTTACGCAGCTTTAAATTAATCATGAAGTAGCGCGGCATCGCTAGGCTCGCAGCACAGTGGGAGTTGATTGAGCTCGTCAATGTTCGGCGGTCGGCCACTGTTATGAGCCAGCCCGGAGTCTTCGATGGCCGCACCGTCCTTCAGGTTTCGCGACATCACGATTCGAACGAAGATCGCGGCCGCTCTCGGCATTCTCGCGCTGATCATATGCGCCAGCGGCTGGTTCGCGATCGATCGGCTGATGCACGTCCGCGAAACCACCGTGGATATCAATTCCAACTGGCTGCCGAGCGTCCGCACCATCGGCGATGTCCGTTACAATATGGCGCGTCACCGCGCCATCATCAGCCGTCATGTCATGGTGTCGGAGCCGGCCGAGAAGGCAAATATCGAGGTCCGGGTCCATCTTGCCGAGAAGAATGTCGAGGATGCGCGCAAGCTCTATGAGCGGATGATCACGTCCGCGGAGGAACGCGCGGCCTATGACGCGTTCGTGCCGTCATGGCAGGCCTATCTCACCGCCTGCGCCAGGATGCTGGCGATCTCGGACACCTTGAACAACGCCGAGGCGATGAAATTCTTCGTCGGCGAGGTATCGGTGATGGGTCTGAAGGCGGAATCGACCATCGAGAAGATCGTCGAGATCAATCTGAAGGGCGCCAGTTCGGCCGAGCAGGCCGGCGATGCGCTGTATTCGACCTCGCGCGACATTCTGCTCGCCTCGGCCGCGCTTGCGGTTCTGTTCGCATTGGCGGCCGGCTATTTTCTGACCGCCGGCGTGGCGCGGCCGGTGACGGCCATGACCGAAGCCATGAAGCGGCTGGCCGGTGGAGATCTCGATGTGGCGGTACCGGCGGCGGGCCAGCGCGACGAAATTGGCCACATGGCCGACGCGGTGCTGGTGTTCAAGCAGCAGGGCATCGAGAATCGTCAGCAGGCCGAGCGCGAAAAACTGGCTGAGCAGCAAGCGATCGAACTTCGCCGGCAGGCCATCCTCGGAATGGCCGCCGAGGTCGAACGCGAAACCACAGGCGCGATCGAGGCGATAGCGGTCACCGCCCGCGATGTCGATCAAACGACTCAGGAAATGTCGCAATTCGCCTCGACGGTGGCCGGCGATACGCAGTCCGCGGCCGCGGCTTCGGGGCTGGCGCTGACGAATTCGCAGGCGGTCGCCGCCGCGGCTGAGCAGCTCTCCAATTCGATTCACGAAATAGCGGCCCAGATCGCGCGGACCGCGCAAATTACGCAGCGCGCCGTGGCCAGTGGGGAAAGCGCCGCGGTCACAGTGCGATCGCTGAACGATGCGGTCAGCCGGATTTCCGATGTCACCAAGCTGATCGGTGAAATCGCCAGCCAGACCAACCTGCTCGCGCTCAACGCCACCATCGAGGCGGCGCGCGCCGGTGAGGCCGGCAGGGGCTTTGCCGTCGTCGCCGCGGAAGTGAAGAATCTCGCCAGCCAGACGGCGCGTTCGACCGAGGATATCAATCGCCAGATCGCGGAAATCCAGTCCGTCACCGCGGCCGCCGTCGGCGCCATGACCGAGGTCGGTGACCGGGTGCGAGAAATTGACGGCGCGGCGATTGCGATCGCCGCCGCGATCGAGCAGCAGGGCGCGGCCACCAGCGAAATCGCGAGGAATATAGCTCAGACAGCGTCGGCGGCGCGCGAGGTTTCGGAACGCGTGCAGAATGTCAGCGTCGGCGCCGGCCGCGTCAGCGGCCGGGCCAGTGTTGTTCGCTCCTCCATCGCTGAGGTCTCGACCAATATCAGCGGACTGCGGGAGATCCTGGTCCGTGTGGTCCGGACGTCGACGGCCGATGCCAATCGCCGCATGTCGGCTCGCCATCAGATTTCGCTGCGTGGCGATATTCTCGACAGCGTGGGAAAACGGCATGAGGGCGAATTGCTGGATATCTCCGAGAGCGGCGCCCGCGTCCGCTGCAGTCCCGAGATGCCGCGCGGCGAAACCGGCACGCTCCGGGTGCAGGGTTTTGAGACGGCGTTGCCTTTCGTCGTGCGCGGCAAGGATGACGACAGCCTGCGAGTGGAATTCGAATTGCCGGAGCCGTTATCCGCTTCGTATCGGCAATGGATGAACGACCGCGTCAAATCCGACCTGGCCCGCGCGTCCTAGTCAATAGCCGCCATCGCGCCTTCATGCGCGGAGGCGATCAGGCAAATCCAGGCCAAGGAGCTGATCGTCGGATTGGACCGAAGCTCCGTCGCCTGCCGCATCCACCAGCAGTGCCCTGCTTTGCTGCACTATTATGCCTCCGGCGCTACTTGTGCGTTAGGTCCCGGTCCCGTACAAATGCGGCAGCTTACGAATCCGCGCCGGTGCAAGGTGGCCCGGCAAGCATGCGTCATTTTTCAGCTTCTGTGGACGATGGAACATGACCGAGAAACCAGTCTCCCGCGGCGAGATTTTCGTGGTTGACGACGATGCCGCCATCCGTGAAACCCTCTCGATGGTACTTACGGCGGGAGGCTACCAGGTGATCTGCTTCGCCGATGGCGCCGCATTGCTGGCGGTCGCGCGCAATCGGACCCCCTCCTGCATCCTGCTCGACGTCCATATTCCCGGCAAGTCGGGTCTCGACATTCTCAAAGAACTGCACGGCGAGGAGTATCCGTCGCCGATCTTCATGATCTCCGGGCAGGGCGATATCGCCATGGCGGTCAGCGCCATCAAGAACGGCGCGCTGGACTTCATTGAAAAGCCGTTCCGCGGCAGCGAAATCGTTGCCCGGCTGGATGAGGCGATCGCGGCATATGCACGCCGGCAGGCAGAGGGTTCCGTGCTGAGAGTTGCCTCGCTTCACTTTCCCGGGCGCGAGCCGCTGACGCGCCGCGAACGCGAGGTTCTGGAGCAATTCGCAGCCGGTGCGTCGAACAAGGAAGCCGGACGCCACCTTGGCATCAGCCCGCGCACCATTGAGGACCATCGCGCCAACATCATGAAAAAACTCGGCGCGAGGAATGCGGCCGATCTGATCCGAATTGTCATGACGGCCGCGCGCGCTTCCTAGTCCAGCCTCTCCGTAGTTCGAATCCTATCGACGTCGCGCTTGAACCTCATCCCGGGGAGCATCGCGCAAGCGATGCGTCTCGAAGCATGGCCAGGGGTCAAGCCCGAGACTGTTCCGGATCATGCCCTGCATCCGGAGCTGCGGGCGCGCCGCTCGATTCGATCGCGCGGCCTCGATCGCCGAGTGCCCTGCGGATCATCAAGGCGAGGTCCGACTTGCGATACGGCTTGGCCAGAAGCAGGACTCCGGCGTCGAGCCGGCCATGATGAATGATCGCGTTTTCGGTATAGCCCGAGGTATACAACACCTTCAATGCGGGCTTTCGGTTTCGGATCGCGTTGGCCAGCTGGCGGCCGTTCATCGCGCCCGGCATGATCACGTCGGTGAAAAGCAGGTCGAATTCGCGGCCTGCATCGATGAGGGCGAGCGCTTCCGCCGCGTTCGCCGCGTCCAGCGTGACGTAGCCCATCGAATGCAGCTGCGTCAGAACGTAGTCTCGCACCAGCCTGTCGTCCTCGACGACGAGAATGATTTCCTTGCCGCCCTGAACGGCCGGCACTGCGGAAGCTTCGGAGGCAGACAGTTCTCCGGTGCCGGGCGGCAGGTACATCTTGATCGTCGTGCCGTGACCCTCCTCGCTATAGATCTTGATGTGCCCTGCGGATTGTTTGACGAAGCCGTAGACCATGCTGAGCCCGAGGCCGGTGCCCTTGCCGGGTCCCTTCGAGGTAAAGAACGGGTCGAAGACCTTGTCGAGCATGGCTGCCGGAATGCCGGTTCCGCTGTCGCTCACGGCAATCAGGGTGAAGCGGCCGGGCCTGACGTCGCCGTGCATGCTGGCGTAATTCTCGTCCAGAAACGCCGTGCCGGTCTCCAGGATCAGCTTGCCGCCCGCGGGCATGGCGTCACGGGCGTTGAGCGAAAGATTCAGGATGGCGGTCGCAAGCTGATTGGGATCGACGGCCGCGAGGCAGGTCTCGTCTTCAAATACGGATTCGATCTCGATCTGCTCGCCGAGCGTGGGCCGCAGCATCCTGACGGTGTCGATGATCAGCGTGTTGACGTCCGTGTCCCGCGGCTGCAGCGGCTGCTTGCGGGCGAATGCAAGCAGGTGCTGGGTCAGCTCGGCGCCGCGTGCCGCGGCATCGTCGATCATCCGGGTGATGGCCGCGAGCTGCGGCTCCTTGGCGACGGCATCGGACAGAATTTCAATGGTCCCGGTGATGACGGTCAGAATGTTGTTGAAGTCATGGGCGATGCCGCCGGTGAGCTGACCGAGCGCTTCCATTTTCTCGGCCTGACGAAGCCGTTCCTCGGCCGCGATCTTGCCGGTGAGATCGCGCAAGAAACCATTGAAAACAAAGCCTTCACGGAGTTTCAGCGCGGTGACGCTCAATTCCGCCCGAAATTCATGGCCGTCGCTGCGGCGCGCCATCAGTTCGCGGCGGCGTCCGAGAATCTGGTCTTGTCCGGACGCCAGAAAGCGTTGCAGCGCCGAGGCGAGATCGTCGTGGTCTGTTCCCGACAGGACCAGGTCGATAAAATTTTTCCCAAGCACCTCCTTGCGCGTCCACCCGAAAATCATTTCCGCCTGCGAGTTCCAGTCCAGGATGCTGCCGTTCTGGTCGGTCTGGACGAAGGCATCGAGCGCGGTATCGATGATGCCGCGCGCTATCCTCTCGCTTTCGCGCAGGGTTTCCTCGGCATGCTGGCTCTCGGTCATGTCGCGGCCGATATAGAAATGCCGCCTGACCGGCTCGGACCATGCCCCCATCCACGACAGTGTCACCGTGCGCCCGTCCTTATGGATGCCGCGCGAATTAAAACTTCGCATGCGTGGCCCACGCCGTTCCGCGCGTGCTTCCTCGCAGGCGCTGTCGAGATCGTCACGGTGGGTGAATTCGACGGCGTTGCGACCGATCATTTCCTCGGGCTTGTATCCCAGGATGGTTTCGGAACTGGGGCTCGCCTGAAGCAGAACGCCCTTGGAGTCTGTGACCAGGATCAGATCCTGCGATGTTTCGAAGATGCGCCGCCGTTCCTCGATCTCCCGGTGGAGGGCCTGTTGAATTCTTCGGCTTTCCGTGATGTCGCGGGCGGTCTTGGAAGCGCCGGTGATGGCCCCCGACGGGCTCCTGATCGGAGATATGCTGAGCGAGACGTCTACCGTGGTGCCATCCTTGCGGCGTCGCACCGTTTCGTGCTGGTCGATCGTCTCGCCCTGGCCGACGCGGCGCAGGATGTCGCGAGCTTCACTCGCCCGATCGGGGGGAACGATGAGATCGATATTTCTGCCGACCGCTTCCGCGGCGGTATACCCGAACAGGCGTTCCGCCGCCGGGTTCCAGCCGGTAATCTCGCCGTCGAGGGATTTCGTGACGATGGCATCGTGGGAGGATTCCACCGCCGCGCTGAACAGGCGCTCGCGCTCCGCATGGCGATCGCGGGCAGCCTCGGTGCGGCGATGTTCCTCAACCTCCCGTTCGAGCGCGGCGGTCTTGGCATTGACCTCCTCCATCACCCGCGCAAAGGCGCGCGCCAGCACGCCGGTCTCGCCGCCGGCATCGACCGGGATTGCGACCGCAGCATCGCGCCCGGATCTTTCGACCGCGGCGGTCAATTGTATGATCGGGCGGGCCAGCGACCGCGCCACCAGCGCGGCCAGCGCGGCGGCGCATGACACCGCGATCAGCCCGACAAGCAAGGACGTGTTCCGGATCACGATCGCCGGCGCCATGGCGATCCTGTTCGGAACGGTTTCGATCACGGCAACCCATTCGCTGCCGGCCAGGACGGCCGGAGCGAACGCCACGCCGCCTGGCCTTCCGAACGCGTCCGTGCCAACCCGTGCGAAGCTTTGGCTCGCTCCGAGCGACGATGCCAGCTCCGGGAAGTCGTTCTGCCAGTCGAACGGTACGCCCAGCAGCGCGCCGAACTCGCGCGACCGATCGGGATGCACGAGATAATCGCCGCGTCCATTGACGAGATATATTGCCCCGCCCTCCCGCATCGACGAACGGACGCGCTCGAACGCTGGCCGCATGTCGATGTTGACGATGAAGATGCCGAATGGTTTGTCGTCGGCTGTGAAGATCGGCGTTGCGATCCGCAGCGTCGGTCTGGGGGGCGGCTCCATCATTATCGTGTCCCCGGTCAGATTGAGCGGAGAGACATAGACTTCGTTCGGCCGCAACTTGATGGTATCGTTGAAATATATCCGGTCGCCTTTGCCCAGCAGTTCCGGCTCGGGGACGATCCGGACGGCGCCGTCCGGGGTCCGGCGGTCGACGCGGACGATTTCGCGTTGACCGTCATCGAGTCCGATGAGGCGGAGCGCCGCATAAACCGGCTTGGCTTCGAGTTCGGCCCGAAGCCGAGCCGCGATTCGTTCCCGCCATGTCTGTTCGGAGACGCCGTCGATGGGATCGATGCCGCCGGCCTGATGCGCGCGGACGAACCCGTTGAACGCCGCCGAGGACCGGAAGCCTGCGACATCGCCGCGCGCGCCGGCGACGTAGGTCGCGACGTCCGCCGCCACCAGCCGCGAATGCGTCTCGATCCGATCGAGCAGGCGCGGCAGGATCACCTGCACCGTGCTGCTGTAGCTCAGCCATCCGACCGCGGCCACCGCGAGCGCGACCAACAAGACCATCGCCAGGGCCAGTCGGGCGGTCAGCGTCATCTTCGCCTTCACGCCGCTTCCGAACCGCTCCGGTGCTGAGCTGGGGAGGACGGGCGTCACCGTCCGGGCGTCATGGGCGGGAGGCAGCTTCGCCGGCTGCGATCGATGACGTCGATGGCTGCCGCGCGGCTTCAAGACATCGCGCCACGGCGGCCAGCAGAGCGGAAGGCTTGAAAGGCTTTTGCAGGCTTGAGACCGCGCCGAGCTTGGTCGCCATCGTGAGGAAATCCGGAGCCGAACCTGCATCCAGGGCGATCGGCCGGCCGGAGATCACGATGATCGGGATCAGCGGCTGCTGCTGATGGATCATTCGCATCGTTTCCAGGCCGTCCATTCCCGGCATGAAGATATCGAGGAACAGCAGATCGAAATCGCCGGTTCCCAGCCTCGCCAGCCCCTCGCGGCCATCGCCGGCGACGACGATGCTGTGGCCGGCCCGCTCCAGCAGCAGCTTGATGGTGGCCTGAACGGCGATATCGTCATCCACGATCAGGATCTTTGCCAAAGCCGGCCTTCCGCGCGCTGGATGTGAGTCAGTGTTGGGTTGTGAAACCGTTGCCGCTCTCGCGCAAGCATTTCTTCGGTGGCGGTGCGCAATGCTGCTGGAAAAAAGTGGACGCCAAAGCGCCCTTATGCACCTTGCGAGGCAGACGACCTCCGACCTTGCCACCCAGCGAATGATTCGCAGCACCGAACCGGGCTTTGCGTCGATCTGAGCCGAGACGCCGTAGTTGTACCGCAATAATATTTCATCCTCGATTAAATTACCCGTGGGAAGCTGGCGATCACTGGCATTGCGTTTCCGAGAAATCGAAATCTTGCGAGCGCGTTACGCTTCCGAAGCCTCTTCACCCAGGATGATCGATGGCAATTTTCAACCTCCATATCCGAGGCCGGCTCTACGGCGGCTTCGGCGCTTTCGTGCTGTATGGACTCTTGCTGGCGGGCTTCGGGGTCTGGCAGCTGGGGGAGATTCGCGCCCAGCTCGAGGATTTGAGCTTGCAATCGCAAAACACGATCCGCGCAAGCGATATCGCATCAGAGCTTCATGCCATTTCCCGCGCCATCCAGCGCTATGCCTTCGACCAGGACGAGCCTTCCTTTGCGGAATCCGACAGCCGGTTGACGAAGCTGACAGGTCTTCTCGATGACGCCGCCAGGACAACGAGATCCGACCAACGGCGTGCAACCTATGCCGAGCTTGCCAAGACGATCGCCGAGATCAAGGTGAAGCGTTCGGCGCTGGGCGATGCGGTCAAGCGGATGCAGGCGGGCCGCGCCTCGCTGTTCAGCGACGGCGACAAGATGGCTGCCGACGTCCGGAAACTCGTCGACGCCGCGAATGATACGCCGCTCGCGCAAGCCGCGAATGCGCTCGAAGCTACCATCCTTTTGGTTCGCGTCGCCAACTGGCGGACGCTGGCTACACGCGATGGCAAGGGAATGGAAACGTTAAAGACCGATCTGGGCAAGGCCCAGCAGCAGATATCAGACCTTGAAGCGGGCGACCTGCCGCAAGGTCTGGCGGCGCTGATCGCGCCGGTCAGGTCCGGCATCGCCAAATACGCCGAGGCATTTGATATCACCGCAACCAGCTTGATGCTTGTGGATGAGCTTCAAGTCAAGGCGATCGCGCCGCTGGCCACGGAGGCGGTTGGGAAAATGGAAACCGCGAAAGTCGCGATCGGGCAGCATTTCGAAGGAGTGAGACGCGAGACTGACGCCCGCATCTCCAGTACCGTTTTGACGCAGGAAATCGTCGCCGGCGCGGCCGCCCTGGTCGGCCTGTTGATTGCGTTCTTGACCGCCCGCGGCATCATCCGCCCGCTCGGCGAACTGGTTGATGACGCCGACCGCCTCTCCGGCGGCGACACGTCAGCCGAATTCAAGACCGCGCAGCGCGCCGACGAAATCGGCCACGTCGCGGGCGCAGTTGCAAAATTCCGCGACAACGTCATCGCCCAGCAGCAGGCCGCCAAAAGCTTCGCCGGCGAGGTCGAGGCGCGCGAGGCGCTTAACCGCGGCATGGAAGACGCGATCGAGGGCTTCCGTAAATCCGCCAACGAAGTGCTTTCGACGGTCGGCGAAAATGCGGGCGTCATGAAACAGACGGCGGGGGCACTTACAGCGATTTCCGGCGAGGCCACCAAACAGGCGGCCTCGGCCGCCTCGGCTGCCGAGCAGACCGCGTCCAACGTCCAGACCGTGGCTGCCGCGGCGGAACAGCTCACCAGCTCGATTCAGGAAATAGGGCGTCAGATCGAGCTGTCGAATTCGACGGTTCGTTCGGCGGGCGCCACCACGGCGCGCTCGGAGAGCGAGATCGAGGGTCTCGCCCAGGCCGCGCAAAGCATCTCTTCCGTGGTGGATTTGATCCAGGCCATTGCCGCGCAGACCAACCTTTTGGCGCTCAACGCCACCATCGAAGCCGCGCGGGCCGGCGAGGCCGGCCGCGGTTTTGCCGTCGTCGCCCAGGAGGTCAAGTCGCTCGCCGAGCAGACCGCCAAGGCCACCCAGGAGATCGCCCAGCATGTCCAGGGGATCCAGACCTCGACCGGCAGCGCGGTAGCTTCTGTCAAGGAAGTCGGCGTCGCCATGCGCCGGATCGACGAGGTCACGACCGCGATTGCCAGCGCCGTCGAGCAGCAGGGCGCGGCAACGCGGGAGATTTCGCAAAACGTGCAGATGGCGGCGTCCGGAACCCACACCCTGGCATCGAGCATCGCAATCGTCAGTGCCTCGATTGGAGAGACCAACCGCTCGGCCGACCAGGTGCTGGATACGGCCAGCAATGTGTCCGGCGCCGCCGAGCGCCTGGCGCGGGAAGTCCAGGAGTTCTTCGTCTCCCTGCGCAGCGGTCCGATGGATCGGCGCGGCGATGCGGATCCGGACTACAGAGGGCAGGACCGCCGAGGCGACAGCATCCGGGACCGCAAAGTCGGCTGATAGGCGCGGTCTCCGATCGCGCCGATGCGATGGCGAACCCGGAACCTCGAGATTCCGGGCTCGCTTCGCGCCCCGGAATGACACCAACCTGGAACGGAAATCACGGCCCAACCAGGCGATATCACCCGCAACAATTAAAGATCGTCTTGATTGCGACGGTCGCTACCGCGCTGTTCAAGCGCGGCTTTCGCGTTCAATGCATTCAGCTGGCTCTTAACCTCTCCCCGCTTGCGGAGAGTCCCCCTCACCCCAACCCTCATACGCGCTAGCTAGCTTAAGAACTCGTGTCCCGGACGCTGGCCGCGTAGACGGTG
>NZ_JBEKXH010000174.1:0-12408 GCF_049512235.1 Bradyrhizobium sp.
GCGACTATTTCGGCAACTTCGACCCGTTCGGGGATTTCGATCTGATCTTCGGTGCGGCGAAGCAGAATCTGAAGATCATCGAGACCCCCATCCACTACAAGGCGCGCACCTTCGGCGAAACCCAGATCTCCCGATTCCGGGACGGTTGGCTGCTCTTGAAAATGGTATGGTTCGCCTATCGCAAGCTCAAAGCCGTTTGACCCGCGGATTGCCATGACCAGGATCGCGGCCGATTTGGATCGACGCCAGATTGTTCACCGCAGCCGGTGGCAGAAAAAGGGCGCGATCCGCCTGCTGTACCGCGATTTTCATCGGCGGCTGATCGAGAGCTGTCCCCAAGGTCGGGTGCTCGACATCGGCAGCGGCACGGCCCACATCAAGGATTTCAGGCCCGACATCCTATCGACCGACATCCTGCCGTTTCCAGGCATCGATGTGGTGGCGGATGCGCATGGCCTGCCGTTCCCAGATGGTTCATTTTCCGGCGTGGTCATGCTCGATGTTCTGCATCACCTGGAGCGGCCGATCGCGTTTCTCAAGGAAGCGTCGCGGGTATTGAAAGCGGGCGGACGCGTCGCCATGATCGAGCCGGCGATGACGACCATTGCGCGCAGATTCTATGATCGTTTTCACGGCGAGCCGGTGGATATGGATGTCGACCCGTTCGCGCCGGTCAAGATCGACCCCGATCGCGACCCGTTCGACGCCAACCAAGCCATCCCGAGCCTTTTGTTTGCGACGCCAGCCGCGTGCAGGCGAGTTGAAAACGAGGTGCCATCGATCCGCGTCCGCAGCGTCAAATGGTTCAGCCTGTTCGCCTATCCGATGAGCGGGGGATTTCAGAGCTGGTCCCTGATGCCGGCCGCGCTGGTTCGTTCCGTGCTGGCCTTCGAGGAGAAGGTACCGCAAGCGGTTCGAAGACAGATCGCGTTTCGTATGATGGTGGTGCTCGAACGCGTTGGGTGAATTGCAGGTCTGCGCTGAAGCGGGCGGCGTGGCGGCCGGACGGGCCGAAGCCGGTCACGACGATGGCATCGCCTCGTAGCGATGGGGCTGAAAGAAGGTCCCAAGGGCTTCCCACGCGGCAATCGGAACAAATCCCCTTGCGAACCCTTATTCGGAGGCCTCGGCCGGGAAGTTCAATGCCCGTTCAATCCCGGGGATGTCGCTCAAAATGCGTCACGGGTCGAGCCGCCATGGTTCATATTGCGGGCGGTGATTCGGGTAGGGCCCTCAGGGAAATGCTGCAAATCCATGACTATGGCGCGACGCGGCGATGAAGGTCTGGTTCCGTCAAGCGGTTTGCGCGCCAGGCGCATCACATTTCTGTCGGGGATGTGGCGACAAGGCCGCACCTCGATGCCAAATTTCTGAGGATTGACAGCCCACGGTCTTTTTATTTTGCAGTGCAGCAACTATCTGTTTCTGATGGGGTTACTGTGGAGTTAGTGAGTCTTGAGTCTCTCGCCAAGGAGCTGCCTTTGTCCCTCGCCCACAATATCGACTTCCTCCGACGTCTGCCAAAGCTGACGACCATCAATGGTTTCGGCGATTACGGGCGCGACCTGAGACCTGGCCGCAGCAGTCCTCTGATTGAAACCACCGAATTTGGAACCAATCCGGGCGGTTTGCGGATGTTCTCGTTTGTGCCCGATAGTCTGCAGCGGCCGGCCGGCCTTGTCGTGGTTCTCCATGGATGCGGTCAGACCGCCGCCAGCTACGATTTGGGCGCCGGCTGGTCCACACTGGCGAAACATTATGGTTTTGCGTTGCTGATGCCTGAGCAGCAGCGGTCGAACAACGCCAATGGCTGCTTTAACTGGTTCAATCCGCAAGACACCACGCGCGACAGCGGCGAGGTCTGTTCGATCCGGCAAATGATCGCACGGATGGTCGGGGACATCGGTCTCGATCAGCGTCGCGTCTTTGTTACGGGGCTTTCCGCCGGCGGCGCCATGACGTCGGCGATGCTGGCAACCTATCCTGAGGTGTTCGCCGGCGGCGCGATCATTGCGGGACTGCCGTTCGGCGTCGCCAGCAATGTGCGGGAAGCATTGAACGGAATGTTCCAGTCACCGTCGCGACCGGCCGGTGAATTGGGCGACCTCGTACGCAACGCTTCCGGTCATAAGGGCCCATGGCCGAAACTCTCGGTTTGGCACGGCAGCGCCGACCGCACAGTCAACCCCGCCAACGCCAATGAGATCGTCAAGCAATGGCTTGACCTGCACGGCCTGCCTGCGAGCCCGATGTCGGAGGGCACCGTTGATGGCTATCCGCGCCAGGTCTGGTGGAACGCGGAAGGCGAAACGATTCTGGAATCGTACACCATCACCGATATGGCCCACGGCACCCCGCTCGGGATCGCCGACAATGACGAGCGATATGGCGCGCAAGGTGCATTCCTGATCGAGGCGGGAATTTCATCCTCCTATCATATTGCAGATTTCTTCGGCCTGACCGAATGGATTCGCAAAGCCAAGGCGGCAGCCGAAGCGGCGAAGGAAACCGCGAAGATCATTCCGGTAGTTACTCCGCCACCGCCAGCGGCGCCGGCGCTGGCGCCGGATCGCACCAAGGTGGTGTGGCCGCGGCCTGCGCCCAAGCCCGCTCCCGAGCCGCCGCGCAAGCCGCGGCGACGCGCGATCAACGTCGGGGCCGTGATTACGCGCGCGCTGACGGCGGCGGGATTGATGAAGTAGTGGCGTTTGCGGCGTCAACGTCATGCCGCACGCGTCCCGCCCGCCCGACAACGGCGAAAGCGGTGGCGGCCGTGGCGGTTTGGTTCCGTCCGTGCAAAACATTTTTGCAATCGATCGCAGGACCTCGGGTTTGCAAGGGCGGTGACTGGCGGCTAAGTTTCGGCCGTAACACAGGCTGAACCTGGTCACCGACTGTCCCTGATGTTGAAGTTCAACAGTCCAACTTCTGCGGATTTTCTCGCCGGCGGCGGGGAAATGGGATCCTTGACGCGGGCCTATGACTGGCCTGCAAGCCCGTTGGGGCGGCCCGAGACCTGGCCGCAAAGCCTGCGGACGGCGGTGCGCATTCTGCTCAATACCAACCACCCGATGTTCATCTGGTGGGGCGAGGAGCTCATTCAATTCTACAACGACGCCTATCGCCGGACCATGGGCCCCGAGCGTCATCCGAGCGCGCTCGGCCAGCGTGGGCGGGAGTGCTGGGCTGAAATCTGGGACGTCATCGGTCCCCAGATCGAACAGGTGATGAGTGGCGGCGGCGCCACCTGGCATGAGAACCAGCTCGTTCCGGTGACGCGTCATGGCCGGCTGGAGCAGGTCTACTGGACCTATGGCTACAGCCCGATCGACGAAGACGACGGCATCGGCGGCGTGCTCGTCGTTTGCCGCGATGTGACCAAGGATTATCTGGCGTCCGTGGCGCTGCGCGAACGCGAAGCCGAACTCGCGCGCGTGCAGCAGCTCGGGCGGATCGGCGGGCTCGAGGTCGACCTGACCACCGGATTCCGCAATCGCCGGTCGCCGGAATACTTGCTGATTCACGGCCTGCCGCCGGATGCGGTCAACGAAACCCACGACGACTGGGTCCGGCGCATCCATCCCGAGGATCGCGAGGCGACCGAAAAGAAATTCCGCGACGCGGTCGCGGGCAGGCAGCGCGAGTACAGCGTGCGGTACCGGATTATTCGCCCCAGCGACGGCGAGGTCAGGTGGATTTCGGTCAAATCAACCATCGAGCGCGACGACGATGACAGGCCGATACGCCTGGTCGGTGCCCACACCGATGTCACCGAGCAGGTGATGGCCGAGCAGGCGCTGCGGCAAAGCGAAGAGGAATTCCGCACGCTGGCCGAAGCTGTCCCGCATCACATCTGGACCGCCCGGCCGGATGGATTACTCAACTGGTTCAATCCGCGGGTTTACGATTATTGCGGTTCTCGGCCCGGCGAACTCGACGGCGATCGATGGGGCAAGATCGTCCATCCCGACGATCTTGCCGGCGCGGTCGCCGCCTGGAGGGCGGCCATCGGCTGCGGCGAGCCATATGAGGTCGAATTTCGCTTGCGGCGGGCCGATGGTGCGTTCCGCTGGTTTCTCGCCCGCGCGGTCCCGGCGCGCGACCAACAGGGCCGGATCATCCGCTGGATCGGCACCAACACCGACGTCCATGACCAGAAGCTGATCGCCGATCAATTGGCCGAACTGAATGCGACGCTGGCGCAGCGGGTGGAGGAAAAGACCAGGGAGCGCGACCGGATCTGGAACGTGTCGCAGGACCTGCTGCTGGTCGCGGACCGCGGCGGCGTGTGGCGCACCGTCAATCCGGCCTGGACCAGGACGCTCGGCTGGAGCGAGGCCGAATTGTTGAACCGCACCTCGGAATGGCTGGAACATCCCGACGACAACGGTCTGACACGAGCCCAGGTCAAAAAGCTCGGAGCCAGCGCAGCCACCGTCAGGTTCGAAAGCCGCTTTCGCCACAAGGACGGATCGTATCGTTGGCTGTCGTGGACCGGCGTACCCGATCAGGATCATATTTATGCGGTCGCCCGCGATGTGACTGCGGAAAAGGCGGCGGCCGCGCGGTTGAAGGCCGCCGAGGAGGCCTTGCTGCAGTCGCGCAAGATGGAAGCGGTCGGGCAATTGACCGGCGGCATCGCCCACGACTTCAACAATCTCCTGACCGGAATTGTCGGGTCGCTGGATCTGCTGCAGACTCGTCTCGATCAGGGCCGCACCGAAAACGTCGCGCGTTACATCAATGCGGCGATGACATCGGCGAACCGCGCCGCCGCGCTCACCCACCGCCTGCTGGCCTTCGCGCGGCGCCAGCCGCTGGTCCCCAAAGGCGTCGACGTCAATCAACTCGTGGTGTCGCTGGAGGATCTGCTGCGCCGGACCATTGGCGAGACCATCGACCTTGAAATCATCGCCGCAAACAATCTGTGGTTCACGCTTTGCGATCCCAATCAGCTGGAGAGCGCGCTGCTCAATCTCGCCATCAACGCCCGCGACGCCATGCCCGATGGCGGCAAGCTCACCCTCTCAACCGCCAACGCGCGGCTCGACAGCGTGACCGCGGATACCCCTGCGCTGGTGCCGGGCGACTATATTTATATCGGCGTTACCGACACCGGCGTCGGCATGAGCGCGGAAGTCGCCGCGCGCGCCTTCGATCCGTTCTTTACCACCAAGCCGATCGGCCAGGGCACCGGACTTGGGCTCTCGATGATCTATGGATTTGCGCGGCAATCGAACGGCCACGCCACGATCGACAGCAAATTGGGGCGGGGGACATCGGTCAGGCTTTATTTGCCGCGTCATCGGGGCGAGGTCGCCGTGCAATTGGCCTCGGCGGTCCGGGCGGCGGAACACGCCGCCAGCGGCGAGACCGTTCTGGTGGTTGAGGACGAACCGGTCGTGCGCGGCGTGATCGTCGAAATGCTGGGAGAGCAGGGGTACCGGACGCTGGAAGCCGTCGATGGACCGTCGGGCCTTGAAATCCTGCGCCGCGGCAAGCGCATCGACCTGCTGGTCACCGACGTCGGCCTACCCGGCATCAACGGCCGCCAGCTCGCCGATCAGGCGCGGGAATTGAGGCCCGAGCTGAAGATTCTCTTCATCACCGGATATGCCGAGAGCGTGGCGATATCGGAAGGCTTTCTGCAGCCGGGCATGGAAATGATCACCAAGCCGTTCGACCTCGATCTTCTCTCGCAGCGCATTCGCGCGATGATTTCGGGGTAGCAGGCGGATACAAGTGTAAAATTTGAGACAAGGCCGCATTAGACGACGTCGCCGGCCGGCGCCTCACCTCGCGCCGGTGAGAAAGGGATTAGTCATCCGCTCCTGGCCGATGCTGGAGCCGGGCCCGTGGCCGCAGATGAAACCGACGTCGTCGCCGAGCGGCAACAGCTTGTCTTTGATCGACTGGATCAGCGTTGCATGATTGCCGCCGGGAATATCGCTGCGGCCGACCGAACCGCTGAACAGCACGTCGCCGACATGAGCGAAGCGCATGTCGGCATTGAAATACACCACGCTGCCCGGCGAATGGCCGGGGCAATGCAGGATGTCGAAGGTCAATTCGCCGATTCTGACCTGATCGCCTTCATTGAGCCAGCGGTCCGGCACGAAATCACGCACGCCGGTCATGCCGAACCGGGCGCCGCTTGTCACCACATTGTCGAGCAGGAACTTGTCGGCGATATCAGGGCCTTCGATCGGAACCTGCAGCGCCTCGCGCAGTTCGGCGGCGCCGCCGACATGGTCGATGTGGCCGTGGGTCAGCCAGATCTTTTCCACCGCGACATTGGCCTGCTTGATCGCGGCCTTGATCCTTGGAACGTCGCCGCCGGGGTCGATCACGACAGCCTTTTTTGTCGCCTCGCACCAGAGCAACGTGCAGTTCTGCTCGAACAGCGTCACCGGGATGATGACGGCGCCGGCTTTCGCCTTGGCTTTAGCCTGCTGGGTTTCGGATCGCTCGGTCATGGCAGCACATTGCCGATTTTTGGCAGGCCGCCAAGTCAAAGTTTCGCGCAGGTGGCGCAGGGCAGAGGCGGGGAATTTGCAGGCCCGGTCGTGAGGTACCTGCGCGGCCGCAAAGGCGCGGCAACAGTCAAAATACCGCCGACCCGGCATGGCCTCATCTTGGGCAGCTTGCCGGAATCGGGTAGGCTTTGCGGCGATGGAAAACCCCGCCCACAAGGTCAGTCTGGTGCCGCCGCCGGACCGCCGTCAGTCGGAGACCGCGCTCCGCATCGCGCGCGGTACCGCGCGGCTGTTGCGGTCGCTGGGATTTTCCTGCCTCGCGGAGGTGCCGCTGCCCTCGGGACGGCGCGCCGATCTGGTGGCGCTGAACGAGCGCGGCGAGATCCGGATCGTCGAGATCAAATCATCGATCGAGGATTTGCGCGCCGACCAGAAATGGCAGGACTACCGGGCGCATTGCGACCGGCTGTACTTCGCCTTCACCCGGGATCTGCCGTGCGAGGTTTTCCCTGCTGCGACCGGCCTGATCGTGGCCGATGCCTATGGCGCGCATCTGCATTGCGAGGCGCCGGAGCACCGGCTGCCGGCGCCGACCCGCAAGCTGATGACGGTGCGGTTCGCCATGTCAGCGGCGCAGCGGATCAACCGTCTCGTCGATCCGCAGGGCCATGGCGAGTTTTAGGCCGTGGGCTGACGTTCCGGCGTCAGAGCTTTCGGCCAAGATATTTTTCGACCTGCCGTCGTTCCCACTCAGCGCTCAGGAAAGGGACCTTGTCGAACACGCGCAGGCCGTGAAACAGCACGCCGACACCCCAGCCGGCGGCGATCCAGAGCACCCAAAAATAGTGCGGTGATGTGACCAGATTCACAATCGTGAGCAAGGCGATGACGATGGTGTACTGGGCGAGGTGGATATAAAAGCCCTTGAGTTTGCGCACGTGCGCCAGCGCGAGGGTTTCATCGGGGCTGATGCTCTGGCTCTTGGTTACGGGGTTCGGAGAGGCGGGGTTCCCGGTCGTATTCATTTCTGGCTCCTTCAAATGCGAAAAATCGATCTCAAAGGCCGCGCCCAGCGCTTTCAATGATTCGACGCTGGCGGTTTGTCCCCGTTCGAGGCGTTGAATGGTGCGAACGCTCAGGCCGCTCAACTCGGCCAGTTGCTCCTGAGACCAGCCGCGCTGCAGCCTGAGTTTCTGGATCAGCATGGGAGACCCTCGATCGACGAGCGAACATTTGCCTCGAAAGCGGCGGGTTGAACACGTCAGCGACCCGCCAACGACCCGACTTGGACCCGTCAGCGGGACAAAATACCACCAGCATGCCCGGGATGGGTATCGAAAGGGATGAAGTGTCGAGGCCGCCGCTGCACTAGCGGACGATCACGCCGAACCATCCGAGACCCGGATAGGTCTCGTAGCCGGGGGTGAGGTGAAAGGCCACCTGCGAGCCGGAGTGGTCCTTGTAGATGCCGCCGCGGCCGCCGTCGAGTTTCAGCGGGATGCGCTCGGTGAGCAGGCCCTGGCCGTCGGACGACGCGATCACGCGGAATTTCGAATCCACCAGCAGCACGCGGGCCTTGTCATCGTCGACCCGGACGCCTTCGACGATGGCACGGGCCTGGGTCTCCCAATCGAAATGAATCGCAAGCACGCCGAGCAGCTGGCCGTTGGCGTCGCCGCCTTTGCGCACGCTGGCGCAATAGGTCGCGACCGGGGCATTGCCGAGCAGCGGCTGACGCTCGATGTCGCCGGCGACGTATTCATCGCCGGATCGCAGCTTGAGCGCGTCGGAGAACCAGCGCGTCTGGACGACGTTCGCGCCCTTGACGTCGTAGAGGTCCGACCGGGCGCTGGCCAGCACATTGCCGTTGAGGTCGCACAGCCAAAGATCGAGATAGACGGTATAGGCGCGCATGATCACGGCGAGGCGCCCGGCGAGGTGGGAAGCATTCGCGGCGCTGGCATCGGCCGCGCAATCCACCACGGCGGCATCGGTGGCCCACCAGCGCACGTCGCAGGTGCGTTCATAGAGGTTTCGATCGATCAGCTCGATGGCGTTGAGCGCGAGATCTTTCATGCGCTGGCCGCGTGAACGATCGATCATTTTTTCGATCGATTGCATAAGGTTTGCGGTCCGGCCGGTCAGCTCGGTTTCCATCTCGCGGGAGAGCATCTCCACTTTCTGGCCTACGCCGCGGACTTCCTGCGCCACCACGGCAAAGCCCGCGCCGAGCGCGCCGACGCGGGAACTTTCGATCAGCGCGTTCAGCGCCAGCATTTTCATCTGGTTGGTGATCTGCTGGATCGACCTGGCCTTGGCGCGGGCGATCTGGTCAAGCTCGGCGGTCAATCGCGCGATCAGGACGGAAATATCCGATTCGTTTTCGCTTGCCGCGGGTTGCGAGGACGCGGCCATCATGTTGCTGATGCGATCAATCGCAGCGGCCATCGACCTGGTCCTTCTGCCGGCTGGGCTTCGATCTGTCCAGCCTTCGGCGCCGAACTCGTCGGCAACAAGATTTAGATTGTCCGTTTATCTCCGCATGTTGCCTAACGAGCGGTTATCGCCGAGACCTTCTGCAGTACGTAGAAGTGCGAGGAGGGTGCTGAAATGCGGCACTGGCCATACTCGCATCGGGCCATGCAGTTATGACGACACGCCCCGGATATGAGACTAGCGCGGTGCGCGCTTGGCCAGGATGCGCTGCAGGGTACGGCGATGCATGTTCAACCGGCGCGCCGTTTCGGAGACGTTGCGATTGCACATTTCGTAAATGCGCTGGATGTGCTCCCAACGCACCCGGTCCGCCGACATCGGATTTTGCGGGGGCTCGGACTTCTCGGTGCCGCTGGCGAGCAGGGCCGCGACGACGTCGTCGGCGTCGGCGGGTTTTGAGAGATAGTCCACCGCGCCCATCTTCACCGCGGTCACCGCGGTGGCGATGTTGCCATAGCCGGTCAGCACGATGGCGCGGGCGTCCGGGCGCTTGCGCTTCAGCGCCGACACCACGTCGAGGCCGTTGCCGTCGCCGAGCCGCAAGTCCACTACGGCAAAGGCCGGCGCTGCCCGCCCGATCTGCGCCAGACCATCGGAGACGCTGTCGCAGGAGGTTACCGTGAAGCCGCGGCTTTCCATGGCGCGCGACAGCCGTTCCAGAAATGGCTTGTCATCCTCCACAATCAGGAGCGAGCGATCGGTGTGGCCGGCTAGTTCGGCAAGGGCGCTCACGGTACGGGAATCCTCCATGTCGGGCTCCGCAAGATATGGCGTGGCAATGCGGTAGTGCCAAGGCCGCCCAATGATCGACCCCTTGGATCGCCGGCCCGGGTCTTAAGATGCTGGTTGGGTTGAGGTTTCTGCGGCCTCGAAGCGTTGGCGCGGCCACGCGATCTGAACCACGGCGCCATGATCGGGAAATATCCGGTTGGAGAAGGAGACCTTGGCGCCGGTGCGCTCCAGCAGCGTGCGGGCTATGAATACCCCGAGACCGAGGCCCCGGTGCCCGCTTTGGGCTTCATCGGTGGGGCGCCGGCGCGACAGATAGGGCTCGCCGATGCGCTTGATGATGTCAGGCGCGAACCCCGGTCCATCGTCTGATATCACGATCTCGACGGTCTCGTTATTCCACCACGCATTGACTTCCACCGTCGCCCGCGCGAAATCGACGGCATTTTCCAGGATATTACCGACACCGTAGAGGATCGCCGGATTGCGGGTGCCGACCGGCTCGCTTGCGCCCGCGACCGCGATCCGGACCTTGATGGCGACGCCGAAATCCCGATGCGGCGCCACCGTCTCCTCGATCAGCGTCGACAAGGGCATGCGGTCGAACGGCGCGCCGGTCGCCGACAGCTGGGTGATCTTGGCCAGGATATCGCGGCAGCGTTGGGCCTGCTCGCGCAAGGTCTTGATGTCGCCGGCGAACTGCTGGTTATCTTGCAAGCTGCGCTCCAATTCGCGCGAGATCAGGAAAATCGTCGAAAGCGGCGTGCCGAGTTCGTGCGCGGCGGCGGCCGCCAGACCGTCCAGCTGCGTCAGATGTTGTTCGCGGGTCAGCACCAGTTCGGTAGCGGCCAGCGCGTCCGACAGCTTGCGCGCCTCTTCGGTCACCTGGAACGCGTAAAGGCTGGTGACCCCGATCGCGAGCACGATCGAGAGCCAGACGCCGAACAGATAGATCGGCGGCAGCACCAGCGGGTCGTCGATGTCCCACGGCAGCGGCAGATGGAAGAAGACCAGCACGGAGGCGCAGGCGAGCGCGAGCGCACCGAGCGCGATCGTCAGCCGCACCGGCAGCACCGTCGCCGAAATCAGGACCGGGGCGAGAAACAGAAACGAGAACGGGTTCTGTAACCCGCCGGTAAAGAACAACAGGCCGGCCAGCTCGACGATGTTCAAGGCCAGCAGTGCCGCCGCATAGGCCGGTTCCAGTCGCTGCATCGGGTTGAAGGCGATCTGCAGCACCAGGTTGAGCAGGCAGGAGAGACCGACGATGGCGAGGCAGGGGACGACCGGGAGATCGAATTCGAGCCCCTGCACCACGATGAAAATGGCCGCGAGTTGCCCGAGTGCGGCCAGCCAGCGCAGCCGTAAAATCGTATCGAGACGGACATAGCGGCGCGGATGGCGAAAATCGGAGGCGGCGACGTCGGTCATGGCAGAAGTTTAGCCGCCCGCGGCCCCGACCACAAATTCGGACGTTCCAGCCGAGTTCCAGCATGCTCCTGAGAGCATTTTCCGGAAAGGTGGACACTGGCTTTCCGCAAGAAAATGCGACAAATAAAGGATAGCTGGCGCGCTTTCCGATGCAACGTCATCGGAAAGCGCTCTAGTCTTGCGCTTGCCGCCGCAATGGCCCAATGAACGGCCCGCATGGCGAGTAACGATATAGTCGGGTCCGGCATGGCCGCCGCAGATCCCAGCGGATCGGCGGCGATCGAGGTCGCGCACCTTACAAAACTCTTCAAGAAAACCCGGGCCGTCGACGACGTATCGTTTCGGATCGCGCGCGGCAGTGTGACAGGGTTGCTCGGCGGCAATGGCGCCGGCAAGACCACGACCATTGCCATGATCATGGGGCTGGTGCTGCCGACCTCGGGGCGGATCCAGGTGCTGGGCCGTGTGATGCCGGAGCAGAGCGCCGAGGTGCTCGGCCGGATGAATTTCGAAAGTCCCTATGTCGATATGCCGATGCGCCTCACGGTGCGGCAGAATCTGACGACCTTCGGCCGGCTCTATGCGGTCGAGAATCTGCCCGCGCGGATCGCGAACCTCGCGGCCGACCTCGATCTCGGCGACTTCCTCGACCGCGCCAACGGCAAGCTCTCGGCCGGGCAGAAGACGCGGGTAGCGCTGGCCAAAGCCCTGATCAACCAGCCCGAACTGTTGCTGCTGGACGAGCCGACGGCGTCGCTCGATCCCGACACTGCCGACTGGGTCAGGCAGCATCTCTTGACCTATCGCAGCACCCATGGCGCGACCATCCTGCTGGCGTCACACAACATGCTTGAAGTGGAACGGCTGTGCGACCGCGTCATCATCATGAAGCGCGGTCGCGTCGAAGACGATGACAGCCCTGATAAGATCATGGCCCGCTACAACCGCGCGACGCTCGAGGAGGTCTTTCTCGACGTCGCGCGCGGTCGCGTTCAGGACGCCGCGTCGTGAACCGGCTGGTGTTGCCAGGGGGGATCGCCCCGCATCGTATCGGCGCCATGATCCTGCGCTATTGGTACCTCCTGCTCTCGTCCTGGCCGCGGCTTTTGGAATTGATCTACTGGCCGGCGCTGCAGATCATCACCTGGGGCTTCTTGCAGAATTATATATCGCAGAATGCCGGGTTTTTCGCCCGCGCCGGCGGCACCCTGGTCGGCGCGGTGATCCTGTGGGACATCCTGTTTCGCGGCCAGCTCGGCTTTTCGATCTCGTTTCT
>NZ_JBEKXH010000175.1:0-14729 GCF_049512235.1 Bradyrhizobium sp.
CCGGACATGGAATATCTGGAAATCGTCAGCCCGGCGGATTTCAAGACCGTCGACGTGCCACCCGCCACCGACAAGGTGCCGCCGGTGACGCCCTGGAAGTAGTGCTGGCCTCGTAGGACTGCGGGCACCATCGTGGTTTCGGAGGGCAGTATCGGCAGGTGCAAACGTAGTGGCAAGATCGGAGAAAGGCCTTTCCCGATCGCCGGGAGCTCGCCGCTGCCACTGTTGCCTCGGTAGCTGTTAACCTTCGGCGCCTGTTGATTGTCGGGCTTGGACCGGGATCGCGCTGCATCTGGTGCGACCTGTCTTGGGGATGCGGATAGCTAGCCGTGAACAGGCATGCACGGAACCAAAAGTCCGATTCGGGCGCCTTTCGTTCCGGCCGCGTTCCGAAGCTTAAAGCAGTCCCGCATGCCGTCGCATTTTGAGACAGCGCGAGCCAAGGTTCTGGTTTTGATAGCCCCGCGTGCGGTCAGGAGCGCTGCAGGCGCCAACCGACCACGGTTGCCTGAACGGGGCCGCCGGATTCGTGATTGCGCCATTCGCCATTGACGAAGCGGCAGGCGAACGGCAGTTGATAGGTGCCGCTGTGGTCCTCGCACAGCACCTGCACCGGCTGATCCGGGGGCGGTTCTCCTTCGCCATTGAATTCGGCCAGACGTCGTTCGCGCGTTGCCATTCCAGTATCTCCGTAAAGACGCGCAAACTGCGCTGCCCGTATTACAACCGCGGGCGCCCAAAACTGTCGGCGGGGGCGCCAGAGGCGAACCTCAACGCGCGAATGAGGTTTCAGTGTGGTAGCTTCATGGTGAAGCTTCGGCCCTGTGGCTCTGCCCCGAGCAAATTGACCTTCGGCCGAGCGGCACTTCAGATGAGGATTTCGATGACCGGCCGCGCAGCACTCGCCGCCTCGCTGATTCTAGCGGCCTGCATACAGGCACCGATGGTCGCAACCGCGCAGGATGTTCCCGGCATCGAGATCTGCACGGTCGAAAAGACCATGGAGCGGCGCACCAGCTGCCTGCAGAGCAATGTCGATTTTCTGCAGAAGACGATGACAAAACTCGCCGCCGACCATCAGCAGAAGCTCGATGCCGCCAAGGCGCAGGTCGAGGGGCTGAAGGCTGCCGTGGTCGCGCTGCAGAAGACCGTGGACGATTTGCAGGCGGCGCAGAAGAAGGCGATTGAGGATCAGAAGAAGAAAGCTGAACCTTCGCCGGGCCAAGACGCGGGGCCGGCGAAGGAGGGTGTGAAATGAAACAGCGTCGTCGCGGCCAGGCGCCTGAAACCAAAGCTCGCCATGCTCCGGCATAGCCGTCCGAGGACGGCGTCGCTTCCACGTTAACCCTCGTCAGCTCTTCTCGCCTGACATCAGCGGCCCGAACAATTCCCAGCTCTCGCCCTTGAACTGTTCCATCTGCAGCTGTTCCAGCGGCGCGAAATCGGTCGGGCTGGTCTTGATCCTTGTGCCCGGCAGATAGATGCCGATCTCGAAATTCAGGTTGGCCGCCTGCTTCATGATGTTCTCGCGGGTGAGGTCGTCGCCGCACTGCCGGAGCACCTGCTCGAGCCCCTTGGCGACGCCATAGCCGAACACCGTGGAGGCGTCTTCCTGGTCGCCTTCGGGGTACCATTTGGTCATGAAGGCGCGCCATTCGCCGAGCCCGGCATCGTCTTTCCATCGCGGATCCTTGGGGTCCTTGAGATAGGCCGCGCTGAGAATGCCCTGGCTGTTTTCATAGCCGGCCGGCTTCATGACGCTGCCGACCGACACCGAGACGTTGGTGAGGAAATGGATCGGGGACCATTTCAGTTCGCCGATCTTCTTGATCGCCTGCGCGGCGAATTTCGGCGTTGAGATATTGACGAAAATGTCGGGATTGGCAGCCTTGATCTGGACCACCTGCGAATCCACCGTCGGCGAGCTGGTCTCGTAGGACGCCTCTACCACGATCAGCTTGCTGGCCTGGTCGCCGAGGCCCTCGCGCAGGCCGATCAGATAGTCCTTTCCGAAATCGTCGTTCTGATAGAGCACGCCGATGGTCTTGCCGGGATGATTCTTCAGGATGTAGGCGGCATAGATGCGCGCTTCGGTCTGGTAGTTGGGCTGCCAGCCCATGGTCCAGGGAAAATTCTTCGGATCGTTCCACTTCGCCGCGCCGGTCGAGACGAACAGCTGCGGGACTTTCTTGGCGTTCATGTATTTCTGGATAGCGGTGTTGCCGGGGGTGCCGAGCGGGTTGAAGATCAGCAGCACCTCGTCGGCCTCGACCAGTTTTCGCGCTTGTTCCACCGTCTTCGGCGGACTGTAGCCGTCGTCATAGGAGATGAAGTTGATCTTGCGGCCGTTGATGCCGCCTTCGGAATTGAGCTTGTTGAAATAGGCCGCCTCGGTCTTGCCGATCGTGGCGTAGGCCGACGCCGGCCCCGAATAGGGCATGATATTGCCGATCTTGATTTCGCTGTCGGTGGCACCGGGATCGTATTTCTTCTGGGCATTGGCGACGCTTGCAATCGCGACCGCAAGAAGTCCGGCAAGAGCCGCGGATCTGGCAAGGCTCAAGGCATTTTGACTCAAGGCGTGGTGATGCATCATCGTTCTCCCTGACGTGCTGGCCGCGGCTCGGGCAGTCTTTTAGGGGCAGCTTGTTGAGCCGTCGAATTGAATTCGTCGGGCAGTATGCACGATTAGGATGGTGTTGCCAGCAAAGCCTTGGCTGCTATTTTGCGCTGTATCGAAGGGGGTGGGAGACCCATGGTTGCCGCATCTGATTTTCTTGGCGTTGAGGAAGCAGCGCAAGGACTGTCAAATGAGGCGCGCGCCAAGCGTCTAAGATGCCCCGGCTTCGAAGGAAGGCTTGTGGTCCATGAATCCTGCCCAGAAGGCGCTCTGGTTCATCGAAAGCCACCTCGCCAGCGAGCTTTCGCTGGACGAGATCGCTGGCGTGGCCGGAATTTCTCGCTTCCACATGGTCCGCGCGTTCGCCGCCGCGACGGGGTTATCGGTCATGCGCTACGTGAGGGCCCGGCGCCTCAGCGAGGCGGCGCGCGCACTCGCCGCCGGCGCCCCCAATATCCTGGAACTGGCGCTGGAGGCGGACTACGGCTCTCACGAAGCATTCACCCGCGCCTTCCGCGACCATTTCGGGATCACGCCCGAAGCGGTCCGCAGCTTGGCGCGCCTCGACAACCTCAGACTTCAGGAGCCGATCCAAATGGATTCAACCGCCACAGACAATCTTCAGAAGCCGCGTTTTGAAACCTGCAAGCCGCTGCTGATCGCAGGTCTCGGCGAGCGCTATAGCCACGAAAACGGCGCCGGCATTCCCGGCCAGTGGCAGCGCTTTAATCAATCGGTAGCGAATGTTCCCGGCCGGATCGGGAAGGTGGCCTATGGTGTCTGCTGCAACGGCGACGACGCCGGAAATTTCGACTACATCGCAGGCGTCGAAGTGGCTGATTTCTCCGACCTGCCGCGCGAGTTCAGCCGCGTGCGTATCCCCGAACAGCGCTACGCGGTCTTCGCCCACCGCGACCACATCTCGTCGATACGGCGCACCATCAATGCGATCTGGAATCACTGGCTGCCTGCCTCCGGACTGAAGGCGGCAGATGCGGCCAACTTCGAGCGCTATGACGAAAGCTTCGATCCGCTCACCGGCAATGGCGGCCTCGAAATCTGGGTGCCGGTGAGGGAATAAGCCGGGCAACGCGGAGCTGCCTTGCGGGCTTCAGCCAGTTGATTGCTTGGCAAGCGATAACGACTTTGCCATAACAGCGCGCAACGAACTTGTTGCGCGCGCGGCACCAACGCCAGATCCGCCTGCGCCCAAGAAAAGCCGGGAGGATTTGATGTCCGACATTCGCGTTCTCGCCAGCGGTCTCGAATTCCCGGAAGGGCCGGTGGTGCTGCCGGACGGCTCGGTGCTGCTGGTTGAGATCCGCGGCCAGCGCCTGACCCGGGTGTGGCCGGACGGACGAAAAGACGTGGTCGCGCAAATTGCCGGCGGCCCCAACGGGGCGGCGATCGGTCCGGACGGCAAATGCTATGTCTGCAACAATGGCGGCTTCAGCTGGGTGCCCTCCCGCGGCACCATGATGCCGGGCGCGCCGGAGCCGCATGAATATATCGGCGGCTCGATCCAGCGCGTCGATCTCGTAACCGGCAAGGTCGAAACCCTGTTCGACAAATGCGGCGAGCATCCGCTGAAGGGGCCGAACGATCTGGTGTTCGACCGGCACGGCGGCCTCTGGTTCACCGATCTGGGCAAGCGCCGCGCCCGCGACATGGATGTCGGTGCCTTCTACTACATAAAGCCCGGCATGACGGAGATCGTCGAAGGCGTATTCGGCATGCTGCCGGCCAACGGCATCGGGCTGTCGCCGGAGGAAAACACCGTCTATGTCGCGGAGACGCCGACGGCGCGGCTGTGGGCGTTCGACCTTTCCGCACCGGGTACGGTAAAACCGCGCGAGGTGATCTATCGCGGCGAGCGCGGCAAGCCGATCGCCGGGCTCGGCGGCTACCAGATGTTTGACTCGCTCGCGGTGGAGGCCTGTGGCAACATCTGCGTGGCGACGCTGATTTCGGGCTGTATCTCGGTGATCGCGCCCGATGGCTCCGTTGTCGAACAGGTGCCGACCGGCGACCGCGTCACCACCAACATCGCCTTCGGCGGGCCCGAATTGAAGACCGCCTACATCACGCTGTCCGGCAAGGGCGAACTGATCGCGATGGACTGGGCTCGATCAGGCCTGCCACTGAACTTTCTGAACAAGTGAGAGTGATCGATGCCTTGGCTTGGACCGGTATCGCTGCAAGGGCCGTGGGCGCGGCTTGAACCGTTGTCATCAGACCATATCGACGGGCTGACGGAAGCGGTGCAGGACGGCGAGCTGTGGAAGCTATGGTATACCTCCATCCCCAGGCCCGGGAATATGGCCGGGGAGATCGAGCGCCGGCTCGCTTTGCAGGCGGCCGGCGCCATGCTGCCGTTCACGGTGTTCGACGCCGACGGTCAAATCGCGGGCATGACGACCTACATGAATGTCGATGCGGCGAACCGCCGGGTCGAGATCGGCTCGACCTGGTATGCCAAGCGGGTGCAGCGCAGCGCGCTCAATACCCAGTGCAAACTGCTGCTGCTCACCCATGCCTTCGAACAACTCGACTGCATCGCGGTCGAATTCCGCACGCATTTTTTCAATCATCAGAGCCGGCGCGGCATCGAGCGATTGGGGGCAAAGCTCGACGGCATCCTGCGCAACCATCAGATCGCGGCCAATGGCACGCTGCGCGACACCGTCGTTTACAGCATCATCGCCGGCGAATGGCCGACGGTGAAGGCGCATCTCACCTATCAACTGAACGAGAAAGCGCGGTAGCTTGACCGCCGGAATGTCAGGACGATGGAAACATTCGATTATGTAATCGTGGGCGCGGGCTCGGCCGGTTCGGTGCTTGCCAACCGGCTCAGCGAAGATCCTCTCACCAGCGTCTGCGTGCTGGAAGCAGGCCCCAGCGACTGGCATCCCTACATCCATCTGCCGGCCGGTTTTATCAAAACCTTCCACATGAAGAGCATCAACTGGGCCTACCAGCAGGAGCCCGGGCCCTGGACCGGCGGCCGCAGCATTTACGCGCCCCGTGGCAAGACGCTGGGCGGCTCGTCCTCGATCAACGGCCACATCTTCAACCGCGGCCAGCGCCAGGATTTTGATACCTGGGCGCAGCTCGGCAACCGTGGCTGGGGCTATCCGGATGTGCTGCCCTATTTCAAGCGGCTGGAGCGCCGCATCGGTGAGGGCGACGACACCTATCGCGGGCGCGACGGCGATCTGGCCGTCACCACCATGGACTGGAAGGATCCGCTCTGCGAGGCCTTCATGGCCGGCGCTATCAGCCTCGGTATTCCGCGCAACCCCGATTACAACGGCGCGATCCAGGAGGGCGTTTCCTACGCCCAGCGCACCATCAAGAACGGCCTGCGCGTCAGTGCGGCGACCGCCTTCCTGCATCCGGCGATGAAGCGGCCGAATGTCCATGTCCGGACGCATGCCCATGCCACCGGCATCCTGTTCGAGGGCAAGCGCGCGACCGGCGTGCGCTACCTCAAAGGCGGCAAGGGCGGCGCGCCGATGCAGGTCCGCGCAGCCAAGGAAGTCATTCTCGCCGGCGGCGCCTATAACTCGCCGCAGCTGCTGCAACTGTCCGGGGTCGGATCGCCGGATCTGCTGCGCTCGCTCGGCATCGAGGTGCGCCACGCGCTGCCGGGCGTCGGCGAGGGATTGCAGGATCATTACGCGCCGCGTTCGGTCGTCCGCGTCAAGAACATCAAGACCATCAACGAGCGCCGGCGCGGCCTCAGTCTGTGGCTGGAGGCGCTGAAATGGGCGACGACGCGGCGTGGCCTGCTGTCGCTGTCGCCGACCATGGTGTACTGCTTCTGGCACTCCGGCCAGACCACCGAGAGTTCGGACCTGCAGCTGACCTTCACGCCCGCGAGCTACAAGGAGGGCGTGCAGGGCCAGCTCGAGGACGAGCCCGGCATGACCGTTGCCTCCTGGCAGCAGCGCCCCGAAAGCCGCGGCTATGTTCGCGCCCGTTCAGCCGATCCGTTCGAGCCGCCGCTGATCCAGACCAATTATCTGGTGGAAGAACTCGATCGCCGCGTCATCGTCGCCGGCATGAAGCTGGCCCGGCGCCTGCTCTCGTCCGTGCCGCTGCAGCCCTATTTTGCCTATGAGGATTTTCCCGGCCCCGGCGTGCAGACCGACGACGAATTTCTCGCCGCGGCGACGCAGCGTGGCACCACCACCTTCCACCCCGGCTGCACCTGCCGGATGGGACCGGCTGACAAGAGCTGGGCAGTCGTCGACGACCAGCTGCGCGTGCACGGGATGCAAGGCTTGCGCGTGATCGATGCCTCGATCATGCCGCGGATGATCTCGGCCAATCTCAATGCCTCGACCCTGATGATCGCCGACAAGGCGTCGGATATGATCCGCGGCCGCAAGCTGCCGGAGGCGATCGGTGTTAGCGGGACGACGGTTTGATCATCCGGCCTGTTCGGGTTGAAACCCTGGCGCGAAGGACGGCCCGCGAACCATTGGTTCACGGCTTGCAGGGAAGCGATCGGAGCGGTCCAACCGGGAATGGCAAATAGTCCAGCGTCAGTTTCCGATCGCCATACAACTACGGCGCGGTCATCATGCTGCGTGCGGTCATGTCGATGATTGCTTGCCGTGGCCGTATCCAACCCTTGTTAGTGCGCGGTATTTGATGCAACCTGTTATCACGCGGGCGACCACGGGGGCTGTCGTGGATGACGAGCAGGCAGAGGTGGCATCTTTCATAGGTAGCCATTTGCAAGAGCTGGCATCGTTAGCTCAGCGCGCCGGTCTCGGCACCCTGTGTTTTCTTCTGGAAATGGCCACATTGGAGGCCAAGACGGTTGCCGGTGATGGGCATGATCGCGACATTGAGTCGGATTTCGACGGCAGCTGACCCAGGGACACCGGACCATGATCGTCGCGGGCGGCTACTTTTCGGTCGGCCGGCGCGACAGGGCGGCCATCAGCGCGAGAATCCGTTGGCGGAGATCGCCGTCCGGGATCGCTTCGAACGAACGCACCAGCTGCTGGCCGTTTTTGGTGGCGAGGAAGCCTGTAAGACTTGTCATGCGCGCGTCGTTTCCGCTTTCCGGCCCGCTGGCTCCCGGCGCGCCCTCATAGAAAAAACCGATGGATGTACCGAGCGCGGCGGCGATTTGGCTCAGCCGGCCGGCGCCGATGCGGTTGACCCCTCTTTCGTATTTTTGCACCTGCTGAAACGTCAGATCGAGCGCGCCAGCGAGCGCCTGCTGCGACATGCCCTTCAGCAGGCGCTGGGCGCGGATACGCTGCCCCACATGCTGGTCAATCGCGTTGACGGACCTGCTTTTGGTTCGCCCCGCACGACTCATCGTCGGCGTTTGCTGATCCCGCGCCATCCTCAAGGTTCCGCCTTGTGCTTGCGGCGACGGCGCTCCGCCGCGCCATATTGGCCGCGCTGGCGGTGCGGGTCCGTGTTCGGCCGGACCACGGTGGTGCGGAACGCATCCCAGTCTTCCGCGCGCAGTCCGGCCATCTCGGGCACGGTCTCGAACCTGTCCAGCGCTGCGCCGCACAGGCTCGCGGGCACGGGCTGGACCTGAAGAAACGGCATTTCCGGGTCGAACGAGATGGGAACGTCGGTTCGCGCGAGGCGGATATTGGTGAACAGCGGGCCGAACCAGCGATCGGTCGCGATGATACCCTCATAGGCCTCATAGCCGGGATGGCGTACGAAGTTCGCGGGAGGCCGCACGAGAAGATTCCACCCCGGCGCGGTACGGGCAATCAGGCCGGACCAAATCTGGACGATGCCCGGCTCTATGAAGGCAACGAGGAAGGGCGGTGAAAACCCCTTGATATCCGGAGGTGCCACCTGGTCGAAGCGGTCGGCAAAGCCCGGGAACTGGGCGGTCTTCAGTGGGTACCAACCGTCGGCGCCCTCGTAGGTCCAGATCACATTCGAGCCGTCCCAGATCAGGCTGAACTGGATCGGCGGGAAAACATACCAGCCGAAAGCCGAAGCCGTCGTGAGCGCGTCGCAATGCCGGAAGGCGCGAGTCGGCATCATCCCGGCGGCGGCGCGGTCGGCCCGCTGCGGCAGGCGGGCGTCGGGGACAAGACGAAAGAAGGTGGCAAGCGGTTCGTCACGCCCTGGCAACTCGTCCACACGCGTCCTCCCACATTGGCAAATACATCCCTTGCCGCGCGGCATACGCAGCCAAGCATCACGTCGGCAGGGGCGGGGACGGAAAGGGTCGCGTCCCGGAATTGGCCTGTCTTCAGAACGCGGGGTAGGCGCCGCCGAGACGAACCTTGCGGCTATCCGCGACTTCGGCGGGCGCAATGCGCACCGGGGGCAGGTTCGGGCAGGCGCCGCCGAGACGAACCTTGCGGCTGTCGGCGATCTCGGCCGGGATCTGCGTCTTGATCGTCACGTCGTTGGAAATGCTGCTCATGATAGTCTCCGGGTTAAGCCGGATCCGCTGACCCGGCCGCACACATTAGCAGAAGCCGCAAGTTAGCAGCAGGCCACAAGTGCGGACGTGATCGATGCGGCGTGACCGCGTGAAAAATTCGGCGCGCTCCTTATGTTCCGTGCGCCGGCGTGAAGGGCGTGTGAAAATTACGTGAAAAAAAGCTTGGGCAAATTCTCGCGTCATGTATAGTTGGAGTTACGCAACTTCAGGTTCAATCGACGAGAGGACGGCGCGAGGCGCCGGATGCCATGTCCGAACCGACACGGACTGCTCATCGCCCGTCCCATGGGCTGATCGTCCAGGACAAGGTCGTGCGGCTCGGACGCGCTGAACCGCTCGCACCCGCGCCTCGAACGCCTCTTGTTCGCATCCATCTGCTCGGCAGCATGCGCGCCACGACCTGGCTTGGACAGGACATTCTGCCGCGCAGCCGAAAGGCACGCGCTCTGCTGGCCTTTCTCTGCATGAATGCCGATTCGGCCGTTACGCGAAACCGGATCTCCGGCATGCTGTGGGACCGCGTACCCGAGTCCCAGGCCAATGCGAGCTTTCGTCAGGCGCTCCGCCAGCTCACCGTGGCGATGGAACCGCTTGCCGACGAATTGATCGTCCTCTCGCGCGATACGATCAGGCTGGACGCGTCCGCCTGCTGGATCGACGCCCGGGCCGTTCTGGCGCCGGAACGGCTGCCGGCCCGCGGGTCCCGCGGCGACCTTGCGGAGCTTTGCCCGGGTGAGATGCTCGACGGGCTTGACGGGATCAGCCCATCGTTTGATCAGTGGCTGCTCACCGAACGCACCCGGTTCAACGAGCAGCTTCGCGCATTGCTTGAATCCGAATTGCGGGATGCCGCCGCATCCGATGCCGAGCGGCGTGCCGCCACGGCCCGCCGCGTCATAGGGTTCGATCCGACCCACGAGGGGGCATCGCGCGCGCTGATGCGAGCGCTCGCCGATATGGGCGAGCGGGCGCAGGCGCTGCACGAGTATGAGCGATGCCGGGACGCGCTCAGGACGGTGCTCGATGTTGAGCCCTCTTCGGAAACCCGCGCTCTGCATGAAGCGCTGCGGGCGTACAACGCATCCGCCGTCTCCGCGATCCGGCAGGCGGCCGGTTCGCCGGCACCGGACTGGCCGCGCGCGCCAACCACGGCCGGCACCCGCGCGCGGTTGCGCGTCAAGGTCCTTCCCTTTCAGGCCCATGCAGCGCACGCCGACAGGCTCGCTTTCCGGCTCAGCCAGGAGATCGCCGACGGGCTGGCGCGCTTCCGATGGTTCGACGTGATCGCGCCGGCCGTGTTTCAGCACTGGCAGGAAACGGGCGCCGGCGCCGCTGTCGCCGGTCGGGACGACCTGCACTACGTGGTCGACGGAAACCTCGCCGGGGACGAGTCGCGGATGCAACTGAGCGTGCGGCTGCTCGACGTGGCGGACGAGCCGCGTCCGGTCTGGAGTGATCGGTTCGAGCTGGCCCCGGCAATGCTGGATCAGGTAAACGAGCTGGTCGTAGCACCCGTGGTGGCGCGGATCGACCCCGTTATCCTGTTCATCGAGGGCCAGGAGAGGCGGCCTCGCGATCTCGGCGCCGACGGCCTTGTGCTTCAGGCAATTCCGCTGATGTACAGCATGGAGCAGGACAAGTACGAAGAGGCGGGCCGTCTCATCGGGCGCGCCCTCGATGCCGACCCCGCCAACGCCAACGTTCTCGCCTGGGCCGCCTATTGGCAGGTCTGGCATGTCGGACAGGGCTGGGCGCACGACCCGATCGCGGCTTTCGCGACGGCGCAAGATCTGGCGGTGCGCGCGATCCGCATTGATCCCGAGAACGCGGAGGCGCTCGGCATCTATGCGCATATCTGCGCATTTCTGGACAAGGACTTTGAATCGGCGATGCACTATTTCGACCGCGCGCTGCGGTTCAATCCCAATCTCGCTTTCGTGTGGGCGCTCAGTGCGCCGACCTGCTGCTATATCGGCCAGCCCGATCTCGCGTTGCAACGCCTGGACCGCTACCGCGATCTGGCGCCGACCGATCCGCTGTTTCCCTTGTGGGAGTACTTCTACGCCGTCGCCTATGTCTTCAAGGGCGACTACGAAAAGGCGGTCAGCATCGGGCGCCGCGCGGCCAAGGCCAATCCCGACTTCGTCAATGGCTATAAGCCGTTGATCGCGGCGTTGGGTCATTTGGGCCGAAGCGAGGAAGCCGCAGCGTATATCGTGAAGCTGCTCTCGCTCGAGCCCGGATTCACGGTGGCGAGCTTCGGGCGGGTCTATCCGTTCCGCAATCCGGCGGACCGCGAGCGCTATATGCAGGGTCTCGCCTTGGCCGGCGTGCCTGCTGGATAGCGCGCGCAGTATCCTTCCACGACCTTTCCGAAGAGAGTGCTTCTGTGCAGCGACCGGCTGGGGACAACGTGGCTACCCTCCATGCTGCCTTGGATAGCGCTACCGCCTCTCAATTGCCGGCGGCCGCCGTGGGAATCCTCTGGGCCTTGCTGACGGTCGTGATCTGGAGTGCCTGGCCCGCCTACACGCGCCTTAGCGTCGTCCACACACTGACCCCGCAGGATCTCGTCGCGCTGCGCTATGCCGTCGGCGGCGCGATCCTCGTGCCGGTCCTGATCAGGCACGCCCGCGCCATGCCGCATGGCGGCTGGCGCCAGGGGCTCGTGCTGGCGTTTTTTCAGGGAGCGCCGCTCGCGCTCCTGGTCACCTTCGGCGTGCGCTATGCTCCGGCGGGGCATATGGCCGCTCTCTCGCCCGGCCTTCTGCCGATGTTCGCGGCCGTCATCGGCGCCGTCTTTCTTCGCGAGCGGCTGTCCCTTCCTCGCTCAATCGGTGTCGCGCTCATCGCGGCGGGCGCATTGGCGATGGCCGGGCAGAGCCTGGGGAGCCTCTCCAGCGGCGTCTGGAAAGGTGACCTTCTCTTCGTCTGCGCGGGTCTCATGGGCTCGATCTATGCGGTGCGCATGCGCCGCTCGGGCCTGTCCGCGATATCAGGCGCCGCGCTGATCGGCGTCTACTCCATGCTGTTCTATCTCCCCCTTTATGGCGCGCTGTGGCTGGAATCGGGCGGCCTTCGCGGCGCGCCGGCGCTCGAACTTGCGTTTCAGGCGCTTTATCAGGGTTTGCTGATGGGAGCCGTGTCGCTGTTCTCGCTGAGCCGGGCCATCGTCATCCTCGGCGCCTCGCGGGCGGCAGCCTTTATTTCCCTGGTACCCGTGCTCGGGACCATCATTGGCGCGCTTGTCCTCGGCGAACGGCCCTCCTTGACCGAATGGCTCGCGGTGGGTGCGATCAGTCTGGGCGTGCTTCTCGCCGCCGGACTGCGTGGACTCAGGACAGGCGGCGGCAATTCCGAACCTCTCCGACGCTGATATCCGCGAGCGGCTGACGCCGGCGGCCGTCGACGGGGTGGTTCGGCTCGCCGAAATCTGGCGGTTGACCAGTGCCGAGGTCTGCGCGCTGCTCGGCGATGTCTCTGAGCGCACCTGGTTTCGGATGAAGAAGGGGGAGTGGTCTGGCGCACTGTCGCACGACACCCTTACCCGTGTCAGTGCACTCATCGGCATTTTCAAGGGCCTGCGACTGCTGTTTTCCGAGCCGCTGTCGGACGAATGGGTGCGTTTGCCTAACAAGGGACCGCTATATGGCGGTCGGCGTCCGCTCGACGCGATGATCGAGGGTGGCATTCCCAAGATGCTTGAGGTCCGTCAGCATATCGATGCCCTGCGCGGCGGTCTATGAATGGCGCTGCCGACGACGTTCGACGTGACGCAGCGCGACACGGTGCGATTGATCTCGACTGGCCGCTTGAAAGATCCTGTGCTGTTGCCGCTGGCCGCCAATCACGGGGCGCTTGAAGATCTTGCTGCGTTGGAGAGCGTCACCAACGGGCGGCTGCAAGCGCAGGAGACCGGCCTGCCGAACCTGGATCCGCGAGAGCTTGTGTTCGGTCGCGCCGGCTACACCTTCATCAACGCGGCCTTTACACACACGCGGCCGGGCGGCAACCGGTTCAACGATGACAGTCGGGGGGCGTGGTACTGCGCGCTCGAACCGGAGACTGCGATCAGCGAGGTCTCGTACCATCTCACCCGTGAACTCGAAGCGATCGGACGCTTCGAAAACGTCACTGACTATGCCGAGTTGATCGCCGATTTATTCGGTGCGTTCCATGATCTGCGCACTTCCGATTTTAAAGCTCATCCGGCTCTCCATGCCAATCCGGCGATCGCGTATCCAGCGGGCCAGGCCCTCGCGAAACAGCTTCGCCAGGAAGCTGCCGGCAACGGCATTATCTACCCTTCAATCCGGCATTCCGGTGGAACCTGCCTCGCGGCATTCCGTCCCGACCTCGTCCAAAATCTGCGGCAGGGAGCAATCTGGCGGCTTGAATGGCAAGGTGCGCTGACGCCGACGGTGACGCGGCAAGGTCAGTAGCTGATCTGAAAAGGGAGCGGGTGATATAGGTGCCGATCGGCTGGTGCTGTCGGCCCTCGGTATTCTTCTGTCGGTTCGTCCTCACTTGGTCCCGTACATCCGGTCGCCGGCGTCGCCGAGGCCGGGCAGGATGTAGCCGTGATCGTTGAGCCTCTCATCGACGGCGGCGGTCCAGATCGGGACGTCCGGGTGCTCGTGCTGAAAATGGGCGATGCCTTCGGGCGCCGCCAGCAGGCAGACGAACCGGATGTCGCGGGCGCCTCTCGACTTCAGCAGCGTTGCCGCGGCGCAGGCGGAATTTCCGGTCGCCAGCATCGGATCCATCAGGACCACCATCCGGTCGGACAAATCCTGCGGCGCCTTGAAGAAATACTCGACCGCCTGGAGCGTTTCGGGATCACGATAGAGGCCGATATGGGCGACGCGCGCGGAGGGAACCAGCGCGAGCATGCCGTCGAGAAAGCCGACGCCGGCGCGCAATATCGGAGCCAGCGTCAGCTTTTTCCCCGCGATCATCGGGGCCTGCATCGGCATCAGCGGCGTTTCGATATCGACCAGCTCCAGCGGCAGGTCGCGCGTGACCTCATAGCAGAGCAGCATCCCGATCTCGTTCAGGAGCTCGCGAAAGCCCTTGATGGAGCGATCCCGCTCACGCATCAGCGACAATTTGTGCTGAACCAGGGGATGACTGACGATATTGACTGACTTGGCTGCCATGCGAAGTCTTTTGCCGGAGCCTGGTTGGTCTCGTCAATGGCATTTCGCATGACGATAGCCGCGCTGTGAATTCCAGGATCTTACGTCCCACGCCCGCCAGGCTAAAGCTGAACGTCGCACCTGGACGAGCGATTCCGTGAAACCTGTCGTTTCCATGCTCTCGGTCCTTCATCCTGAGCTCCTCATCGGCGCGGCCGGCGCACTGGGCATGAAACCCGGTTTCGAATGAAAGCCTCGCTCAAAACAGGGCCGATAGGGTGCTCCTGGTTCGTCATTGCGAGCCAATCGGGCGCGCGAACGCGCGCTCGATTAAGCGAAGCAATCCATCGCAGCCACATAAAGAAAAGCTGGATTGCTTCGTCGCAAGAGCTCCTCGCAATGACGGTTGCAAGGTCCTCATCCCAGGTCCGTAGGGCGGATTAGCCAAGCGGGTCCGCGCAACGCGCGGCCCGCTGGGCGTAATCCGCCATCTTACGCGCACCATGCGATGCCGCGAAAC
>NZ_JBEKXH010000176.1:0-12353 GCF_049512235.1 Bradyrhizobium sp.
AGCGAACCCGGAACCTCGAGATTCCGGGTTCGCTTCGCGCCCCGGAATGACACAGGCTGCAGGGTGGGCAAAAGCCGACGGGGCGCGCGAAAGCGCGAGCCATGGCGTGCCCACCAACCTCTTCAAGGAATCGTAGCCCGGATGAGCGGAGCGACAGCCGGAGATTATACCTGCGGCCGTCCCGGATGTCGCTTCGCTCATCCGGGCTACGTGCGTTTCACGCCGGCTCCAGCGCGACATAGACGGGATAACCGGTATAGCCGGCCGCCTCGCCGCCATAGAAGGTGGCGCGGTTGTAGGGCGTCGCCGGGCGTGGCGCGCTGGCCATAATATTCCGCGTTCAGTGGCCCCGGCGCGAAGCTCGATTTGTCCGCCCGCATCCGGGTCAAGGGCGCCATCGCGACGCGATGAGCGAGCCGGTAAGGACCGACCTTGAGCGGCGAAAACAGCAAGGGAAAATTCATGTCAGCCCCGAAAATGTCCGTTTATCAGTTCCCCTCCCCCCCACGCGCATCGCGCGTGGCGGGGAGAGGTCGGGGTGGGGGGTGGCGCGGCGTTCACTGGGCCAGCGGTTCCGCTGAAGGACCCCCCACCCCCGACCCCTCCCCACCGCTGCGCGGGGGTTCGCGGGGGGAGGGGAGAACTAGGTCCGATGCAGTAGTTTTGATGTCTGTCCTAAGAGGCCCTACGCGGTCTTGATCCAGACCGCCTTGACGTTGAGATATTCCTCCAGGTGCTGCTTGCCTGACTCGCGGCCATAGCCGCTCATCTTGTAGCCACCAAACGGCACCGCCGGGTCCATCGCCTGGTAGCAGTTGACCCAGACCGAACCGGCGCGCAGCGCCTTTGCAATCCTGTGCGCCTTGCTGACATTGGTGGTCCACACGCCGGAGCCGAGGCCGAAGGTCGTGGCATTGGCGCGCGTGATCAGTTCGTCGGTGTCCTTAAACGAGATCGCCGAAATCACCGGCCCAAAGATCTCCTCCTGCGCGATCCGCATATTGTCCTTTACATTGGCGAAAACGGTCGGCGGCACGAAGTAGCCTTTTGACAAGGCGCCCTCGGTCAACCGGGCGCCGCCGGCCAGCGCCGTGGCGCCTTCCTTGCGGCCGATATCGAGATAACCGGTGACGCGATCGAGCTGCTGTTCCGACACCAGCGGCCCGATCTGGGTGTTGGGGTCGAGGCCGTTGCCGACCTGCAGCTTCTTGCCGTATTCGGCGACGCGGCCGACGAATTCGTCGTACACTTGGTGCTCGACGAACAGCCGCGTGCCCGCGCTGCAGATCTGGCCGGAGTTGGCGAACACCGCCATCGCCGCGCCCGGCACCGCGGCGTCGAGATCGGCATCGGCAAACACGATGTCCGGCGACTTGCCGCCCAATTCGAGCGACACCCGCTTCAGGTTGCCGGCGGAGGCCTTGACGATCGATTGACCTGTTACGTGCGAGCCGGTGAAGGCGACCTTGTCGACGCCGGGATGGGATGCGAGCGCTGCGCCCGCGGTCTCGCCATAGCCCGGCACCACATTGACGACGCCGGGCGGGATGCCGGCTTCCATGGCGAGTTCGGCCAGCCGCAGCGAGGTCAGCGGCGCTTCCTCCGCCGGTTTCAGGATCACCGTGCAGCCGGTGGCGATGGCGGGACCGATCTTCCAGACGCTGGCACCCAGTGGACCATTCCAGGGAATGATCGCGCCGACGACACCGACCGGCTCCTTCAGCGTGTAGGAGAAGATTTCACCGGGCAGCGAGTTTTCGATGGTCTCGCCGTGCAGCGCGGTTGCTTGCCCGGCGTAGTATCGGAGCATGCCGAGCACGCGCTGCCTGGTGGCGCGGGTGCGGCTGATCGGCGCGCCCATGTCGAGCGTATCGAGCGTCGACAGTTCCTCGAAGTTCCGCTCGACGAGATCGGCGAGCTTCAGCAGCAGGTTCTGCCGCTCAAATGGCTTGACCCGGCTCCACGGCCCTTCGAAGGCGCGGCGCGCCGCGGCAACCGCGCGGTCGATATCCTCGGCATCGCCCTCGGCGACAGTGGCGAGCAACTCGCCGGTCGCCGGGTTGTGCGTCTCGAAGCGTTTGCCGGAAGCGGCGTCGACCCATTTGCCGTCGATCAGCATCTTCTTGTAGGAACCATCCGCATAGGGATGGCGCGTCATCGGGATCGCCTGCGTCACAGCCATGTCTGAGCTCCCTTGATTTCGATCGATGTTCCCGACCGTTGTCCAAATCTACGGCGGACGCGCGAACCGGTAAAGCAGGCTCGGCGCCGGTGCGATGGCGCTAAGCGAAGACCTCCCATGCCATTTCGTGCATGGTAGGCTCGCCGCACCGTCCGTACTCAACCGCTGGGCAGCGACACTTTTTGATTTCAGGAGAACTCACGTGCCCCACCCCGCCATGTCACCGAACCATGTCGCCGTCATCACCGGGGGCGCCTCCGGAATAGGTCTTGCCGCCGCGCTGCGGTTCGCGCATCTCGGCATGAAGGTCTGTATCGCGGATCTGGGAGCCGATCGCCTCGCTGAAGCCGAAGCGAAATTGGCAGCGGCGGCGCCGGCCGGCACCGCTGACATCATGACGAAGGCGGTTGACGTCAGCCGGATCGAAGACGTTGCGGCATTGCAAGGCGCCGTGCAAGAACGGTTTGGCGGCATCGATGTCCTGATGAACAACGCCGGCATTCAGCCCGGCAGCCAGATGTTCGGCCCGCTCGAGAGCTGGCAGCGCATTCTCGACGTCAACCTCTGGGGCGTGATCCACGGCTCGCAGGTCTTTGCACCGGGCATGATGGCGCGCGGACGGCCCGGCCTGATCATCAACACCGGTTCGAAGCAGGGCATCACGACGCCTCCCGGTGATCCCGCCTACAATGTGTCGAAAGCAGGGGTGAAAGCTTTTACCGAGGCGCTGCAGCACGAGCTGCGGAACACGGCAGGCAGCCGGATCAGCGCCCATCTGTTCATTCCCGGTTTTGTCTTTACCGGGCTTACCGCAAAAGGCCGCACCGAAAAGCCGGCCGCGGCATGGACAGCTGAGCAGACTGTCGACTTCATGATCGAACGGGTGGCGGCCGGAGACTTTTATATTCTCTGTCCGGACAATGATGTGCCGCGAAGGCTCGACGAACGGCGCATCCTGTGGGCGGCCGGCGATATCGTCGAAAACCGCCCGGCGCTGTCGCGCTGGCATCCGGAGCATGCCGAGGCCTTTGCCGCGTTTGTGAAGAAGACGTAAGCCGCGTCATTGACGAGCGTGAGGCGAGGCGACGCTCTCTCGCTCCCTCCCCCCGCTCTTAGGGCCAAGACGGGCGAATGTCCGTTTCCGTGAAGGTTGTTATATTGCACGCGCTTAACCTCTCCCCGCGCGCGGCTATCGGATTGACTCGGATTGACAGATTCCGGGCCTGCCCGGAATGACGCTGAGAAAGATGGGTGAATCTCTCGATGCGACTTGTGCGCATTCGATAGCCGTGCGCGGGCAGAGAGCGATTGCGTCGCGACGCATGATACGATCCGAACTTCAAAATCGCTGTACCAATCCACAAGATGGACCCCGGCTCAGAAGCGCATCGCCATGCGCCGCGCTGCGTCCGGGGCACGAAAGCAAATGTCTTGATGCGTTGTTTCCCTTTAATTCGCGGGAGTTTCCTTTGCGGTGGTCCCGCATATCGCGGAGCCTGCCATCGGGTGGCGCATTCGTGCCGATCCGTTGGCGCATGCGGGCTACTCGCTAAAGCACAGCGTTAGATGCTGCGCTTCCTTCGTCGGCGCGAACAGCCGGTGGTCTTACGGACTGGCGACCCGCCACACGCCTACTATAGCGGCTTGCATGGGCCGGTCTTGTCACAGATCAAATCGGCCGCCGAGCTTTCGTGGCTTAATGCATCATATGGTCCTGTTTCCATTCGACAGCGAAGGCAATTTGATGACAACTCAGGCTGCGTCGGAGCTTGCGAAGCAAGTCATCCTCATCGTTGACGACGATGATTCCGTGCGGAACTCCCTCAGAAACCTGATGGAGAGCGAGGGCTTCGCGGTGTACGCCTTTTCCAATGGCCAAGACTTGCTCAACGAGGCGAGCCTACCTGCGATTGGGTGCCTTGTCGTTGACTACCAAATGCCCGCAATGAATGGACTGGAGCTGGTCACCGCACTGCGCGGTCGGGGAGTTTCAATCCCGGCTATTCTCTTCACAGGCAATCCCACCCAATATGTGCAGAAACGAGCCGCGGCAATGGCGGTTTTGGTCGTCGAGAAACCGGGGCGAGGAAGCTATCTGCTAGATTGTGTCCGTGAGGCAGTTGCAAAATATGCACAGTCAGTGGCAAGCTGACGCTCCCGATCGGAACAGTCAGTTGTGCTATGCGGAAATCCAGCGCCGGGTCGCTCCCATCCCTGAGTGTTCGAATCGATCTCGACCCGGAGGGACGGATAGGTCCGGGCAAAATACAACTGCTTGAAAAAATTCAGGCCTGCGGCTCGATTTCGGCCGCGGGCCGCGCCATGGAGATGTCCTACAAGCGGGCGTGGGATCTGGTGGACGAGATCAACCGCATCTGCGGGCATGCCGCCGTCGAGCGGCAGACCGGCGGCAAGAACGGCGGCGGCGCGGTCCTGACGCCGTTCGGCATCTCCCTCGTTGCCCGTTACCGCAAAATCGAACGCGATGCGGCAAGCGCGGTCCGCAAGGAGCTCGCGGCATTGCGGACCGATATTATCGGACGCCCGCGGAGAGCCTGAGCGGCCCGAGGCCACGGGCGTGGCGGGTAGAACCCGCCATGCCCTATGACTTGACCGGGAAACAGTTTCCGAATTCTGAAAAAAGGTCCGCCGGCCGTAGCCATTCCCTGGCCGCTCCGCGCCAATCGCGCCTTACTTCGACAACGCGACGGGTTTGATCGCGAACGCGCCTGGATCCTTGTCCTTGTTTTCGCCGATGATATAGGACAGCTTGCCTTCCGCGACCCACCCGGTATTGCCGACCTGCGTCACTGAGACAGGTTCGCTGAGGCCGTCCGCGATGGTCTCGACCCGGGCTTCGTCGCCCTTTATCGTGACCTTGTCGAGCCGGCCGGAGCCCTCGATCAACAGGAAGCCATCCCCGAATGCGCGCATCGCGTCCGCATGATCGATCGGGCGAGATGCTTTCAGCGCGGTGACCCCGGCAGCCTTGCCGTTCTCGACAGTGATTTTGAACAACGCAGCCGGGATAAAGGTGGTGACGTAGAGATTGCCGTCCGCCCCGATTGCGATGCCGTCGAGGCCGACACCATCCTTCGCCGGCGCCAGCTTGGGATCCGTCGTCCAGATCTCGAGCGAGGTGCCACCCGGCTTCAGGCTGTAAACGTTGGGCGCGAACGAGTCGGTGACATAGGCGGTGCCGTCGGCGCCGACCGCGATGTCGTTGCACAGGGATTTCGGATCCTTGAGGGCAAAGCTGCCCTTCGGTGCGCCGCTGGCGAGATCAAAGGTTTTCAGCCATGCTCCCTTGGTGTCGCTTGGACCGGGAACGCCAAATCCGGTGATGTCGTTCGAACAGACATACAGTGTGCCGCTGTTCTCGTCGGCAAGCACGCCGAGCACCGAACGGCTGCCGGCGGCGCCGGGCTTGACGAATTGCTCCGCCTTGCCGCCGGGCGCGGCTTTCACCACGCCGCCAAGGTTGAAGCTGCCCACATAGAGTGTGCCATCCCTGGTGGATGTCACACTCTCCGGAAAGCTCTTGTCGGGAACGCCGACCGGCGCGCTCTGGGCACGCGCGGCGCCATAAGACGCCGCGCCAAGCACGAGTGCCAGTCCGGCCGTGCCGAGCGCACGCGCGTAACGGCCCTTGAGCGTTTCTCCCTCTGCAAGCGAGCTTGCAGCAACGTTTTGTTCTTGTCTCATGATGATGATTCCTGATGATCGACTTGAGGGACGAGGCAATGCCTCAGGGCCGATCATCATCAGCCATCGGTTCGCTGCACCGCCATAGCGCAGCGAAGGTCTGCGATCCAACGATCCCAGCGCAATCAGCCCGATCAGCAACTCTAGGCCATAGTGCCGGAACTTGAAAGCGTGTCATGCGCCAGAAAAAAATTGCCATCGATGGATGCCTTCACGAGATGGTCGAGCTCTCTTTGCGCACACGGAGCGGAATCATCTCGGCGATTGCAGCACGATACCGTAGCGCCCGTAGATGCGCTCGATCGTCCCGTCGGCGCGCAACCGCTCGAGGGCGGCTTCGATGGCATCGCGCAGCTTCTGGTCCGGTTTTACCATGCCGACGGCGACATTCCAGTTGAGGCCCGCCTCGCTCTCGTCGGGACCCACGATGCGAACCGCCTTATCCGGATGAGTGAGATTGAAATAGGCGGCGACGGTCGGCGTGACCGCCGCCGCGTCGATCTCATGATTGGCCAGGGCATCGAGGCTGTCGACCTCGAAGCCGAAGGTCGATGTCGGCACATGACGCTGACCGATGATCATCGCCGCGACGGATCCGACCTGGACCCCGACCTTGGTGTGCTGGTCAAGGCTCGCAAATGACGTGAGTTTGCTGGCCGATGGCACGGCCAGCGCGACACCTGTGCGATAGTAGGGTTTTGAAATCCTCAGATTGGTTTCGCTTTGCGCCTCGGGATCCGCAATGACATCCATCACGATGTCGCAGTCGGCGCTGCGGATCTGGAACATGGTGATAATCCAGTCGAGCTTCAGCGAAACGCCAAGCTCGCGCGCCAGGGCCTGGCCCAGCTCGACCTGGAACCCGGGAGGGTCGCCGGTCTTGCTGGCGAATGGAAGCGAGTTGGGGTGGGCACACAGCCCGAGCGCGCCGACCGATTGGATGGTGTCGAGAGGCCGCGCCTCCGCCGGCCCCGTGAGGCCCGCGACAACGCCGACCAAAAGCGGAAGAATGGCTTTCATATCGTGTCCCCGGTGCGGATGGATTGGGATTTCCTGGTTCATCCCTCCGGCTTCAATGACCGGATGTACTTGATGATCTCGTCGATCTGCGCGTCGCTGAAGGCTTCGCCGAAGGCCGGCATCGCGCCTGGCTTGCCGGTCTTGATGCGGTTGCGGATAAAGTCATCGCTTCGCTGCGAATCCATGAGCTGCGGCCCCTTGCCGGCAGTACGGCCCGCATCGGAATGACACCAGCCGCAGGTCGATGCGAACAACTGTTCGACATTGAATGGTGCATTGTCCGGGGGGGTGGCGGCAGACTGCGCCAAAGCCGGCACCGCGCACATAAGCGCGGCGGCCAGCACTGCCATCACGTTCAAGTCCAATCTGATCCGGTCCAAGGCCAGTTTCGTCAAGTCTCATCGGCGCATTTATTTAAGGCACGGGGAGCGGATTGCATCCGCTCCCCGCAAAGCGTCTCTGCGATCTATTTCAAGCTGTAGACGATGAGCGCGCCATCGTCGCGCGGCATGCTTTTGTAGACGCCGCCGAAGGTTGGTGCGTAGTCGTCCGACGCCATGCCGCCAAAGCCCGCGGTCACGGCGATGTACTGCTTGCCGCCGGCGGAGTAGCTGATGATCCCGCCCTGATGGCCGGTGCCGTCGGAGTGATTCCACAGCTCGGTCCCGCTTTCGGCATCATAGGCGTGAATCACGCCGCGCGAGTCAGGTACGAACACGAGGTTGCCCCCGGTCGACAGCACACTCGCAAGCGGCGGCTCGGGGAAGCGAACCTCCCATTTCTTGGCCCCGGTCACCGGGTCGCGCGCGTCGAGGTGGCCATAAATCTCGCCGCTGGGGGGAGGCGCGATCTTGAAGTTGGCGCCGATGTTGAGTTGGGCTTGTGGGGCGACCACCGGCGTCGTCTTCACGACGTCGAGGGTCATGCACCATTCCTGGCCGAGCTTGTAGTAGAGGCCCGTCTTCGGGTTGTAGGAACCCGCGTTGAAGCTGACGCCGCCGGAAATGTGCGGGCATAACGGCTCGTCGACCTTCCCCGCCGTGAAGTCGCGGCGGCCGATCAGTTCGCCGGTCTTGGGGTCGATGCTCTTGACGAAATTGCTGTTCTCGGTGATCCGCCAGACGTTCTTCAGGCCGGCGCTGCGGTCGTAGACGAAGATGTACCCGCTCTTGTTGGGATGCACCACGAGCTTCTGGCCGTCGCGCTCGAGCATCACGAACTCGCCGACCGCGCTGTCGAAGTCCCAGGCGTCGTGCGGCAGCTCCTGATGATAGAATTTCAGCTTGCCGCTGTCGACATCAAGACCGATCACCGAGGAGGTATAAAGATTGTCGCCGGGGCGGGCTCCTTGCGTCTTGTAGTCGCTGCCCGACCAATCATAGAGCGGCGCCGGGTTGGCGGTGCCCCACCAGACGGTGCTGGTCTCGGAGTCGAAGGTGCCCGGCATCCAGCCGCCGCCGCCGCCGGTGCGCCATGAGTCATTGCCCCATGTCTTCATGGCTTCGTCGGTGCCGCCGACGGTCAGGAACTCCCATTTCTTCTGGCCCGTTTTTGCGTCGACACCGAATATCGGGCCGCGGCCCGGCCATTCGCCGCCCTGCGCGCCGATCACGACCATGCCCCTGGCGTAAAGCGGCGCACCGGTGAAGCCGACCGTCAGCTTCTGGGAATCGAGCAATTTGGTCTCCCAGGCGGGCTTCCCGGTCTTCATGTCCAGCGCGATGAGCCGACCGTCCATGGTGCCGACATAGACCTTGCCCTCGCCGAGCGCGGCCCCGCGATTATAGGGCGAGTGGGTCTGCCGGGCGATCAAGGCTTCGTCCAATTCCGGGAAATAGGACCAGATCACCTCGCCGGTGGCGCCGTTCAGCGCAAAAGTTCGGCTGTACGATCCGGTGTAGTAGAGCACGCCATCGGCCACCAGCGGCATCGACTGCAGGCCGCGGGTGGATCGACCGGGGATATGGATCCAGGCAACACTCAGATTGGCGACATTGCTGGCGTTGATCTGGGCGAGCGGACTGTAGTGATAGGACCTGTAGGAGCCATGGTAGGTCAGCCAGTCATTCTGGCCGCCGGCCTCGATGCGCGCGGTGTCCACCGATTGGGCAAACGCTGACGATGCCGCGAGCGTCGCGGCAATGGCAGGTAAAGCAATATAACTCCGCTGTTTCTTCATGGGTACGTCCTCCGTTTGGTTTATTTAACGCCTGGTCGCAGCATTGCCGGGCCGCTGCGCTCGATCGTTTGCCGATGCGATTGATCTCCCGCCGCCTACCCTGCAATTCCGATTTTGTCTTCATCAAGACGCCGAAAATCAAGACGCCCAACTCCCCGCCCAAGCATTGGCATCGGGCTATTCGTCGCGCGTCAAGCCTGGAAACATCTATCGGGTCATTCGTGAAAGAACTGGCCCCCGCCGCACACCCTCGGGTTGAACCCTATCAGATCCTCCGGCCGCTGGATAGTCATGCTGCAGCCTCCAAGATCGATGATGACCAAAAAATTCGAAACCTCACGGCATTCCGAACCTCGCCGAATCCGCCACCCATGACCCCCCGACGCTCAAGCTCCGCCCACGAAGCGCGTCGTGCAGTGCAATGTCCCCATTTGGGCGGTGTTTCGCAGAATCGGAGCGCAAAGGAGCGAGCCAAGCATATTGCAAGCCAACCAAATGCGAGTTAGCGTTATATCCGTGCAGATACATCGTAGCGGAAAAATTCGGTGTCAGACCTCTCTGTTGCCCACCACAATCAGCGGAGTGCCATCAGCACGCTCGTGCTTCGCGGGCGAGATGGTCCGCCGCCGCTCGTCGTCACCGACGCAAAGGGCCGGCGATCGAAGATCTGGGATATCGCCCCCACGCTGCATTGCTCGATCATCGGCACATGCCTGTCGGCGGCCGAATTGCGTCAATTCTTCGTCAAGCTCGGCGATGCCTCCGCCAGGACCGCGTCGGATCATACGCTGCACAGTTATGGCGTTAACGGCGCTGGAAAGCACGACCTGATCGGAAAACTGCTGAACAAGACGCTGGATCATCGCCACGAAGCCGCGATCCGACGTTTTGCGAGGGCCTCGAATACTGCGCAGGTCAGAGAGCTCTGGCTTGAGGCCTTCGAACAAGGCGGCATTCCCGGCGCCTACTGGGCCTTATTGACTCATCCCGCAACCGACCGCCCTCTGGTCGAAGAGGCTTTTGGCCAGGTGCACATGTTGTCGCATATGGTTGGCTCGTCGAACCGGGTCGACATCGTGCGATTGCGAACGCTCGAACATGACCTCGGCGAGCGCGACGAGAAGATTTCCCGGCAGGAGGCTCGTCTCGCGGAGAGTTCTCGCGAGCGATCGGGGCTTTTGCGTAAAGTCGAAGGCCTCGAAATGGAGGTTCTGCGACGCGAAATAGCCGACCGAACGATGGCCGAATTGACGACAGGGGCGCTCTCCACGTCCGCCCTCCTGCAGCGGCTGGACACCGAGAAAGCTCATTCGAGCCAACTGGCCGCGCGGGTGGCGGAGCTGGAGCACCACGTTGAAAAGGCGCACCGATTTGCCGCGGCCCTCAACAAGCAGAATGATCGGTTGCAACGCGAAGTCGCCGCACTCGAAGCCGAGCTAAAGATCGGCAAACCAGAGCAATACGGCCTAGCCGCCGAAAACGATCTGCAAGGTCTCACCATGCTCTATGTCGGCGGGCGCCCCGGATTGATCGATCAATTGAAAGCGATCGTCACCGGGAGGGGCGGCAGGATGCTCGCGCATGATGGCGGCATCGAGGAAAGCCCGGCCGCGCTGCCGGGGCTGATCAGCCGGGCCGATGCGGCGCTCTTTCCCGTGGACTGCATCAGCCATTCCGCTGTCGGGCATATCAAGAAGTGCTGCCGGGAGGCAGGCAAGCCTTTCATTCCATTGCGGACGGCGAGCGTCGCCAGCTTCATTTCCGCAATCGCCAATCATGGTGCCTTGCAGAACCATAGGCTTTCCCGTCCTTGAAGAGGTCCGGTTCAGGGAAAGCCTGATCGTGGCCGGGTTTCCGGAGGCGTCGACAAAGCCGGGCGAAACCCCGCCGCCATCGCCCGCGTCCTCGCGGGTCTCGCTCTCCTTCTTCACCACGCTCCGGGGAATCAAACGTTATATCCCATAGGATATATCGATGCCGCGGATCGCGTCCAGCTCGATTTTCACGGCTGACGCGCTGCGGGGGGCGTGGCCTCCCTGCCGGAGCCGTGATATAGGTCCGAATATAACGCGACCTCAAAAGCGGTCCATTCGAAAGGGAGAGCCAGACCAATGAACGACTTTAACCTTCTGATCGACGGGAAGATGGTGCCCGGCGACCAAACGATGCCCGTCCTCAATCCCGCAACCGAGGAGGTGCTGGCACAATGCCCGCGCGCCTCGAAAAGTCAGCTCGATGCCGCCGTCGCCGCGGCCAAGGCGGCGTTTCCGGCCTGGGCGGCGACCCCGATCGAGCAGCGCCGCATGCTGGTCATCAAGATGGCCGAGGCGATTGAGGCCAACACCAGCGATCTGGCACGGCTCTTGACCAGCGAACAGGGCAAACCGCTGGCCGACGCCACCGGCGAGGTCATGGGCATGGCCGCCTTCTTCCGCTATCTCGGTTCGCTCGACCTGCCGATGCGGGTGATCGAGGACTCGGGCGACCGCCGCGTCGAAGCCTATCGCCGGCCGCTCGGGGTCGTCGGCGCGATCATTCCCTGGAATTATCCGCTTCTGATCCTCAGCTTCAAATTGCCGTCCGCCTTGCTGGCCGGCAATACGCTGGTGGTGAAGCCGGCGCCGACCACGCCGCTGTCGACGCTGAAATTCGCCGAACTGGTCAAGGACATCCTTCCCAAGGGCGTGCTGAACGTCATTGCCGACGCCAACGATCTCGGCGACTTCATGACCAAACATCCCGACATCCGCAAGATCTCGTTCACAGGGTCGACCGCGACCGGCCAGAAAGTCATGGCCAGCGCGGCCCAGACCCTGAAACGGATCACGCTGGAACTCGGCGGCAACGACGCCGGCATCGTGCTCGACGACGTCGATCCGAAGAAGGTCGCGCCCGGCATTTTCGAAGGCGCGTTCCAGAACTCAGGGCAGGTCTGCCTCGCCATCAAGCGGCTCTATGTGCACGAGTCCGTCTACAATGAAATCTGCGACGAACTGGTGGCCATTGCCAAGAACACCGTGGTGGATGACGGTTCGAAGCAGGGTACCAAGCTCGGGCCGCTGCAGAACAAGATGCAGTATGAGAAAGTAAAAGGCTTCCTCGAAGACGCCCGCAGGAACGGCAACATCATCGCCGGTGGGGCGGCGATGGATCGCCCCGGTTATTTCATCGAGCCGACCATTGTGCGCGACATCAAGGAAGGCTCGCGGCTGGTCGACGAGGAGCAGTTCGGGCCGGTGCTGCCGGTGATCGAGTATTCCGACAATG
>NZ_JBEKXH010000177.1:0-16512 GCF_049512235.1 Bradyrhizobium sp.
TGCCTCAGGGTAATGCGTGCCATCTTCTTGTTCCCGTCATTGTCTCGCGCGCCCATGAACCTCAGGCGTAGGTTGTCGCCATCCTCGACCGCGCCAGGCAACGCAGCGCCGCCGTCGCGACCGCCTCCGCGGTAATGCCGAACTCGCGATACAAGACCTCCGCCGGCGCCGAGGCGCCGAAGCCGGTCATGCCGACGAATTCCCCGCGCTCGCCGAGCCAGCGCGCCCAGTCGCCCTCGACCGCGGCCTCGACGCCGATCCGCGGCGCCTGTCCGAGCACCGCCGCGCGATATTCCCGGGACTGCGCACGGAACAGCTCGAAACATGGCGCCGAGACCACCGCGGCGCGGACGTTGTCCTGCGCCAGCAATTTTGCGGCCTGCAGCGCGATCGCAACTTCGGAGCCGGTGGCGATCAGGGTAACGTCACGGCCCCCTTCGGGATCGACCACGACATAGGCCCCATAGGCCACCCGATTGACGTCATCGCTGACGTCGCTGAACGTCGGCACCGCCTGCCGCGACAGACACAGCACCGATGGATTGCTTTCGGCGCGTAGCGCGCAGTCCCAGGCTTCCGCGGTCTCGACCGCATCGCCGGGCCGGAACACCAACAGGCCGGGAATCGCCCGCAAGGCAGCGAGATGTTCGACCGGCTGATGGGTCGGACCGTCTTCGCCGAGCCCGATCGAATCATGCGTCATCACATGGATGACCCGGATCCGCATCAAGGCCGCCAGCCGGATCGCCGGACGGCTGTAATCGGTGAAGGTCAAAAACGTGCCGCCATAGGGAATAAAGCCGCCATGCAGAGCGATGCCGTTCATGGCCGCCGCCATCGCGTGTTCGCGGATGCCGTAATGGATGTAGTCGCCGGCGAAGAAATCGGCCTGCACCGGACGCTGCGATTTGGCGCGCGTCAGATTGGAGTGGGTCAGGTCGGCCGAGCCGCCCAGAAGATTCGGCAAGGCGGTAGCGATCGCATCGAGTACCTGTTGCGAGGCCTGCCGCGTCGCGATGCCAGGGCGCTTGGCGCCGAATTCGTCGCGGACCGCGGCCATGGCCGTCAGATAGTCGCCCGGCAGTTTGCGGTTCAGCGCATCGTGGAACGGCGAGCGCGGCGCGGCAGGAACGCGCTTGGTCCGCTCGAGCCAGTGGCGCCGCGCGCTCTGCCCGCGCGCGCCGATCTCGCGCCATTGATCGAGTACATGGTGGGGGATTTCGAACGGCGGATGGGGCCAATTCAGCGCGGCGCGCGTCTTTGCCACCTCATCGGCGCCGAGCGGCGCGCCATGGGCCTTTTCGCTGCCCTGGCGGTTGGGCGCGCCGAAGCCGATCACGGTGCGGCACGCGATCAGCGACGGACGATCGCTGCGCCGAGCCTGCTCGATCGCAGCCGTGATGGCTTCGGGATCATGGCCGTCGATGCGGCAGGTCGACCAGCCGGAGGCCTCGAAACGCTTGAGCTGATCGTCCGAGCATGACAGCGATGTCGGTCCGTCGATCGATATTTCGTTGTCGTCGAACAGCACGATCAGCCGGTTGAGCCTGAGATGTCCGGCCAGCGAGATCGCTTCATGGCTGAGACCTTCCATCAGGCAGCCATCGCCCGAGATCACATAGGTAAAGTGGTCGACGAAGTCATTGCCGAAGCGGGCGTTCAACAGCCGCTCGGCCAGCGCCATGCCGACCGCGGTGGCGATGCCCTGGCCGAGCGGCCCGGTGGTGGTCTCGACACCCGGCGTATGGCCATACTCCGGATGTCCCGGCGTCTTCGATCCCCACTGCCTGAAATTCCTGAGCTCGTCGAGCGTAACCCCCTCGTAGCCGGTCAAATAGAGCAGCGCATAGAGCAGCATCGAGCCGTGACCGGCGGACAGGACAAACCGGTCGCGATCCGGCCATGCCGGATCGCTGGCATCGAATTTGAGGAAGCGCGAGAACAACACCGTGGCGACATCGGCCATACCCAAGGGCATGCCGGGATGGCCGGATTTTGCCTGCTCGACCGCGTCGATGGCGAGGAAGCGGACAGCGTTGGCGCGTTCGGCATGCGCCGTGGCAGGCCGCGCCACGGCGGGGTTGAGTGCATGGACCGTCATACCGTGCGCCTCTTGCGTTCCATCAGTTGCAGGATCAGCGGGGTGAGGATGAGCTGCATGGCGAGGTCGAGCTTCGATCCGTGGATCACGATCGAATTGGCGCGCGACATGAAGCTGTTCGGGATCATCGACAGCAGATAGGGGAAATCGATGCCGCGCGGATTTTTCAGCCGGATCACCACCATCGATTCGTCGGGGGTCGGGATCCAGCGCGCGATGAAGGGATTCGAGGTGTCGACCGTCGGCACCCGCTGGAAATTGATGTCCGTCTCGGCGAACTGCGGACAGATATAGTTCACGTAGTCCGGCATCCGCCGCAGGATGGTGTCGGTGACCGCCTCGGTCGAATAGCCGCGGTCGCTGCGGTCGCGGTGCAGTTTCTGGATCCATTCCAGATTGATGACGGGAACCACGCCGATCTTGAGATCGGCATATTGGGCGACGTTGACCTTCTCGGTCACCACGGCGCCGTGCAGGCCTTCGTAGAACAACAGATCGGAATTTTCCGGCAGCCTGTCCCATTCGGTAAAGCTGCCCGGCGCCGCTCCATAAAGCTTGGCCTCTTCGTCGTCGTGAACGTAATGACGCGTGGTTCCGGTGCCGGCTTCGCCATAGTCGCGGAACAACCGTTCGAGCTCCTCGAACAGGTTGGTCTCGGGGCTGAAATGGCTGAAATGCTTGTTGCCGCGCTCGGCTTCCTCGGCCATTTTGGCGCGCATATCGGCGCGGTTGTAACGGTGAAAGGCGTCGCCTTCGATATAGGCCGCCGATACCCTTTCGCGCCGGAAGATGTTCTCGAAGGTTCTTTTCACCGACGTCGTGCCGGCGCCGGAGGAACCCGTGATCGATATGATGGGATGGCTGCGCGACATCGGCAATGGTCCGGGATCAGCGGAACAGGCCGCGCCGCGCGAACAGCGGTGCGTCACTGTTGTCAAACATCGGTTCGATGCCTTCGTGGATGGCGGCAACGTCGCGAACGCCGCGCACCGAGCCCATGATCAGCGGCACCCGCTGGTGCGGCGTCTTGGCCCCGAGTTCCAGAATTCGCCGCCGCCCCGTGCTCGCCGAACCGCCCGCCCACTCCATCACCAGCGCCATCGGATGGGCTTCGTACAACAGCCGAAGCCTGCCTTCGCGATAGCCGGGACGGGCATCGGCCGGGTACAGAAACACCCCGCCGCGCACCAGGATGCGCAGCGCTTCCGCCACCAGCGAGCCGATCCATCGCATGTTGAAATCGGCGTCGCGGTCGCCATTGGTGCCGGCGAGGCATTCGTCGATATAGGCGCGGACCGGTCCGTGCCAGTGCCGTCGATTGGAGGCATTGATGGCAAATTCCGGCGTATCGGACCTGACCTTCACGCCCTGTTTGACCAGGATGAACTGCTGGCTGCGGCGGTCGAGAATGAAGATGTCGACCTGCCTGTTGAGCGCCAGCACAAGTGTCGTTTGCGGACCGTAAACGACAAAACCCGCGGCGCACTGCGCCGTGCCGGGCTCGAAGAAGGTGGAAAGAATATCGTTGCCGCGGGGGCGGATCGAAAAGATGGTGCCGACCGAGATATTGTTTTCAAGATTGGACGAGCCGTCGAGCGGATCGATCGCCACGCACAGCGGCGCCGCGGGATCGAGGGTTTCGGGCAGCGCGGCTTCCTCGGAAACAAGCGCCGCGACCGGGGCATGGCGCAGGGCGCGCCGCATCATTTCGTCGGCGGCGACATCGATGTCCTTTTGCTGATCGCCATCGGCATTGACGCCGCCGCTCTGGCCGGTGATGCCCACGAGCGGTCCATCCGCGATCAGCGCGGCGAGTTCGACCGACGCTGCGGCAAGGGCTGCGATCACCTCGGCCACCGCGGTGCCCTGCGGCATCAGCGGCGCCGCCCGATCGAGATGCGAACGCAGTGTCACACGCTCGTCCATGGCCCGTCTCCCTGCGTCCTCTCCGGGGCGCTCCCGGTTGCGGCTCGCCGGTCGGCAATTCGCTAAATCCAAGGAAGCGCAATTTGCCTGATTAGGGAAATTTTGTTATCTTTTGAGTGAGCAAAGTTTTTCTTATGAAGGGGGCTGATGATGGCGGGACGTTTTGCCAGGGAATTGACCCTTCGCCAGTTGCGGGCGCTGGCCGCGGTCCAGAAGCACCGCTCCGTCACATCAGCGGCCAGGCAGCTCAATCTGACGCAGCCCGCAGTAACGCTGCAGCTGCGCAACCTGCAGGCGCTGGCAGGCCTGCCGCTGATCCAGCGTTCCAGCGACGGCATGCTTTTGACCGACGCCGGCCGCGAAGTGCTGGCGCTGACCGAGCGGATCGAAGCCGCCATCCTGTCCTGCGAAACCTCGCTTGACATGATTGCGGGCAAGACTGCGGGGCGGGTTTCGATCGGCGCAGTCAGCACCGCCAAGTATTTCGTGCCGTTCGCGATATCGGGATTTTCGCGCGCCTTTCCGAACATCGATATCGCGCTCTCGATCGGAAACCGCCAGGAGATCGGAACGGCGTTGCGCGGCTACGATCTGGACATCGCGATCATGGGCCGCCCGCCGGTGGATATTCCGATGAACACCCATCTGATCGGCGACCATCCCCACGTCGTCATCGCGCCGACGTCGCATCGCCTGGCGCGAAAATCGCGGCTCAAACTGACCGATCTTGCCGACGAGACCTTCCTGACCCGCGAGCCCGGATCCGGAACGCGCGGGCTGATGGAGCAGTTGTTCGAGCAGGCCGGCCTCCGCCCGAAGATCGGCATGGTCATGAGCAGCAACGAGACCATCAAGCAGGCGGTCATCGCCGGCCTCGGGATTGCGTTTATTTCCGCCCATACGGTGGCCGCCGAACTCGACGAGCGACGGCTGGTGACGCTTGACGTCGATGGCCTGCCGGTGGTGCGGCAATGGTTCGTGCTCGCCCGCAAGGACAAGGTGCTGCTGCCGCCAGCGCAGGCCATGCTGGATTTTCTCAGCGCCAAGGGCGCCCAGTTTCTGCCGCGCACCCACGGCAGGCTGCGCCTGACACGGCCGTCAGGGCGCGCCAGCCGCCGCTGATGGCGCGAACAGAAATGCCGGGAACGTTTCCCTCCATCGAAACATGATCCGGTGGATCGCGTCCTGTGGTCGTACCGATTCAAATTTCAAACAGCCACGAAAAAATAAATCCGAGATCGTCATTGCGAGCCAACGGGTCGCGCGAACGCGCGCCCGATGACAGGGTCCGCCAAGCAATCCAGCTTTGGTGCTGCGGAGATTAAGCTGGATTGCTTCGTCGCAAGGGCGCATTGGAGCCGAAGGCGTAATGCGCCATCTTGGTGATTCATAACCGCGCATCGCGCCCTCTACGAGTTCGTGTCGATGGTAGAAAAAACTGCGACGTCGAGGCTTGGAGAAGTACCTACGAAGGATCGGTTGGTGCGTGACGATCTATGCCGCTTTGCTCGGAAGGAGCAATTTGAAATGGCGTTGCCGAAGCAGTGACAGCATCTCTTTCTGCCCGTTAACGACCCGGATGCGGTCGGCTTCAAATGGCTGGATGACACGCATCTATTGATCGCCGGTCATCGCCAAGATGACATTCCCAAAAAGCCAACAAGTTTCGAAGGCATTTCGCTTATCTATTCGACTTACAAAGCCAGCGATCCCGATCAATCGCGTGACGCGGCATCCTTCGCGGTTTCCCACCGCAAGGTATCCTTCAGTTATCGCTTCGAATTTGTCCCCGGCTACGGGCTGCCCGGCGCGGTATGCAGTCTCTATTTGACCGCCGATGGAAGACCAGAGGTCGAACAAATAGGGTTACGCTTGACCGCTACCAAAATTTTCCGCGCGAAGGCCAACGCTCCTATTAAATGACGCCCCTGGCCCGACCGGGACGGCGTTGTCCGATCGTCGCGGTGTCAGAATGTTCTGGAAGTTCAGCGCTGAGACGATGGCGCCACTCTCCGGCGTGGTGGCTTGGCTGGGAGGCAAGGGCGAACGGCGGGGCCGTTCGATCGGCCATCCGCAATGCGTCAGCTGAAGAAACCGGGGTGCCAAACAAGTGGCCCTGAAGCTCTCCGCATCCTTCGGCCAACAGCATCTGTCGCTGCGCTCGCGTCTCCACGCCTTCTGCGGTGACCCCGATATCAAGGCTGTTGCAAAGGCCGATCACCGAACGAACGATGGCAAGCGCCTTCCTGTCGCGACCCAGTCCGCGCACAAAGCTTTGATCGATCTTGATACGGTCGAACGGGAAGCTATGCAGATAACTCAGCGAGGAGTAACCGGTCCCGAAATCATCCATGGCAACCCGCACTCCGACCGCCTGGACGCGGCGCATGACCGCGAGAGCTGCCACGCTGTCGCTCAACAAAGCCGTCTCGGTGATCTCGAGTTCGAGGCGGCTGGCCCTCAAGCCTGTCTCGTTCAGTGCCGACAGCACCTGATCAAACAGCAACCTTTTCCGGATCTGGATCGAGGAGACGTTGACCGCGATGCCGATGTCACCTGGCCATCGCAGCGCTTCCAGGCAGGCTTGCTTGAGCACCCATTGGCCGATCTCGACGATCGCACCGCTCTGCTCCGCGAGGGGGATAAATTCGCTGGGCGGCACCATTCCGCGCGTCGGGTGATGCCAGCGGATCAGCGCTTCGAACGAGGCGATCTCGCCGGTCTCGGCGTGGACACGCGGCTGGTAGTAAAGTTCTAACTGCGATCGGAGGAGCGCTACGGATAGATCCTGCTCGAGCGCGCGGCGTGCTCGCAGGGACGCGTTCATCGCAGTATCGAATCGTACGAAGCGCCCGCGGCCAGTCTCCTTTGCGCGATAAAGGGCAAGATCGGCGTATCGCATAACGTCATCGGCGGTCTCGGCGTCGTCCGGCGCGATCGCGATTCCCACGCTTGCGCCGATGTGCACGATCGTGCCGTCGAGATCGAAGGGCTCACTCACCGCCTGTGTGACTCGCGCTGCGATACTCTCGGCCTCTGATGCGTCACGGGAGAGAATGATAGCGAATTCGTCGCCGCCGAGCCGTGCAAGCATGTCGCCGGGCCTGATGTGACGCTTCAGACGCGCCGCCACCTCACGAAGCAGCTTATCTCCGGCCGCATGGCCGAAGATATCGTTGACCGGTTTGAAACCGTCGAGATCAAGGCAGAGTACCGCATAACGGCCGCGACTGACCGCTCCGTCGAGGCCTTCGGTGAACATGCGGCGGTTCGGGAGGCCGGTCAATGTATCGTGATTGGCAAGAAAGGCAATGCGTGCGGCTGAAACGTTGCGCTCCGTCACGTCTTCGGAACTGACGAGGAAGCCTCCGTCGGCTGTCGGCCGGATGGCGATATGGACATGGCGCCCATCCGACAGCACCTGCTCGGTTTCCGCATCGACACGTGTTGCGGCGAGGTCGAGGCGCGCCTGGATGGCGGCCTCGTCAAGCAGCGGACTCGCCCTGAGGAACGCCTCGTAGCTGAGCCTTTCATTGTGCCCGTTGTCCGGCAGGCCAAGTATCTCGCCCTCCCGACGGTTGAAGACCACAACGTGGCCTTCCGTATCGAGCAATGCGAGGCCATTGGCCATATTGTCCAGAGCGAGGCTGAAGCGAACGTTCTGGGCGCGGAGCTGCCCGACCGAGTGTTCCAGCGCCTCATGTGCCTCTTCGATCTCGGCCGCCATCACGCCTGCGGACTGTTCGGTCCGCCGACGGGCCAGATCGTGTTCCTGATAGGCCGACACGACCAGGTCACACAGCCGCTGTGTGTCGACGCCGCCTCCGGTTGTGGCGGCCTTGCGGAGCTGCCGCTTGAGGAGCCGTTCGCCGGCCGTCATCCTGTCGCTTCGTGGATCAAGGTCAACGACATCGTCTGATTTTGAAGCGTTGCCGTATGCGTCGCGGCATCGGGAACGATGACTCCGTGCGCGTAGAAGCCGGTGACGCCCGAGCCAAACGCTTCGCTGGCGGGCCTTACTTCTTCCTCGGTTCGCTGGCCGAGAACCAGATTGCGGCCGATGCAGCTGACCATCATGGCGAGCGTCTCGCTCTGGGGGATGGCTTCGCTGCTTTGGAGCAGCCGTTCGACGGCGCCAATGGAGCCGTCGATGAGCCCATCGAGACTGCCACGCATCAATTGTGCGGCCCATCCTTCAGGCACGTCGCCGCCGAACGAGATGGTGCCCGCGGCCCGATCGATCCCGAGCACGGTGCGGACGTATGTCAACTGCGGCACGTCGGTATCCCAGACGAGCAGCGGGAAGAGCAGCCCCGATCCGGGTAGGTTCGCCGCGTCCTCACCGAGGTAACGTTCATAGAGTTGGAGGGCCGGCTTGCCGTCGAGTTCGGCAATCGTGTTGCCGTGCGAACGGGTGATCCGACGCTTTGGTCCGAAGGGCTCCCAGCCAGCGCCGGACGCGTGTGCCAGGCGAACCGCATTTCCGTAAAATCCGATGGCGGCGACGCGACCCGTCCGTGCCGTTCTGCCGCAGCCGACAAGAGTACGCTCAAATCGGGCACCGTCGCCGGCAAGGCCCCCACTGATCGGCATTGTTCCGATCTCGCGCTGGATGCCGGCGGCGAGCTTTGTTCCGTCCACCTGAACGCCGTCGGACAGAACAAAGACGCCGGCGAGGTTCTCGCCGCGAAGTGCGTCGCCCAGGGCGCGGCCGCCGTTTTCCGAGCCCGCGCTGTCTGCGACATCGGCCTCGACGAGCCGCACGGTTGTGTCGCGGAAGCTGCACGTCACGCCGACGATGCCTTGGTCATCGATCTCGTTGCCAACGATGCCGCCGCTGGTGCTGCAGCCGAGCAGCAATGCGCCCGGAAAACGTTCCGACAAAACCGAAGGAGCCGATGTCGCTTCGATCTGACGGGCGGAACCGAAATAGAGGACAAGATCGGGTTGCACGGACGTCTGCTCGAACCCCCAGCCGTTTTCAGTCCAACCGATCTTCTCGACTTTCATGGTCCACTCCATCACTGTTTCTCTCAAACTGCGCATCCATCGGTAAATGCCTGGTTACGCCCGCACGATTGTCGCCAGCGCGTCGTACCAATCTGACCGATGAGCCCGGTCCCCTTAGGCCGAGAGACTTGCTTCACCGCCCGGATGTTCCGCGCAATGTCAGCCGGGTGACACGGGCAGGAGCTCCCAGGGTGCATTGGAGCCGGAGGCGTAGTGCACCCTCTTGGCGATTCATAACGACGGATCACGATGCGCCCTACGAGCAGTCCCGGGGGGCCGACTCGCACAGTGAGCGATGGGTCGGCGTTCCCGAACCGGGGAAGAAGGGTTATCCGCTCCTTAACCGCGACGGTGCAATTTTGCAGCCCACCAAGGGTTACTAATAATCATGATCGCCTAATCTGTTCATTGCAACAACCCCTGCTTATCGCTATGGACGAAAGCGATGCGATCGATCCGCCGTTCTTATAGTAACGGCTTGGGATTGGTTTGATCGCGCCTCTGCGTCGCGTTAGGAAGAGGCGCTGGCGCATCGTGCCCGCTTCCTAAGCCCGGTCATCCTCACCGGCGCTTTCACATCGCGACGCGAGCGGCAACCGACACCCGCGTCAGTGCCGACGGCGCCGCTACCGATGACCTTCGACCCCCGATAGCCGGACCGAAGGAGGGTGTCGTATTTTCCTTATTCACGGCCGTGACGTTCGCGGAACCGGTCGAACTTCTCCTTCTGCTTGGCGTCAAGGCTGTTGTAGAAAGCGATCAGCTTCGGATTCTCCGCTTTCAAGGCCGCAAGCCGCGCTTCGATGAAGGCCTGACCGAAATTGAGACGTGCCTCGAACGACGACATGTCCGGCTTGCTGGCGCAGAGAGCGGCCTTCGAATCTTCCAGCGACTGCCTGCGTGCCTCGTGGAATTCCTTGAAGGCAGCCTTTTGCGCATCACTCAGGTTCAGATATTCCGCTATCCGATCCGCCATCTCGGGGTGGTGCGACGGCCCGCCCCGCTCGGCGCAAAGGCGCTCAAACGGCGCGTGGCGCGATCCGCCTTGGGCCACCGCCACTTGGGTTAAGGTCGCGGCAAAGGCCGCCGACGCAACGATCAGGGTGCTTGTTCCAACGTCCGTCGTGTTGCAGCGGCTGCATGATGAAGTGCCCGCTGACCACTTCACCTTGGGCTGGCTGATGCACAGCCTGGACAAGCGTTCCTTCGGAATCATCATGCTGCTCGCTTTGGTCGCAATCGTACCGGGGCTCTCGATCGTAGCCGGCCTGCTGCTCATGATTCCGGCGTTCCAGATGATCGCGGGCAAGCCTGCCCCGGTCTTTCCGCGCCGCATCGCCGCTCGTTCCTTGCCAACAAGACGCCTCGCGGCCGTGGTGCAGCGATCGGTGCCGGTGCTCAGATATCTTGAGAAGATTATTCATCCGCGCTGGCATGCCCATATCGAGGCAACAAAACCCCTGGTCGGCGCGGTCGGCGTGCTCTTAAGCGCAACCCTGGTGTTCGTTCCGATCCCCCTGAGCAACACCGTCCCCGCCCTGGTAATCGCGCTGATCTCGCTTGCTTACCTCGAAGAGGATGGGGTCCTGCTCTCAATCGGCTTGTTGGCCGCCGCGATTGTGCTGACGGTCGCAGCGCTGGCGGTCTGGGAAATGCTAGTCGGCGCAAAATGGATGATCGATCTCGGGCACTGACGCAGCAGGCCCGTGATCAACGGCGGGTGAAGGTCTGCCACCCGGTCGGATATTGGTGAATACCTTGGAATGTTGCTTGAGGCCGTGAGCAGGGCATTTCGGGTCTTGACCACGCGCGGCATCATCAAGAGCCGGGACCGGCGCCATCTGAAAATCGCCGACCGCGGCACATTCGACAAGATTGCCGCTGACATGTTGAACATACCTTAGATCGAAGTGGCGTCAGCTCCCCAGCCCTTCCGCATTAAGGGAACTTCAGGCTTTACGTCGGGAACCGGACATGCGAGAGTAGCCAGCATCGAAACGGACCTTGGCAGGTGCGGGTGACTGTGAGTGCCCGCAGGGCGACATGATGGCTCGCTACGCGCCCGTTCCGTCCGAATGCCGGTTTGACGTCGCGCCGGTAGCGGGGTCGAGCGACTCCACGACGTCGACGGTCTGGCGCGGCGGCTCTCCACCCGAATTGGCTCTTTACGGGAGAGACGAATGAAGAAGTTCGTTTGCGAGCAAAACATCGCTCATTTCCAGAAGCTTTTGGGCGAAACGACAGATGCAAGCCTCCATCGCACGCTTCAAGCTCTGCTGTCCTCGGCAAAGCGCGAACTCGCACTTTTAAATTCGACGCAGTCCGGTGCGGACGTATTGCCGTTCGAGCATCGTCGGAGGCGGCTGGTTGACGCGCAAGCAGTGAGACAACAGTTTCAATCCGAATTCGACGGTTCACCACATCCTTACATGCTTTTGGATCCGGGCCCGGGCCTGCGCATCGTCGACATCAACGACGCGTACGCGGAAGCCACTTTCATTTCCCGGAGCGATGTCGTCGGAAGGTCGCTGTTTGACGTATTCCCGGATAATCCCGATGACGCACTCGCCGACGGCGTGAGCAATTTATATGCTTCACTGCGGATTGTGACACAGACCGGGCAACCGCACGCCATGGCGATCCAACGCTATGACATACGGAATCCCAGCAGTGAGTTTGTCGAGCGTCACTGGCAACCCGTTAATACGCCGATACACGACAAGGACGGCCGTCTAGTTTTCTTGTTGCACCACGTGGAAGACGTGACAGACCAACTGCTTCCATCTCCGCCCGAAAAGCAGAGTGGGCGCGACCGGCACCCCCAGTCTTGAGACATGGAGGAAATCGGGGCAACGAACCGATGCGCCACTCAGGCCCTTGAACTTGCAAAATTCTTCGATCAATCAAGTGAACCACGACGAAGGACCGATGCGCTTTTCGCGCCGGCGGACGTGCGTCAGGGAGCGTCCGGCAATTGAGATTCCACAATTCAACGGAGTTGATCTGCACAAATTCTCATTCGCGAAATATTTGTGACTGAGCAATATTGGCCATTAATCGGGAAGCGGACATGGCAAAGTAGGGCTTGGCATCCATCGGGGGAGCGAGAAGGTTGTGTTCTCGCCAAGGGGCAGTATTCTGTCACAAATCCAAGCCAATCGAATCCAGCCTGCCCCAATTCAGCGCGCCTTTGTGTGGTGCCGGTTCGAAATGACACCGGGGGACGCCCTGCCGAGTAGCGAATTCTGGCTGCCCTAACGCGCTGCATGCCGTGAAGACGGTAGGTAGATCTGAAGATCCCATGAAATCGAAAGTCTGGCGGGAATGGATTGCGCGCGCCTCCCCTCCCACGCAATAGCGCTCGTACCGTCAAGGGGGGCCGATGGAAGACCACATTGACCGGGAGAACCTCGCGCTTTTCAAAAGGGCGCCTTGCGGAAGCGAGCAAGGATTCCGAGCGCGAAGTGCTCTCCGGGCTGTTGGCCCCGGAGCTTCGCATGACCGATAAATTTGATCCTGCTCCTTTCGATAAGCACGCAGCGGATCCCAAGGAAGCCACGAAAACCGACCTCCTCGTCGATGAGCAGCTCGAAGCCGGCCTTGTTGGCGGTTCGTTTCCTGCATCAGATCCTCCCAGCGCCACGCAACCATCACCCTCGAAATACGATGAAGGGACGGCTTGATAAACCCCGGCGGACCAGATGCCGCGCGGACTGCTATGACAGAAATACCACGATGAACCCGATTAGCTTTACCCGCGCAACGACGTGCGAGGGCCGGCAATGCGCGGGCATATTCTGAAGCGAACCCCTTTTCGAATTACGCCCAGCTTACCAGCGGCGGCATCGAGCTCAGGATGGTCTCGATATTGCCGCCGGTCTGCAGGCCGAACATGGTGCCGCGATCATAGAGCAGGTTGAATTCGACATAGAGCCCGCGGCAGGCGAGCTGCTCGGCGCGTTCGGCGTCGGTCCACGGCTCCCTCATCCGGTTGCGCACGATCCTCGGATAGACCTCCGAGAGCGCCAGCCCGACGTCCCTGGTGAACGCAAAATCCCTGGCAAAATCGCCGGTATTGAGGTGATCGTAGAAGATGCCGCCAACACCGCGCGCCTGGCCGCGATGCGGGAGGAAGAAATAGCTGTCGGCCCAGGGCTTGAACTTGTCGTAATAGGAGGGATCGTGGGCGTCGCAGGCGCGCTTCATGGCGGCGTGAAAGGCCACGGCGTCAGGCGCATCCTGGCTGCGCTGATCGGACAGCATCGGCGTCAGATCGGCGCCGCCGCCGAACCAGCCCTGCGCGGTCGACAGAAAGCGGGTGTTCATATGCACGGTCGGCACCCGCGGACTGCGCGGATGCATGATCAGGCTGATGCTGGTGGAGACGTAATCGAGCTGCACGCCGTCGCCCGGCAATGTCTTCGCCATCTCCGGCGTCAGCCTGCCATTGGCCGATGAGGTGTGGATGCCGATCTTCTCGAACAGCCGGCCGCCCGAGAGGAAGCCGCCGGTACCGCCGCCGCTGCCGGTTGTGCGCGTCCACGGCTTGTAGGTGAAGGTCGCGGGCTCGCCCGGAAACAGCTCCGCCGGCGCCTCGCGCTCGAGCCCTTCGATTTCGGCGCAGATCCGGTCGCGCAGGGATTCGAACCAGACTTTTGCCTGTGCGCGGTGCTGCTCGGCAGGGCTCGTCTGGCGTTCGCTGGTGGCATCGGACATCAAGAAATGGCTCGAAATGTGTGGGGTGTAGGGTGGGCAAAACCACCGGATCGCGCCAATGCGCGGCCAGTGGCGTGCCCCCCATCAAACCTGCTGTGGAGCACGGCGCAAGAGCGCCTTTGCCCACCTTTCAGATTTTAGCGCATTGTTCCGCCGCGTGGCAACTTGACCGCGGCGCCTGCCGTGGCCAAGAGCGCAGCAGCAGTGTATCAGCTGGGACAATGACCCCTGTCGATCCACCGACCCCTGTCGAATAATCCTGGGAAACCGCGCTTGACCCTGAATCCGACCGTTAAACCTTTTATGGAAGTCTTGTCCGGCCGCCGCCAGAAGGTGCCGCCCATCTGGATGATGCGGCAGGCCGGCCGCTATCTGCCGGAATACCGCGAACTGCGCGCCAAGGCCGGCGGCTTTCTCGAATTGTGCTTCACGCCGGAATATGCCGCTGAAGTCACGTTGCAGCCGATCCGCCGTTTCAGCTTCGATGCCGCGGTGATCTTCTCGGACATCCTGGTCATTCCCTACGCGCTCAGCCGCGCGGTCCGCTTCGAGGCCGGCGAAGGCCCGCGGCTCGATCCGCTGGATACGCCCGACAAGGTCGGCACGCTGTCGTCAAAGGCCGATTTCAACAAGCTCGAACCGGTGTTCGAAGCGCTGCGCCGGGTGCGCCGCGAGCTCGATCCGAAGATCGCGCTGATCGGTTTCTGCGGCGCGCCGTGGACGGTCGCAACCTACATGGTGGCCGGGCAAGGCACGGCGGATCAAGCGCCGGCACGCCTCATGGCCTATCGTCACCCCCAGGCCTTCGCTGCAATCATCGACGTGCTGGTCGAGAACTCGATCCAGTACCTGCTGGGACAACTCAAGGCCGGCGCCGACGTGCTGCAGATCTTCGACACCTGGGCCGGCATCCTGCCGCCGCGCGAATTTGCGCGCTGGTCGATCGAGCCGACCCGGCGCATCGTCGAGGGAGTCCGCGCCAGGGTGCCCGAAGCAAAGATCATCGGCTTTCCCCGTGGCGCCGGCACAATGCTGCCGGGCTATGCCGCGGTGACCGGCGTCGATGGCGTCAGCGTCGACTGGGCGCAGGATCCCGTTTTCATTCGCGACCACGTGCAAAGCCGGGCCGCGATCCAGGGCAATCTCGATCCGCTGGCGCTGATCGCCGGCGGCGCTGCCCTCGATGCCGCGGTTGACGACGTGCTGGCGAATTATGCCAGGGGACCGCTGATCTTCAATCTCGGCCACGGCATCGAGAAGGAAACCCCGATCGCCCATGTCGAGCAGATGGTGCAGCGGGTGCGCGCCTATCGCGGGTAGCATCCTGCGACCAACACAGTGGCTTCAAGGGGCCGGCCGCGTCCGCGCGATGATCTCGGCCGCGCCCTTCTGCAGCAGTTCCAGCCCGACGGCGCGGCCCAGTTCGCGCGGGCGCTCGGCCGGCCCGCTGCGAGAGGCCTCGATGAACTGCCCGCCGGTTTCATCCAGCACCGACGCCGTCAGTGTCATTTGCGTGCCTTCGATGACAGAATATCCCGCGATCGGCGAATTGCAGTGACCATTGAGCACCCACAAGACCTCGCGCTCGGCGTCGCAGCTCAGATGCGCGGAGACATCGTCGATCAACGAAAGATATTGCCGGGTCTGCCAGTCCGCCGCGGCGCACTCCACCGCGACGATGCCCTGCCCCACCGCCGGCAGCATCTCCAGCGGCGAGAAATCGCAGGCGATGCGGCCCGCCAGCCCGACCCGCTGCAGCCCCGAGCGGGCCATGATCAACGCGTCAGCCGGACCAGCTTCGCCGCCGCCGGGCAGCCGCTGCATCTCGCGGCGATCGAGCTTGCGCACTCTGGTGTCGGCGGCGCCGCGAAAATGAATGACCTCGATGTCCGGAAACAGCCGCCGCGCATAGGCCGCACGGCGCACCGCGTTGGTGCCGATCTTGAAGCCCTTGCCCTGGGAACGTTTGAATTCCTCGATCGAAAGCCCCTGGCGCAACACCAGTGCGTCGGTCGGCGGGTCCCGCGCCAGCGTGGCGCCGATCAACAGCCCCGGCGTATCCTCATTGCCCGGCATGTCCTTCAGCGAATGCATCGCCGCATGCAGTTTTCCCGCCCGGACGGCAGCACGAATCTCGGCAACGAAGGCCCCGCCCTTGCCGCCATGGGTCAACAATTTGCCGGTCTGGTCGCTGTCGCCGACGGTCTCGAACTTGACGATCTCGACATCGAGATCCGGCTTAGCCGCCGACAACCGCCGGGCGATCTCCTCGGTCTGGGCCAGCGCCATGGTGCTTTTGCGCGTGCCGATCCGCATCGAAATGACCACCACCGGCGCTCCATCCAATCATCGCGCGCGGGACTGCGGCGACTTCGTTCGCGGCAGATTAAGACCAGCCGCCGAGGGAATGCAAATGGATGAGCTGGCTTGCGGGTAGACCCTCAGCCCCGCCATTCCGGGGCGCGCCAGCGGGTCGGCGCTTCGCGCCGCCCGTGACAGGCTCGACGCGAACCCGGAAATCTCGAGGTTCCGGGTTCGTCGCTCGCGACACCCCGGAATGACGGTCGATTGAGATCAGCACGCCACCTTGACATCGCCGATATCGCCACTCCCTGGTATCCGACACGCCCGCGCGAAAGCATGCGCGCGCCAGCCTCCATAGGAAAAGCTGGATTGCTTCGTCGCAAGAGCTCCTCGCAATGACGGTTGGAAGTCATCCTTTGTTAGTTTCTGTCCAGGAGCGCCAGCGACGAAGCCAT
>NZ_JBEKXH010000178.1:0-12266 GCF_049512235.1 Bradyrhizobium sp.
CAAAGCAGAGATCGGGTTCGTTCTGAGCCTCGATGTACGGAATGCCACGGCGGTCGCGGCGGATCAGCACGTCATTGCTGAGGCCGGCGACGCGGGTCGGAACATGCGTCGCGTCCATTGAATCCCCCTTGTCACTGCGCGCCTGGTTTTTTCCCGCGCGCGCTCGTTAAAATGATTTCCGAAACAAGCCTGTCGGGCTCAAGGAGAGCTGCCTGAATGATATGGGTCCACAAATGCAGTACGTCAGAGATCAATTGGTTCGAATAGTGTGCCACTTTGTAGGTGACCCAACAATCCAGTTTCTGCTCCGATTCGGCGAATTCGAATACCAGATCGGCCTGCGAGCCGACAACATCCTCGACCGGCGGGCGCTGGTTTTCCCACATCGGCACCACCTCGAGACTAGCCTTGCGGTACCGCATGTCCGGCGTACGGGCATAGATCATCAAAGCGGGAAACAGCTCGATGATGTCCTGTTCGGTCAAACCGACACTTTCGTGCCGGACGATGAACGCGCCAGGAAGCTCCTGATGCTGATGAATCTGCAATATCTCGCTTTGTGCCATCAAAAGCAGATTCCGGAATGTGTAATCGTCGGGAGCCTGCAGGCGGAGCAGCATGAGGTTTGCGAAGTACCCCACCATCTCCTGGCATTCAGGGCGCGCCCGCCCCGAAAACACGGTGCCCAGACGCACATCCCCGTTTCCCGTCCAAGCATGAAGAAGCATTATGGTCGCCGCGGACAGGGTGACAAAGCTGGTGGTGGACTCGCGAGCTGAGAATTCGCGCAGAGCCCTGAACACGTCTTCCGGCCAGGTCAAGCGTTGGCGTTTGGAATGCTGGTCGCCCATAGCCCCGGCCGGCCGGCCAGAGGGACCGAAGGGAGCCGTCGGGCGGTGCAGTTTCGAACGCCAGAATGCGATTTCCCCGTCGACGAGTTGCGCGAAGGCGGGCCCCTGCTGCCACTCTGACCAGTCGCCGTACTGGAAGGCCGGTTCAGGCAGACAGACGGGAGCCCCGTCCGAAAGCTGGCCGTAAATGATGCCGATCTCCTCGGCAACGATGTTGAACGAAATGGCATCGCAGGCGAGATGATGGATGGTGATGATCAGGACATGGTCGACAGGAGACATCCTGACAAGACAGGCCCTGATCGGAAGGTCCCTGCTCGGATCCATGGGGCGGCAAATCTCGTCGTAGATCGCGGCCTCGCACAGCGCGCGCTGGGCGCCCTCGGGCCCGTGATCGAGATCCACCTGACGCCATTGCAGGTCCGGCGCTTGCCAAACGCGCATGTTTGCCTCGGTTCCCCGGGCCTCGATCGTGAAGCGGAGACTTTCGTGGCGAAACGTGACTTCGGTGATGCTTTTTTTCAAGATATCGGGCCGGAGAGGTCCTTTAAGCCGAACAACCCGGGGCACGTTGAAGAGATCGGTAAGGCGTTTGGTCCGCCAGTCGCGCCATAGGCAATGCTGGAGCAGACTCATCGGGCGCAATGCGCTCTTGCGGCGGACCAGTGGCGGCAGCCCCACGCTTTCGGGCCGGTCAATCGGCGCATTGGCCGATGACCGCCGGGAGCGGATCAGGGAAGTCAGATCCGCCAGACCGGAATGTGAAAATAGTTCTTCATGCGACAGCTCGATGTCAAACGCCGCGCGCAGACGGACCCGGACAAGCATGAGCGAGAGCGAATGGCCTCCAAGGGCGAAGAAATCCCCATCCGGGGGAATGTTGGAGATACCGAGAATTTCATTCCAGATCCGGGCGACGGTCTCGTCTTCGATGTCGTGCGGGGCGGCGACCGCCGTCTCGGTCTTGCCGCTTAGTCGCTCCAGCGCCGCCTGATCCAGTTTGCCGCGTTTGGTTCTGGGAAGTTCATCAAGGAACACGAACGCAGCCGGGATCATGTGCGGGGGCAGACACTCGCGAAGGGCGTTCCGAAGCTCGCCTTCGGGTGGGCGAGTGCCGCCACCACAGACCAGGAAGGCAACGGTGCCCGGACCCCCAGGCAGCGATGCGATCAAGGCAACATGACATTGCCGAACGTCCTTCTGTTCCAGCAGGGCGGTCTGGATCTCGACCAGATCCGTCCGCTGACCGCGAATCTTGACCTGACTGTCGCCGCGACCCCGCCAAAGGATCATCCCGTCTTCTCGGATGCTGCCGCGGTCGCCAGTCCGGTACAGCCGCTGCCCGGGCAGACTTGAAAACGGGTCGGGAATGAAGACCTCCGCGGTTCGGTCCGGCGTGCCGCGATATCCCCGGCTGACCCCTACACCGCCGATATATATCGAGCCGGAGGCGCCGATCGGGACCGGCTCCAGCGCGTCATCCAGCACGTACACGCTATTGTTCGTCGTCGCGGTTCCGACGGTGACCAATCCTCGAAGGGAATCCGGCACTCCGCCGCAATGAAACCGGCTTCCCGAATCGGAGCATTCGGTCGGCGCATAGACATTCATGATCGGCGTATAACGGCGTGTCCATCGCCTCGCCAGTACCGCGTTCAAGGCTTCGCCGGCAGAAACCAGGCAGCGAAGGTGATGGCCCGGCAGCGCCTCGCCGTTGCTCAATTCAAGTGCCGATAGCACCGCATCCAGATAGGTCGGCACCAGCTCGAGAATGGTGACTTCCGCCTCATCGACCTGGCGCAGCAGCTCGACGCCATCGCGCACGACGGCTTCGTCGAACACGACTGTCTGTGCGCCGGCCAATAGCGGTGCAAACATTTCCCATATCGCGATATCAAACGTGGCCGGAGCGGTCTGTGCAACAATGTCGTTCTCGCTCAACCCGAGGTCTTCGATCTTGAGCAAGAGATGATTGAGCATGCCTCGATGCTCGACCATCACGCTCTTGGGCCGACCCGTGGTCCCCGACGTGTACATCTCGTAGGCCAGGCTGTTGGGCCAATAGTCTCCGGGGCGGCCGTAGACATCGTCGGCGCGGCGGCGCAGGTCGTCCAGCGAAACCATGGCGGGCCGATCCTCCGGCGGCATCCGGGCCAGCAGCTGGTGTCCGAGCGCCTCGCATTCAGGCGCCACAACAAGACAATGCGGACGGGACATCTCGACCATGCCGATGAGGCGGGGCGCCGGGCTCCGATGATCGAGTGGCAAATAGACGCCACCCGCCTTCCAGATGGAGAGAACGGCCACGACCAGTTCTGCACGCCGCGGGTGCAGCACGGCCACGACGACTTCGGGGCTGACGCCGAGTTGGCCAAGCCCCTCGGCGCAGGCGTCGGACTGGTCGTCGAGCTGACCATAGGTGAGAGTGCGGTTGCGATCGCGTATCGCGACCGAGCCCGGCGCGCGTTCCCGCCGCTTGCTGATCAGCTGAACGATGCCTTGATTGCCGCAACGGCAATTTTTTGGTCCCTGTCCCGCTGCGATTTGCGCCTCTCGCCATTTCACGGGAATCGCGCTGATCTCGCCGACCTTCCTGGCCGCCGAATGAATGAAATCGGACAAGACGGTCGTGAAGGTCTCCAGGATCCGGCTGGCCTTTGCCCCGTCTACCACCGCGGTATCATGCACGATCATGATTTCGAGCTCTTCGGCCGCACGGACAGCAATGCTGACGGCGTGATTGGGACGGTTGATGTAGTGGACGTCCTCGATTTGGACCTGGCCGCCGATCACCGCCCGGGACGGATAGTTGTCAAAGATGAGCAGGGTGTCGAACAGGCCCTGGTTCAGGGGCAGGCCGCTCGCCTTGTGAATGTCAGCCAACGGCAAATACGAGTTTTGCCGGACGTTGAGCTGATTTTGCTGAAGCCCGGCGAGCCACTCCGTCAGCGCAGCACTTGCAGCGACCTCAACGCTGATCGGTACGGTGTTGATGAACAGACCGACCACCGTGCTCGCGTTGCTGAGTTCGGCGGGCCGATCAGCCACGGTGCTGCCAAAGACAATCCTGCTCTGGCCGGCGTATTTGCTGAGAACGATCGCCCACGCGCCCAACAGCAGGGTGTATAGGGTGATCCGCTGCGATGCGGCCAAGCGGCGCAGAGCCTCCAACGTCTTCCGGTCGAGAACGCCGCCGCATTCCCTCATGGCCTGAGCCGCGCCGGATCCGCTTCCACCCCACACCAGGCAGTTGGCCGGACCAATATCTTCCAGATATGAAGCCCAGAACTGCTCCGAGTGAGTTCGCTGCCTGGACGACACGATTTCCACGTATTCGCGAAGTGATGTCGGCGCCTGCGACGGCGGCGGACCGCCCTCGACCAGCGCGGCATAACGCTGCCCGATCTCATTAAGAAGAATGGAGACGGACCACCCGTCCAAAATCAGGTGGTGGTAGCTCCAGATGAAGGCGTAGCTGCTATCTCCGGTACGTCCGAGATAGAGCTGCATCAACGGTGGACGGTGAAGATCGAAACCGTCCTCCGTCGTCTTCTGCAGTTGAGCGTCGAGCCGGCTGCGCTGGCTTGCTTCGCTTTGGCCGCGCAGATCCTCGCATTTTATAGGCATCGGCGTCGGACCGAGGACCACCTGGTAGGGACGCCGCATTCTTTCGGTGACGAATGCCGTTCGCAAAGCGCCATGCCGGCTGATGGACGACTGCCAGGCCTGCGCGAAGGACGGCATATCCAGCGCCCCGACGATCTTGCCCTTCAAGTGATCAACATAGGCTCCGCGATTGTGCGGATTGAGACTGTGGAACAAAATTCCCTGCTGCATGGGCGTCAGTGGAAAGACGTCCTGGATTTGAGAGTAGCCAATCGCTGCGAGTGAACTAGTTTCCAAAGAGCTTCCTCAATTGCTCCAATTCCTCCGGCTGCGGATCGAGATCGGCGCGGAGCTGCGGCGGGACGGACCGTTTGCCGTTGTCCGCGGCGGCGTTCGTGATTCCGGAACTGACCTGCCGGTTGCGCGCCATCGGGCTTTGGGCCAGCTTGGCGACGGTCGAATATTCATAAAATTGTTCAGGGGTGATGACGATTCCCATGCGGTCGTACAGCGACAGAACTGCCTCCATGAATATTGTGGAATCCGCCCCGAGGTCCAGGAAGTCGTCGTTGATGCCGATGCGCTGCAGCCCGAGCAGAACCAAAAAAACCTGGGCGATGGACCGTTCGGTATCGTCTCCGGGCGGCACATAGGCGTTCGGGAGGTCGGGCCGCGGATGCAGCACCGAGGCTTCGGGTCTTGCGAGCTTCTGCTCGGAAGAATTGACCTGCGTGAGATCTGCAGGGGTGACAATCAACCGCGGCGGGATGGAATGGTGAAGCAGCCTTGCGAGGCATTCGATGCCTTCGTCCTGACTGATGCCGCGGGATCTCGCGTCCTCGGCAAACGCCACCACCGCGTCGTGGTCCGGCAGCTGTACGCTTGTCATCAGTACACGGCTGAACGAAAAGCCGCTGAACGCCACCAGCACCCTGCCGTCCCGATCCATGATCGTGATGTCCAGGCCGAGCCGCCCGGAAGAACCCGCCTCGGGCTGCACTGCGGCGTGAGCATAGATGTGGGGCGGAAGCGGCGCGTGGACCCTCATCTCCTGGAAGAAAATCGGGACGTGATAACCCTCGCTTTCGTCCTGGGTATAGAAGCTCGTGGCGACATCGAGCAGCGCCGGATGCAGGGGGTGCAATGGCAGGTCGGCATGAAATTCGTCGGACAGATGCAGTTCCGCCAGCGCCTCATTCTGGCCCACCCACACCGTACGCAGCGATCGCCACCGCGGTCCCACCTGATAACCTTCATCCGGCGCCGTCTGCGGCGAAGTTCGGTCAAGCCTGATTGTCCGCACCGTGCAGCGTTCTCGAATGTCTTCAAGCCGCCCGGTCTGCGGCGCCGCGGTGAGGGATGAGATCATTCCGGCAACATGCGTTCGCGTGCCGTCGCGGGTGGTAACCCGAAAATGATGCTCGCCCGCCGGCGATTTTCGCAACGTCAGGCCAAGATCGACGCCATTGGTGTCGTCGACCTTGAGCAACTGCGTGAAGGAGACCTGACGCATGGCGACCGCCGCACCGGGATGCTCGCGGCGGAACCGCCGCGCGACCAGGTCAAGATAGCCAGCTCCCGGGAAAGCGCGGGCGCCGGCGACGCGGTGCTCATTCAATCGCCAATCGTTCGGCCCGATCACAATCGTCTCGGCTTCTGCCGTGGACTTCCCCATCCCGACATTTCGCCAGCGGTCCCAGTTGACGGAGATGATTGTCCCGGCCGAGCGGAACGCCTGCCTCTCGGCATAGGCATCGAGGAATGCGTTCGCCGCGCAGTAGTCGGACTGGTTCGGTGCTCCCGTCAGCGCCACCGTGGACGAAAAAAGCAACAGGAAGTCGAGATTGTATTCGTCGGCTAAACCGCCCAAGGCGAGGGTGCCGGCCACTTTCGGTGCGAGTGCGTCGCGCACGTCCGCATCGGCGGCTTCTCGGACATGGCCGGAGCCTGCAAGCCCGGCAGCGTGAAACACCCCATGCAGGGCACCAAAGCGCTGCCTGGCCAGTTCAAGCGCTGCTCGAAGTTGTTGCGGCTTCGAGACGTCCGCTTGCACCAGCTCGATCTCCCCGCCCAGGGACCTGACTTCGTCGAGGACAGCAAGATCGCTTGCGGCCTCCTTGATCCCACGACGGTTGACCAGGACCATTCTGGCCCGAACACTTGAGGCCAGGTATTTCGCAACCGCAAGACCGATACCCCCGAGGCCGCCGGTCAAAAGGTAAACCCCGCCTGCGCGAAGTCTGCTTGGCACCCCGGAAGGGCGCGGCAGACGCAAGGGTTCGGCGGCTTGCAGCCACCGTGTCGAGCCCCGCCACGCGATCAGCGGCGCCGAATGTTCGCTGCAAACTTCCAGCAAAATCTGATCGATCAACCGACTTTCCCAGCGCGATCCGGGTTCCGGCCTGGGAAAATCCAGCCAAACACAGTCGAGACCGACATCGTCTCGCAACGCGCTGCACGCCCCCCTCAGCATCGCTTTCACTGGATCTCCGCCACCCTCGCCGGCGATTTGAACGGCGTCGGAAGAAATCACCGCGATCCGCTTTGGACGTTGCAGCCGCCGGTCCAACGATTTCGCGATCGCGCAGAGCCCATGGAAGGCCCGATCCACGGCCCCTTCCAGGTCCCGATCCGGTCCGTCCTGATCGCCCCAGTTCAAAAGATGAATGACAAAGTCCGGAACGAGCGCGCGGTCGGCAAGCGAGTCCCACAACAGGCCGTGATCGTCGGCGGACCGCAGCCGGACCACATAATGAAAGGCTTCGCGCTGCTCGAATTTTTGCCCGGTACTGACGCGGATAAGTGTGGACCCAGGCCTTCGAAGCCGTCGTTCGAAGTCCTGAACAATCCTCTGTTCGTCCGTTACGATCAGCCAGGTCGCAGGCGCGCTCTGCGCCAACACGGGATGCGCCGGCGCGTCTTGCTTCCAGGAGGGAATCCAGAACAGGTCGTCCGGCTGCCGTGAGCGGTTTTCGCGACGCGCCGCCGTCGCCTCCCACCAGTAGGGGGCGCGCTCAAAGGGATATGAAGGTAGCGGAATTCTGCGACGGGACTCGGTCGCGTAACGTTTCGACAGCTCGACCGGCGCTCCCTTGACCCAGAGCGCGAGCAAGGTGCTCAGCACAAATTGATCGGCGGTGACCTGCACGTCCCCCGCAGGGATGATCGCAAATAGATTCGCGGCTCGCTCCGAACAATCTTGCGGACCAACTTCGAGGATCGGATCCGAGCCGCGATCGCCGGGAAAAACCTTCGCGGCCACATCCCGTGCCGCGGCACGTCCGGCCGCGGCCGTGAGAAACTCCTCCTTCGCGAGCCAACGATCCTGCGACGGGTCGTAAACCGGGATCGTTGGGTTACTCAATTCTGACGCGGTTATCTCGCGCCCTCCCAACGCGACCGAGAGAGCCGCCTCAAGCCTCATGACCTCCGCCACGATCGCCGCCGCGAGCAGTCCGTAGCCGCAGCCGGAGAGCGCTTGCGGCCGCACGCCCCACCCCGCCAGCAGTTGCGCGAGCGAGTACTGGACCGCCACCAGAAGCCAGGGTGCATGGCTGACTTCATCCTCCGCAGGAAGTCTCACATCGGCGCCCATTCCATTGGCCGCTTCGACGCAGCGCTCCAGCGCGTCCGCGGACAGCGCTTCACCGACCATCAGTTGCCGGATGGCCTTTCCGGTCAGGCCGCCTTCGCCGGGAAAAAACAGGCGTATCGCGGCGGCATGATCTGCCGCCTCGCCCGAAACCATCTTGCCTGCCGGATCCTTCAGCAGGCGGCCGATATCCTCTGTGGTCGCCGCCAGGAAGGCGCGCCGAAAACGCATCGGCGAGCGCCCCTGCTGCAACGTGTAGGCGATGTCCGCAAGGCAGGTTTCCGGAGCGTCCGAGCAGAACTGCTGCAGCCGGCGTGTTGCCGCCTCCAGCGCCGCGCCGGATTTGGCGGAGAGCACGATGGCATGATGCTTGACGGAACTTGATTCCGCATCCGTGACTGGTGCTTCCTCGAGAATGATGTGAGCGTTGGTCCCGCCGATGCCGAACGAACTCACCCCTGCCCGCCGCGGCAGTGCGGTTCCCTGCCAGGGCTGCAGCTCCGACACCACATGGAACGGCGTTTGTTCGAAGTCGATCTTGGGATTCGGCGCACGAAAGTGGAGCGAGGGTGGAAGTTCGCGATGTTTGAGTGCCGCGACCACCTTCAAAAGGCCGGCAATACCGCTTGCCGTGTTGAGGTGACCGATATTGGTTTTCACCGAGCCAAGGCCGCAGAACCCGGTGGCCGGCGTGGACCTGCGGTAGGCTTCGGTCAGCGCCTGCACCTCGATCGGATCGCCCAGTGGCGTCGCCGTGCCGTGGGCTTCGACGTAAGAGACGGTGGCTGGATCGATGGCCGCGCTCGCCAGAGCCTCGAGCACCACTTCGCGCTGGCCTTCGACCGATGGCGAGGTGTAACCAACCTTCGATGACCCATCATTGTTGACCGCCGAGCCTCGAATGATCGCATGAATGCAATCGCCATGCGCCAATGCCTCGTCGAGACGCTTGAGTACGACAATGCCGGCACCGCTGCCGGGCACCGTTCCGGCGGCATCGGCATCGAACGCCCGACAACGTCCGTCGGGGGAGAATATCGCTTCGCGGCTAAAGTGAAATCCAACGCGTTGCGGGATATTCACCGCTACCCCGCCCGCCAGCGCCAGATCGCATTCGCCTCCGAGGACACTTTCGCAGGCCATGTGAACCGCAACGAGAGAGGTCGAACATGCCGTCTGCACGGTGACGCTTGGTCCGCGTAGATTGAGCCTGTAGGACACGCGGGTGGTCAGGTAATCCTGCTCGTTCCCCATCAGGGTCTGAAAATCGTCGCCGACCATTCGAGTATTGGTCTGGCGAAGAACGTGACTGAGCAGATAGGAGTTGAAGGAGGTGCCTCCATAGACGCCGACCAGACCGGCCCCGCGGCCGCCGCCATATCCCGCATGCTCAAGCGCCTCCCATGCCATCTCGAGAAAGATGCGGTGCTGCGGATCCATGGCCCTGGCTTCGCGGGGAGAGATGTTGAAGAAATTCGCGTCAAAAAACTCCTCGCCGTCCATGACCCCGGCGACGCGAACGTAGTTGGGATCGCTCAGTTCGCGGGCCGAGACGCCTGATGCCTTGAGCACTTCTTCGCTGAAGGTCGTGGTGCAATCCTTCCCCCCACGCAGATTTTCCCAATATTGCCGGAAATTCGCGGCGCCGGGAAACCGGCAGGCCAGGCCGATGATCGCGACACCGCTGCTGGCATGGACTTCGTCCTGCACCCGCGCCTCGCTCATCGACCTTGATCCTCGCGGCCCACCGCGCGATGCGCTCGCCGCTTGTTTTGTCTTGCCCTCAGCCGGTCGCTCGACGGTGGCTGATCGATTGGCGTGGTTGCCTCCTCGGGAGCAAGCGTATCGTGCAGGTGCCGCGCCAACTCCGCGACCGTCGAATGCTCGAAAAGCATCACCGGCGAGATCGTCAGGTTGAGTTGATTTTCGATCCGATAATGGACCTGGATCAAGCTCGCAGAAGTCGCCCCCGCCTCGAACGGCCGATCGTGAGCGCCGAAGGTCGCGATGCCCAGGACGTGACGCCAGGCGGAAAGGATAATGCTCTCGATCGCAGCCAGACTGGGCGGTGCCGCCGAAACGGGTTTCATGGAAGGTCCTTCGCGAATGCGCCCTTATTCCCCACAATTGTCCAAGATCCGTCCGATATACATTGCAAGCCGGTCATGCCTATCGTGTGATTGCCCTAGGCCTGTTTGAGTCCGAGGAATTGCGGGTAGAGATTGCGCGCCCTAATGCTGGCCGGAGCCGGCACCGCAACCGCGGCGGCGAACCCGTGGTCACCCAGATCGGCCATCGTCCACGCCGCAGCGGACGCTGGATCGCTGTTACATCGAAGGAGCCTGGGGCAGGCATCGGGCGCGATCGTCACAGCGAAGCTGTGCAGCGGCCGGCTCAGGCCTTCCCCGGTTGCCTTGATGAAGGCTTCCTTTCTGGTCCAGCCGGCATAGAAGGCTCGCGGCTGAGCCCGCTGCGGAAGAGATGCGAATTCGGCCTGCTCTTCCGGAGCGAAGCAGGTCGGAACCAGGGCTGAGACCCGCGCGAAACCATCCATTCTTTCAATATCCACGCCGACAGGCGCCGCGCAGGTGACGCCGATCACCCCGGCACCCCGTGAGTGCGCTACGTTGAACTGGATCCGCGCATCCGAATTCGGCGCGAGCGCCGGCTTGCCCCTGGCAGAGTATTCGAACTGCAGGTCGGACGGCGCCATACCGGCATACAGCGCGAGCAAGTGTCTGAGTATGCCGCGACAGACCACGAACTCGTTTCGATCGCGGTCGAATACGAAGCGGTTCGCGCGCTTGCGCTCATCCATGGACAGGACCACGGCAAGTTCGTTGACGGCAAACTCGGCGGGCCGAAAAGTCCAGCAATGAACCTCACCTGGACCAATTTCGTACCGCATGGCTCAAGCTCACATCGTCTGGGATCGCCCGAAACGGACCGGCCTACGATGCGGACGCGGCGCGGCCAGACAAGGGATACCGCAACCTTTCAGCAGCCCTCGCCCGCCCCAATGTCCAGTCGCAACCTCCGATAGGGCATTATGCAGAATGTTTCGGTTTTGGAAAGGGTCGCAGTCACCGCGCTCAGCCTTTCATGGCGTAACCGAAGTGGGCTTCCATAGCCCCACTTTCAAAGGACGATGGATCATGGCGCGAGCTGCAGAGTTTTGACGATGTCGGGCATGTCAGGCAGTTCCATATCCAGGAGGGCCGAGCTCAATCCCTTGCCGTGGGCGTCGAGCGCCAGGGATCGCGTGACGCCGCCGCCCAGGGCATTGGTCAAAACGAAATTCAGCGCGCCGATCATCGGCAGCTCGTAACGCGTCACCTCGCCTTTTGCGATTTCCGCAAAATGTGCCCTTACGCGCCCGGCGGTCACGTGCTGGCGCAAGAAGTCGTAATGCGACTTGTCGAAGGCGATGACGGAGATATTCGACGTATTGCCCTTGTCGCCGGTTCGGGAATGCGCGATGTCGCGTAATTTCATGGCCATGCTCACGCTTCGATCAGTTGAATGGCGGGTGCGGTCAATTCTTCAGGCAGCAGTACGGACACAACAGCCACGATCTCACGCGCTGATTTGAAGGCACCCCCACCACCCGCCGGACCATTTGTGTAGAGTGTTTCCACCTCGTTTCCGATCCGAACCGCTTCGGCAAGGCTATCGGTACGGCCGGCGACGCGAATACGGACTTCGTAGGGTTGGCCAGCGCTGGACAGATTGGCACCGTGCAGCGAATCCGCGCCGATCAGATCGAAACGGGCTTCCGTCATCTGCACGCCGGTCAATTGCAGGCGCTCGCGAACGATATCGAGTGCGAGCCGGCCTCGTTTTTGTGCGCCGGGCCCGGCGTATGACATCTGGCCCTCGCCGATATAGCTGTCGATATATCCAATCGAGGTTTTCAATTTCCCGGTCTTCGGCTTGCCGCTGCCGCCCTGGATGTGCACCCGGTCGGGACCGATTTGCGTGACGGTCACCTTCGAGAAATCGCCGACGACGTCCGGTTGCATATACCGTGTGGGATCATGCACCTCATACAGCAACTGCTCCTTGCAGGTTGCCTCGGTGACGGCGCCGCCTGATCCCGGTACTTTCGTGATGATGAGATCGCCGTCCTCGCTGACTTCGCCAATCGGAAAGCCGAGGCGTGCGAGTCCGGCGATGTCCTTGTAACCGGGATCGGCAAAGTAGCCTCCGGTGATCTG
>NZ_JBEKXH010000179.1:0-12236 GCF_049512235.1 Bradyrhizobium sp.
CGCCGCGCGACGATCTGCTCGGCGATGTCGCGGTAGAGCTGCGCGAACGCCTCCAGATAGCCTTCCGGGTGACCCGACGGGATGCGGCTGGCGTGAGCTGCGACCGCGCTCGCGCCGGCGCCGGCGCGGCGGATCAGCCGCGGCGGTTCGCCGAGCGGCGTGAACAGGAGTGCATTGGGCTCTTCCTGCGACCAGTCCAGCCCGGCCTTGTCGCCATAGACACGCAATCTCAGGGCGTTTTCATTTCCTGGCGCAACCTGAGATGCCCACAACATTCCGCGCGTAAAGCCGGAAAAACGCAGCAGCATCTGGGCGTTATCGTCAACGGGTCTCCCGTCGACGAACCGGGTCAGCTCCGCCGCCAGGCTCTCGCAGCGGAGCGAAGTGACGAACTCCGCCAGATGGAAGGCATGGGTGCCGATGTCGCCGGTGCAACCGGCTGCGCCGCTGCGGGCCGGATCGGTGCGCCAGGCGGCCTGCTTCTGGCCGGTTTGCTCGAGCCGCGTTGTCAACCAGTCCTGCGGATATTCGACCTGGATCACCCTGATCGTCCCCAGCGCGCCGCTCGCCACCATCTCCCGCGCCTGCCGCACCAGCGGGTAGCCGGTATAGTTATGCGTCAGCGCGAAGACGCAGCCGCTGTCCGCCACGGCCGAGGCGAGCGTCAATGCGTCTTCGAGCCGGTGGGTCAGCGGCTTGTCGCAGATCACGTGGATGCCGCGCGCGAGGAAGGCTTGGGCCGGGGCGAAGTGCATGTGGTTGGGTGTCACGATCGCCACCACCTCGATGCCATCAGGCCGGGCCGCCTCGCGCTCGGCCATCTCTTCGAAGTCAGCATAGCTGCGTCCGGATTCGATATGCAGCGCCGCCGCGCTGGCGTGCGCCCGCGCCGCTTCGGAGGATAACGCGCCGGCGACCAGTTCGTACTGGTCGTCGAGCCGGGCCGCGATGCGGTGCACGGCGCCGATGAAGGCGCCCTCGCCACCGCCCACCATTCCCAGACGGATGCGCTCGCTCATCGGGCCAGCCCCAACAGCTTGCGGTTGGCCGCCTGGTCGACACCGCTGGCGGCGAAATCGTCGAACGCCCTGCCGGCAACCTGGATGATGTGCGACGAGATGAACGCCGCGCCCTCCTTTGCTCCTTGCTCGCTGTCCTTGATGCAGCACTCCCATTCCAGCACCGCCCAGCCGTCGAAGCCATATTGCGTCAATCTGGAAAAGATCCCGCCGAAATCCACCTGGCCATCGCCCAGCGAGCGGAAACGGCCGGCGCGATTGAGCCACGGCTGGAATCCGGAATAGACGCCCTGCCGTCCGCTCGGATTGAACTCGGCGTCCTTGGCGTGAAACATCCTGATCCGCGGGTGATAGATGTCGATGAACTGCAGATAGTCGAGCTGCTGCAGCAGGAAGTGACTGGGATCGTAGAGAATGTTGCAGCGCGCGTGGTTGTTCACCCGCTCCAGGAACATTTCGTAGGTGATGCCGTCGTGGAGGTCTTCGCCCGGGTGGATCTCGTAGCAGACATCGACGCCGGCCTCGTCGAAGGCATTGAGGATCGGCGTCCAGCGCCGCGCCAGTTCATCGAAGGCGGTCTCTACCAGGCCAGCCGGGCGCTGCGGCCAGGGGTAGACGAAGGGCCAGGCGAGGGCGCCGGAGAAGGTGACGTGCGCCTTGAGGCCCAGATTGCGCGACGCCTTGGCGGCAAGCAGCAGCTGGTTGACCGCCCATTCCCGGCGCGCGGCCGGGTTGCCGCGGACCTCCGGCGCCGCGAAGCCGTCGAAGGCGGTGTCGTAGGCAGGGTGCACGGCGACCAGCTGGCCCTGCAGATGCGTGGACAACTCGGTGAGCTCCACGCCGGCATCCCTCAGCGTGCCCCGCACCTCGTCGCAATATCCGGTACTCTCGGCGGCGCAAGCCAGGTCGAACAGGCGCGCGTCCCAGCTCGGCAGCTGCACGCCCTTGTAGCCATGGCCAGCGGCCCAACCGGCGATGCCGGCCAGGCTGTTGAAGGGGGCGGCATCGCCGGCGAACTGGGCGAGAAAGATAGCGGGTCCCTTGATCGTTTTCATGGTTCGTCTCCCGTCTCACGGATTGGCCACGAAGGCGCCACCACGGCATTCCTTCAAGTAGTTCAGCGCGCGGACCTGACCGGTCATTTCCAGTTCGTCGCGATAGACCGGATCGTGCCAGCCTTCGATGTCGATCGAGCCCCGGTAGCCGCCGAGCCGCAGTTCGCTGATCACGTCGGTCCAGTTGGTGTCACCGAAGCCGGGCGTGCGGTGAAAGGCGAACGGCACCTTGCCGTGGATGCCATGCCTGCGCACCACGTCCCACCGCACCGTGGCGTCCTTGCCGTGGACATGGAAGATCTTCGGCATCCAGTCGAGCAGCTGCGGCATCGGGTCGATCAGGTAGAACAGCTGGTGGCACGGCTCCCACTCCAGGCCGATATTGTCGTTCGGCAGCTCGTTGAACATCATCTCCCAGGCCGCCGGGTTGTGGGCGATGTTCCAGTCTCCGGTCTCCCAGGTGCCGAGCATGGGACAATTCTCGAACGCGATCCGTACTCCCTTGTCCGCCGCCCGGCGTGCCAGCTCGCCCCAGACCTGCTTGTAGCGCGGCAGGCTCTCGGGCAACGGCCGGCCGCGCAAGCGCCCGGTGAAGCCGGCGACGACCGAGGCGCCGAACAGATGCGCGTTGTCGATCAGCGCGACCCAGGCGGCATGGGTCTCGCGATCGAGTTCGGTTTCTTCCAGCGGGTTGCCGAAGATCGCCAGCGTCGGGATGGTCACGTCGGCGTTGCCGATCGCCTCGCGCACCTCCGCGGCGAGGCGCGGCAGGTCGTGGCGCGCGTGCTGCCACCACATCAATTGCAGGCTCTCGAAGCCGTGCGGCAGGATGGCGCGGATGTAGTCGGGCGCCTCGACCCGGTTGCAGCGGACCATGGTGCCGATCCGGTTTGCCAATTGCGCGTCGGTCATCTTGTTTCTCCGTCGATGTGTACGACCCGTCCGGCCTCGGCGCTCTCGATCGCGCCGAACACCATCGCCAGGCTTTTGATGTTCTCCGCCCCGGCGGTCTCGGGCGGCTCTCCGGTCCGGATCGCCTGGACGAAATCCTCGATGATGCCGCGGTGGCCGCCGACCCGGTCGCGGGGGTCGAGTTCGGGCACGGTGACCGCCTCGCACGCCGAAAACAGCCCGGAGCCGCGCCCGGTCGCCAGCTCGGCGCGGATGTCTTGTTCGCCGTCCCACAGCAGGGTGCCGCTTGTGCCGGTGATGCGCCAGCAGCTTTCCCAGCTGGTGCGCAGGCCCTCGGCGCACCAGCTGCCGCGATAGTTGAAGACCACGCCGCTATCCATTTCGAAAACCGCGATCGCCGAGGCGTCGTGCGCGTACCAGGAGTTCTTCGGATTCCACTCGCGGCACCACACCGTCCGCGGCGCGCCGCCCGAAAACAGGCGGCCGACATCGAAGGTGTGGATCGCCATGTCGAGCAGCAGCACGTGGCGCATCTCCTCGCGGAAGCCGCCGAAATGCGGGCCGAGAAAGAAGTCGCAATAGACACCGGTGACGTCGCCGATCGCGCCCGAGCGCAGGAAGCGGGCGATGCGACGCACGCCGGGATGGTAGCGGCGGTTCTGCACCACGGCATGGACTAGCCCGGCCGCGCTGGCGGCGCGAACCAGGTCGCGCGCATGGTCCATGGTATCCGCCATCGGCTTTTCGGTGAGGATATGGCAGCCATGGTCGAGCGCCAGCGTCGCGATGCCGTGCCGGACCGAGGGGACGACGATGTCGAACACGGCATCGGGCCGCTGCTGGCGCAACATCGCCTCTAGTCCATCGCCCACCGCGGCGGCATCCAGCCCGAGTTCGGCACGCCGTTCTTGGGCCCGGGACAGCTCGGGGTCGACCAGGCCCACGATCTCGACCTCGCCGGTTTCGAGGGCGGCCTTGAGGAAGTTGGTGCTCATGCGGCCGCAGCCGGCGGCGACCACGCGAATCCTGCTCATTTCAACGCTCCCGCGGTCAAGCCGCTCACGATCCGCCGCTGCAGCAGCATGAAGATGACAATGACGGGGGTGACAAACACGCTGGCAAAGGCCATCGCGTTGGCCCAGTCCGAGTAGTCGGCGCCGACGAAACTGTACAGCCCGACCGTCGCGGGCTGCAGCGCCTTTTTGTTCAGCAAGGAAACGGGGTAGACGAACTCGCCATAGGCCAGCAGGAACACCAGCGTGCCGACCACGATGTAGCCGACCCGGGCCAGCGGCAGCGTGACGCGCAGGAAAGCGAGCACCCGCGACGCGCCGTCGACCCGCGCGGCTTCCTCGAGGTCCACCGGCACCTGGGCGAAGCTCGTGCGCAGCATCACCACCGCGAATGGCAGCGTCTTGGTCGTCGTCGCCAGGATGACGGCGAGCAGGGTGTTGATCAGGTCGATCTGGCGGAAGATGACGAACATCGGCGTCACCAATAGCGGCGGCGGCAGCACCTGCGACAGCATGACCCCGACCAGCATGACGTCCATCCAGATCGAGCGCACGCGCGCCAGCGAATAGGCAGCGCCGGTGGCCAACAGCAGCGTCAGCAACGTGACGCCGCTGGAAAGCAGCAGGCTGTTCCAAAGATATTGCGCGACGTTTTCCCGCTCGAAGATCCAGCGGAACGCGGCAAGCGTCGGCGCGTGCGGTATCAGCGTCGGCGGATTGGCGTTCAGCTCGTCGGATAGTTTCAGCGCGGAGGCGTACATCCAGTAGACCGGGAACAGGTAGAAACCGGAGACGATGGCCGCGACGGCGAACAGAAGGGATTTGCGCATCAGCTCAGCTGCTCCGCCCGGACGCTGCGCACATAGATCAGCGCCACGATGAAAACGACGACGAGCATCATGGTCGACACCGCGGCGCCGCCGCCGAAGTCGAACAGTTCGAACGACAGCCGGTAGGCCCAGACCGGGAAGATGTTGCTGGAGTCGACGGGCCCGCCATGGGTCATGGTCCAGATCAGGTCGAAGGCGCGCATGGTGTAGATCGTCGACAGCGCCAGCAGCGCGTAGATGGTCGGTCGCAGCAGCGGCAGCGTGATGGCGAAGAAGCGGCGCAGCGGCCCGGCGCCGTCCAGCGCCGCCGCCTCGTAGATGTCGCGGGGCACCCCGGCAAGACCCGCCGACAGCAGGATCATGTTGAACGGCACGCCGAACCACACATTGGCCATGGTGACGCCGATCAGCGACGTCGCCGGGTCCGACAGCCAGTAGACCGGACCGGAGGTCAGGCCGAGCCCGTGCAGCGCGTAGTTGATAATGCCGTTGTCGGACGCCAGCAGCCACTTCCACACCGCCCCGATCACCAGCGGCGGCAGGATCCACCCCGCCAGAATCAAGCCGCGGAAGAAACTCGCTCCGGGAAACGGCTGCTGGAAGAACAGCGCCAGGGCCAGTCCCCCCAGGAACTGCAAGGCCACGTTGCCGACCACGAACAGCAGCGTGTTTTGCACCACCATCGCGAACAGCGGATCGGCAACCAGCTTGGCGTAATTGTCCAGCCCGACGAACGGCCGGACCAGGAAGCGAATGTTGCCGAGCGTCACGTGCTGCACGCTCATGATCAGGTTGTAGATGACGGGATAGCCGACGAAGAACGCCAGATAGAGCGCGCTGAAGCCGACCATCAGTGGCCACAACGCCTCCGAATCCAGGGCACGTTCCAGTTGGCGCCGCCGATGGTCGCGCATCGAAGGCTACAGTCCGGCGATCGGAGTGCGCTCGAGGATCGGGTTGATCACGAGCGACGCCTTCTTCAACGCGGCGTCGGGCGGCGACCGTCCCGTCAGCGCCTCCTGGATCGCGGTCTGCATCGCCGCCGAGATATCGGGCCAGCGCGGATGCGGGCCGCGTGGCCTGGCCACCTCCATCTGCTTGCGGAAGGTAGCGTAGGCCTCCGGCATGACGGGCGATTCGACCTGCAACGTCGTTACCGGCGCCAGCCGGCCGCCGCTCCAGGATTGCTGCATCTGAGCCGGTTCGGACATGAACTCGATCACCTTGAAGGCGGCTTCCTTGTTGCGCGCGCCCTTCGGCACGCCCCAGACATAGCCGCCCAGCGCGGAGGCCTCGATGTCCTTGCCCTCGCGGTGCGGCAGCGTGGCGACGCGCCAGTTGAACTTCACGTCCTTCATCCGCTGCAGCTCCCACGGCCCGCTGATCACCATCGCCGAGCCGCCGGCGAGCCAGGAACTCGTCATCTCGAACTGGCGCTTCACCAGCACATCGCGGGACGCCAGGCCCTTGGCGACGAAATCGGTCCACAGCTGCAGCGCTGCGACCGCGTCCGGCGAAGTCAGCGTCTTGAGGCTGGCGCCGGACTGCTGCAGGAACGGCAGGAACTGGAACGTGCCCTCCTCGCTCTGCAGCGCGCAGAAGGCGGTGCCGAACACGCCTTTGTCCTTGTCGGTCAGAACCTCGGCGGCGTGGTGCAGTTCGGCCCAGGTCCGCGGCGGCTTGTCGGGATCGAGCCCTTTGGCCTTGAACATGTCGGCATTGTAGTAGAGTGCGAGCGTATTGGCCTCGCCGGGGACGGCATATTGCTTGCCGTTCCACAGCGTGGTGCCCCAGCTGCCGGCATAATACTGGTCGGCCTTGATCACGCGCGACGCGCGCACCAGGTCCGACAGCTCTTCCAGCGCGTCCTGGGTCGCGAAGCTGGCGACCACGGGGTTGTCGATGGTGATCAGATCCGGCACGTCGCCGGTGGCGATGCCCTTGATGAGCTGCTGCGACAACTGTCCGAACGGTACGAACTTCTGGTCGATCTGCTGGGCCTGGGTTTCGTTCCAGCGCTTGATGTTCTTGAGGCCGGGTTCGGTCTCGGCCCCGAAGATGTGCCACATCGTGATTGCTTCGGCGGCCTGTGCCGGCCACCGCGCGCCCAGGACGGCGAGCGCGCCCAATGCGGCGGTACCCTTCAGGAAGTCCCTTCTCATTGCCATTACCCTTTGTTGTGGCGGCCTTTATCTTCTCAGTCGATGAGCGTTCGCCCGGTGGTGGTGTCGAAGGCGTGCAGCTTGCCGGTATTGAAGGCCAGACGGATCGGCGTGCCTGGCGCGGCGCGGTACCGCTCGCGCACGCTTGCCGTGACCTGAACGCCCGCGAAGCGGCATAGGAGCAGCGTATCGACGCCGGTCGGCTCGACATCGACGACCTCCGCGGCGATGCCATAGGCGGCGGGGTGAATGTCCTCAGGCCGAATTCCCAGCGTGACCGCCTGGCCATCGACCGCCATGGAAGCCGGGAACGGCAGCCAGCTGCCGTCCTGCAGACCTAAATGGCCGTCGTGCAGGATTCCGGAGATCAGGTTCATTGAAGGCGAGCCGATGAATCCCGCAACGAACAGCGTCGCCGGCCGATCGTACAGCATCTCCGGCGTGCCCTGCTGCTCGATCCGCCCCTGGTTCATGACCACGATCCGGTCGGCCATCGTCATCGCCTCGACCTGATCGTGCGTCACATAGATGCTGGTGCTGCCAAGGCGGCGGTGCAGCGCCTTGATCTCGGCCCGCATCTGGACCCGCAGTTTGGCGTCGAGGTTCGAGAGCGGCTCGTCGAACAGGAACAGCCTGGGATTTCGCACCATGGCGCGCCCCATCGCCACGCGCTGGCGTTGCCCGCCGGAGAGCTGTCCCGGCCGGCGTTTCAGAAGCTGATCGAGGTTCAGCACGGCGGCCGCCCGTTGCACTGCGGCCTCGATCTTGTCGGCCATGACGTGGCGCATCCGAAGCCCGAAGCTGATATTGTCCGCGACCGTCATATGCGGGTAGAGAGCGTAGCTCTGGAACACCATGGCGACGTCCCGATGCATCGGGGCGACATCGTTGACCCGCTCGCTTCCGATCGAGATGTCGCCGCCGCTGATCTTCTCCAGGCCGGCGATCATCCGCAGCAAGGTCGACTTGCCGCACCCGGAAGGGCCGACCAGGGTGATAAACTCGCGGTCCGCCACGTCGAGGTCGATGTCGCGGATGATGCGCAGCGGGCCATAGTCCTTTCGCACGCCGCGAATGGTCACGGACGCCATATCAGGCCCCGGTCCGGGGCCGTTCGGTCGCAACAGTCATGAACGTTCTCCCTGGCGCCGTCCGTTGTCCGGTTCACGGCATGTTGTCGCGGATGAAGATGTCGATGCGGATGCGCTCCTGGTCCGGCACCAGCGTCTCCTTCAGGCAGTGCGCCAGCAGCACCCGCGCTGCCGAGCGCACCTCATGCCCGGCGTCCTGGTTGATGCAGGCGTCCATGGTGCCCCGTAGCAGCAGGCCTCGGGTGCTGTTGGTCAGTTCGTGCCCGACGAAGACGATGTCACGCGCACGGCCGCTAGCCTCGAGCGCCGCCGCGATGCCGCGGTTGCCGGCGCCGATGTTGTAGATGCCGAGCAGGTCCGGCACCTCGTGCAGCATCCGGCCCATGATCGCTTCGTTGCGGGCGTTGTCGTCGCGGCCCTCGCGCGCCGGCAGCAGCGCCAAATTGGGATGCTCGCCGCTGACCGCCTGAGCGAAGCCGAAATGCCGGTCGGAATGGTCGCGCAGCGCCATCGACCCGGCGATTACCCCGACCTGGCCGCTCCGCCCCCCGAGAAAACGCCCCATCAGCGTGCCCGCGGTTCGCCCGGCTGCGGCGTTGTCGATGCCGACATAGCGCAGTCGCTGCGCCGCCGGAGCATCGGAGACCAGCGTGACGACCGCAACGCCCTTGGCTGCCAGTTCGTCGAGCGCCGCCCGCACCCGAGGATGGTCGAGCGCCACGGCGGCGATTCCCTGATATTGGCGGCCCGCGCTCTCCAGCGCCTGGGCCAGCACCTCGGGGTCGAACACGTCCACCAGGATGGTATCGACATGGGCTTTCTGTCTGGCAAGCCAGTCCGCCGTGACACGCACCTGCTCCGACAACAGGTCGACAAAAGCGTTCGTTCCTTTCGGCAGGATGAAGCACAGTTTGACGGTCAAATTTCTCGCCAGCCTGGCAGCGGCGGGATCGGGATGGTACCGGAGTTGGGCGATTGCGGCCTCGACGCGCGCGGTCGTGCGGCTATGGACGCCGGGTCGGCGATTGACGACGCGGTCGACAGTAGCCAGCGAAACACCCGCTTGCTGCGCCACTTCCACCAGCGTCACTTTTTCAAGCCCGGCTCCCATAGCCATCAATATCCCATCAAAATCTGAGGTTCGCAACTCATTTTTTGAGGTACTGAAGTCAATGATGCAAAGTCAAGCGGCCCTTTTGGGGGGCTTGGGCTTGGCGGACATTTCGCTTTTTGACACGACCGGGCGCGCGCCGGGGCCCGGATGGGTATGAACTTCCTTGGCCAAAAGCGGCTCATTGCACTCGGAGCACACCATCACCGGGTCGAACATCTTTCCGCACTTGCGATGTTCATGAACCAGGGGCCGTCCGCGTTCGTCGACCATGTGGGTGTCGCCCCAATGGACCAGCGCCATCATGACCGGATACAGGTCAAGGCCTTTTTGAGTGAGGATGTATTCGTGCCGTTTGGGCGATTCCTGATAGGGAATGCGGCGCAGAACGCCCTGCCGAACCAGCTTCTTCAGCCGTTCGGCGAGCAGATGGCGCGTGATCCCGAGCGCGGATTGAAATCCCTCGAACCGCCGCGTGCGCAGGAAGCATTCGCGCAGGATCAAAAGCGTCCAGCGATCGCCGATCACGCCTATTGTTCGAGCCAGCGAACATGGCTCTTCCTCAAGGGCATCCCACTTCATTCCTGTATTCCTGTTCTCCAGCGACCATGACATGCCGACGATCCGCTCGTAGCGGTGAGGGAAGACCGGCGCCGGCCATTCTAAATAGGCACTCAGGACGAAACAATCACCCCGGGAGCGCTGCCCAGCTCAACAATTGTAATCAAAACGAGCGGGATTTGACAGTTCGTTTTTAGAACTGTATGAATAGTCCATGGCCAAAGGGCGGCCCGTTAGCGGCTGACGGATTTGCGACCGCATGGTGGGTGCGCCGAAGGAGGAGCGTGACTGATCACTTGTAGGATGGGTAGAGTGACCAGATCGGACGCCTGTCCGAACTGGTCACGAAACCCATCGCAGCGGCGGAATTGGTGGGTTTCGCGAAGAGCTCAACCCACCCTACGAAATCGGCTTATTATGATTCGCATCAAAGAAACGCTGTATAGGATCGGGGACATCGGCCGGGGAATCTCAAGCCGGTGTCCATGAGCTGGACGACGAGAATGGATTGTCGTCGGGCCCGGCGGTGTAGGTAAACTCACGGAGGATGTCATGCCCGGCCCACTCAGCGGAGTTCGCGTACTCGACCTGACCGGCGTGGTGTCGGGTCCATTCGCGACCATGTTTCTGGCGGACCAGGGCGCCGACGTGCTCAAGATCGAACCGATCGGCGGCGACATCACGCGCCGCAGCCGCGCCATTATCGACAAGGACGGAGAATTTTCGGCACTGTTTATCTCTTCGAACCGTGGCAAACGCTCGTTGTCGATCGACGTAAAGAGCGGGGTCGGCCGCGAGGTTCTCGCCAAGCTGGTCGCGCAGGCCGATGTCCTGGTGCAGAACTTCCGGCCTGGCACCATGGAGCGGCTCGGCCTCGGCGCCGATGAATTGCGCCAGCGCCATCCGCGCCTGATCTATGTGTCGATCAGCGGCGTCGGCGAAACCGGACCTTATGTGAAGAAGCGGGTTTACGATCCGATCATCCAGGGCCTGTCGGGCTTCGCCGATATTCAGTCGCAGCCGGTGACCAATCGTCCGCAAATGATCCGCACCATCGTGTGCGACAAGACCACGGCTGTCTTCACTGCCCAAGCGGTGTCGTCGGCTCTTTACGCGCGCGAGAAAACCGGGCAGGGCGATCACATTCGGGTCGCGATGCTCGATGCCATGATTTCATACCTTTGGCCCGAAGGCATGATGCAATATACGGTGGTGGGAGCGGAAGCGACGAGCGCCGATCCGAACGACCGTCCGGATCTCGTGTTCAAGACCAGTGACGGCTACATCACCGCAGGCACCATCTCGGATTCCGAGTGGCAAGGCTTCTGCCGGGCGTCGGGCGATCCCGAGCTTGCCCGGGATCCGCGGTTTGCAACGCCGTCGGCGCGTTCGGTGAACGCCACGGCCCGCATCAACAAGATGGCGGAATATATCGGCCAGCATACTACCGCGGAATGGCTGGAGCGGCTCGATGCCGCCGACGTTCCCTGCGCGCCGATCCTGCGCCGCGGCGAGATCATCCATAACGAGCAGGTCGTCGCGCGCGACATCATCGCGGAGTTCGATCAGCCAATGGTCGGACGTGTGCGGCAGCCGAAGCCTGCGGCCCGGTTTGAAATCAACGAGGCTGCGATCGGAGGACCAGCCCCCCGCGTCGGCCAGCACTCCCGCGATGTGTTGCGCGAGTTGGGGTATGACGATGGCGAGATCGAAATAATGGTTGCTGAACGCGCCGTGCGCATAGCCGTTTGAGACGAGCCCGCGCCAAGCGTATGCTACACGCATGAAAGACGCAGCGTCAGCTTTTCTGCGGCACGGGGGTGACCGGCGCAAGCGGGACGTTCGCCGCCTTGGCGAGTTGATAGGCGGGGCGCGCCTGGAGGCGCGTCAGATATGGGCGTGCGTTATCGCAAATCCCGACACCGTACGCGATCGCCCAATCCAGGCATGTCGTGAGCAGAATGTCGGCACTGGTGAATTTATCACCCATGAGGAACTGCCGGCCATCCGAAAGCGCGACCTCGACGTGCCGGAGTTGCTCGCGAAAATATTCGGCCGCCTTGGCAACGACCTCGGGCGCAATCCCATAGATCGGACCGAGCGCATCGGCTCGATGGCGACGCATCACGTAGAGGCTTGTCGAATCCAGCTCGGCGACGACGAAAAAGCACCACTCCAGCCAAGCCGCGTATTCGCGCGGCATTTCCGGAATCAAGGAGCGCTCCGGCGTCGAATAGATGCGGGAAAGATAGGCAACGATCGCGGCGCTCTCGCCAATGCAGAAGTCACCGTCCTGCAGCAGAGGGATCTTTTGACGGGGGTTAAGTTCGGTGTATTCCGCAGTTTTGGTCTCGCCGGTCCGCGGTCCGATTGGCTTGATCTTGTACGACAAGCCCAATTCGTGCATGGCCCAATGCGGCCGAATCGTGCGGCTGGTTCCTACTCCCCACAGGGTCAGGTCCGGGGTGGCGTCCATCTTACC
>NZ_JBEKXH010000180.1:0-12228 GCF_049512235.1 Bradyrhizobium sp.
GTTTGAATAATGCCGCCCTCGGCGCGGAGCGCTGCGCCATTGGTCGCTGACGCCTCTTGCGAAGCGACATAGAGCACCATGTTGGCGATCTCCTCAACGCTGGCAAAGCGCTGCAGCAGCGAGGTCGGACGAAACTGCCGCACGAAGCGCGATGCCGCCTCCTCCACCGACTGGCCGCTTTGTTTCGCGAGATCCCTGACGAAGGTCTCGACGCCTTCCGACATGGTCGGCCCCGGGAGCACCGCGTTGACGGTGACCGCCGTGCCGCGGGTCATTTCGGCAAGTCCACGCGACACCGCGAGCTGCGCGGTCTTGGTCATGCCGTAGTGGATCATTTCCATCGGGATATTCAGCGCCGATTCGGACGAGATGAAAACGATGCGGCCCCAATTGCGCTTCAGCATATCCGGCAAATAGGCGCGAGCCAGCCGCACGCCCGACATCACATTGACCTCGAAGAAGCGGTTCCAGTCTTCATCGGGAATATCGAAGAACCCTTTGGGCTCGAAAACACCGGCATTGTTGATGAGAATGTCCACCGACGGCAGCGCCGCGATCAGGCCCTTGCACCCGGCTGCCGTGGCGACATCGGCGGCAACGCCCCGGACCTTGCTGCCGGGGACTGCCCTTTCAATCGCGGCGGCGGCGGCCTCGACCTTGGCTGCCGTCCTGCCATTGATGGCGACATCGGCACCCGCCGCCGCCATGCCTTTGGCGACGGCGTGGCCGATGCCGGAGGTCGAGCCGGTCACCAGCGCCGTCTTTCCTTTGAGGTCGATCATCATGAGATCTCTCCATCCCTGAAAATGGAGATATCGGGAGTGACGCACGCCACCGCAATCGCATTTGTTGCCCAATAAAAAAGCGGCGCACCAGGCGCCGCTTCGGGAACCGGGTTCCGCAATTGGATTTACGCGGCTTCGGCGGCCCTGTCCTGCGCCGGTCCGGAGTCCAGGCCCTTGGCATCGACGTCGCGGTCGACGAATTCGATCACGGCCATCGGCGCGTTATCGCCATAGCGGAAGCCGGCCTTGATGATTCGGGTATAGCCGCCCTGCCGATCCTTGTAGCGGGTGGCGAGAACATCGAACAATTTCCTGGTCTGATCGAGATCGCGCATTTCCGAGATCGCCTGCCGGCGCATCGAAAGGCCGCCCTTCTTGCCGAGCGTCACCAGTTTTTCGACGATTGGACGCAGTTCCTTCGCCTTCGGCAGCGTGGTGACGATCTGCTCGTGCTTGATCAACGCCGCGCACATGTTGGCAAACATCGCGCGCCGATGTTCGGCGGTGCGGTTGAGCTTGCGGTGAACCTTGCCGTGACGCATGGCATCTCTCCTACCTTCAGCTGGTCTCGTCCTTCGAGACGCGGCCAACAGGCCGCTCCTCAGGATGAGGAAAAGCCCTCATGGCGAGCAACGCGTCTGGCGCGCCTCGAACCCCGAGGTTGCGAACTCAATAATGATCTTCGAAGCGCTTGGCCAGTTCGTCGATATTCTCCGGCGGCCAGCCCGGCACTTCCATGCCGAGATGCAGACCCATCTGGGCCAGCACTTCCTTGATCTCGTTCAGCGACTTGCGGCCGAAGTTCGGGGTACGGAGCATTTCCGCTTCCGACTTCTGCACGAGGTCGCCGATATAGACGATATTGTCGTTCTTCAGGCAGTTCGCCGAACGCACCGACAATTCGAGTTCGTCGACCTTCTTGAGGAACGCCGGGTTGAACGCGAGATCGGGAATGATCTCCTGCGCCACTTCCTTGCGCGGTTCTTCGAAGTTGACGAACACGTTGAGCTGATCCTGCAGAATACGCGCGGCATAGGCCACCGCATCATCAGGTGAGATCGCCCCGTTGGTCTCGATCGTCATGGTCAGCTTGTCGTAATCGAGGATCTGGCCCTCGCGGGTGTTCTCGACCTTGTACGAAACCTTGCGCACCGGCGAGAACAGGCTGTCGACCGGGATCAGCCCGATCGGCGCGTCCTCGGGACGGTTGCGCTCGGCGGCGACATAGCCCTTGCCGGCAGCGACCGTGAATTCCATGCGGATTTCAGCGCCCTCGTCCAGGGTGCAGATCTGCAGGTCCGGATTGAGCACCACGACATCGCCGACGGTCTGGATGTCGCCGGCAGTGACGACGCCCGGGCCCTGTTTCTTCACGACCATGCGCTTGGGGCCTTCGCCCTGCATCTTGATCGAGATGTCCTTGATGTTCAGCACGATGTCGGTGACGTCCTCGCGGACGCCCGCGATCGAGGAGAATTCGTGCAGTACGCCGTCGATATGCACCGACTGCACCGCCGCGCCCTGCAGCGATGACAGCAGGATGCGGCGCAACGCGTTACCGAGCGTCTGGCCGAAGCCGCGCTCAAGCGGTTCGGCGACCAGCGTCGCAAAGCGGATCGGATCGGTGCCCGGTATCACCTGGAGCTTGTTGGGCCGGATAAGTTCTTGCCAATTTTTCTGGATCGTCACTGTTTCACCCATGCCAGCCAGTCAATTTGCCAATCTAAATTACTGGCGTTGGAGTTCGCGGATCAGTCCGCGGGCTTATAAAATTAGTCTCAAACCATCGCAGGCAGCGCCGCCGCGCCCCGCGGTCGAACATCAAACCCTGCGGCGTTTGCGCGGACGGCAGCCATTATGCGGTATCGTCGTCACGTCGCGGATCGATGTGACGGTGAAGCCCGCGGCCTGCAGCGCGCGCAGCGCCGATTCGCGGCCCGAACCCGGACCTGCAACCTCAACCTCCAGCGTGCGCATGCCGTGTTCCTGCGCCTTCTTGGAGACGTCTTCGGCGGCGACCTGCGCGGCATAGGGGGTTGACTTGCGCGAACCTTTGAAGCCCATCGTCCCGGCTGAAGACCAGGCAATGGTATTGCCCTGCGCGTCGGTGATGGTGATGGTGGTGTTGTTGAACGACGAATTCACGTGCGCGATACCGGACGCGATGTTCTTGCGCTCACGGCGGCGGACGCGGGTGGCTTCCTTGCCCATTTAAAGAACCTTTCCAACGATCTCGAACGCCGCCGTCATGCCAGCGGCTACACCTAAAGGGGCAAATAGGGAGTGGCGAATAGCGAACAGGAAGGCTCAACCCCTATTCGCTATTCGCTACTCACTATTCGCTGCCTACTTCTTCTTGCCGGCGATCGACTTGGCCGGACCTTTGCGCGTGCGCGCATTGGTATGGGTGCGCTGACCGCGCACCGGCAATCCGCGCCGATGACGCAATCCGCGATAGCAGCCGAGATCCATCAACCGCTTGATGTTCATTCCGGTCTCGCGGCGGAGGTCGCCTTCGACCAGATAATCGCGGTCGATCACTTCGCGGATTTGCAGCACTTCCTGATCGCTCAGCTGCGCGACGCGACGATCAACGGGGATCTTGACCTTCTCCAGGATCTCGGCCGCGTTTCTCTGGCCGATGCCATGGATATACTGAAGCGCGATCAAGACACGCTTGTTGGTCGGGATGTTCACGCCGGCAATACGGGCCACGGATTTCTCTCCTGTCGCCGGCCGCTCGCGCACCGGCCGTGATTTCGCTGAACTCAACTGTCCGCAAACGCGAACACGACACCCTCCCCCTCTATAGTGTTGGGGACCGGCATCGTTGAAAGCTATCCACTTGGATAAGCCACTTATTAAAGGATTGCACTTGGCTTCGTCAACCGCCTCTACGCCTTAGCTCGCTTTTTCGTGACCTTTTTAGAGGTTTTCTTCGGCTTTCCGGCGGCACCGGTTTTGGAGCGGGTCGCGGGCCTCGGAGACCCCTTCTTGAGCCCCTTGGAGGCTTTCCCGACCTTCACGGAGGCCTTGGCGCCCTTGGCCCCAGCGGTTCCGGAGACGCTCGCGGCCGGCTTGGCGCGATTTCCCGGATGCCGGGCGGCGGTCGCGGTCTTGGCAGCCTTGTTGGCAACCTTGGGGTCCACGGCGCCGATCGCAGCCAGAATGCGGTCAATCTCACGGGTGACGTGCTCGATGGTCATCATGCCATCGACCGTCAGTAGCTTGCGCCGTTCCGAATAGTAGTGGATCAGCGGCTCGGTCAGCGCCCGGTAGCTCGCCAGCCGCTTCGTCAGTACCTCCGGGGTGTCGTCGACGCGTACTTCCTCGCCGCGCGCCCGCATCTCCGCGACCCGCGTTTCCACCCGCTGCAACAGCGCGCTTTCGTTGACGCGAAGCTCGATCACGGCATCGAGCTTGAGGTGCTTGTGCTTGAGCAGCTCATCGAGTGCCTGCGCCTGCGGCACGGTGCGCGGAAAGCCGTCGAGGATAAAGCCCTTGACCGCGTCCGGCTGATCCAGCCGGTCGGAAATGATGCCGATCACGATGTCGTCCGGCACCAAGCCGCCGCTGGCCATGATGCCCTGGGCCTTGATGCCGACCGGCGTCTGCGCCGCCACCGCGGCGCGCAGCATTTCGCCGGTTGAAAGCTGAACAATGCCATAGCGTTGAATTAGCCGTTGCGCCTGGGTTCCCTTGCCCGAGCCCGGCGGCCCCAGAAGTATCAGTCTCATCCTTGTTCGCCCCCCGGCTTGGTGAACGATGAACCGCTCACCCTCGTTTTGATATCCAGACCGGCACCAACCAAGATCAGCGCCGCCTGCCCCGCAACTTCGACTTCCTGATCAGCCCCTCGTATTGGTGGGCGAGCAGGTAACCCTGAACCTGCGCCACCGTATCCATGGTGACGCTGACGACGATCAACAGCGAGGTGCCGCCAAAGTAGAACGGGACCGAGGCATAGGAAATCAGAATTTCGGGGATCAGGCAGACGATTGCCAGATAAATCGCACCCAGCACCGTGATGCGCGACAGCACATAGTCGATATATTCCGCGGTGCGCTCGCCCGGCCGAATGCCGGGAATGAAGCCGCCATGTTTTTTGAGGTTATCGGCGGTTTCGGTCGGGTTGAATACGATCGCGGTATAGAAGAACGCGAAGAACACGATCAGCGCCAGATAAAGCACCAGGAACAGCGGGCGGCCATGGCCGAGCTGGGTAGTAATCCATTGAAACCATTCCGGGCCCCGGCCGGCATTGAAATTCGCCACCGTGGTCGGCAAGAGCAGCAGCGAGGAAGCGAAGATCGGCGGTATCACGCCCGATGTATTCAGCTTCAGCGGCAGATGCGAGGACTGGCCTTCGAACATCTTGTTGCCGACCTGGCGCTTGGGATACTGGATCAGAAGCCGCCGCTGCGCGCGCTCCATGAACACGATGAAGGCGATCACCGCGACCGCCATGACGATGACAACCAGAATGAGTCCGGTCGACAGCGCGCCCTGACGGCCGAGCTCCAGCATGTTGGCGAGCGCGGAGGGCAGCTCCGCCACAATGCCTGACAATATGATCAGGGAAATGCCGTTGCCGATGCCGCGCGAAGTGATCTGCTCGCCGAGCCACATCAGGAACATAGTGCCGCCGGTCAGCGTGATCGCGGTCGAAAGACGGAAGAACATGCCGGGATCGCTGACGACGTTTCCGGCGCCCTCCAGGCCGACCGCGATGCCGTAGGACTGGAACGCGGCCAGCAGCACCGTGAGGTAGCGGGTATACTGGTTCAGCGTCTTGCGGCCGGCCTCGCCCTCTTTCTTCAGCGCTTCCAGTTGGGGCGACACCGTGGTCAGGAGCTGAATGATGATCGAGGCGGAGATATACGGCATGATGTTCAAGGCAAAGATCGCCATGCGGTGGATGCCGCCGCCGGAGAACATGTTGAACATGCCGAGGATGCCGCCGGCCTGGGAGTTGAATACCTTCTCCCAGATGCCGGGGTCGATACCCGGCAACGGAATGTAGGTGCCGAACCGGTAAACCAGGAGCGCTCCCAGGGTGAACCAGATACGCTTCTTCAGCTCTTCGGCTTTTCCGAGTGCCGAGAAATTAAGGTTTGCCGCCAGTTGTTCCGCTGCCGAGACCATTTTTGGCTTCCCTCCCGCGCGCCCTTCGCCGTAGCATGCCCCGAACGGCGGGACATCCAGCAGACGCCGGACATTATTTGGTGCCCGGCTTCGATAAATCCATCGTCCCGTCGCGCGGACGCCCGCCCTGCGGCGGGCGATGACGCAGATGTTACGCCGCCTTGTCTTCGTCCTTGGCCGGCGCCAGGATTTTCACCGTGCCGCCCGCCTTCTCGACCGCCGCGATGGCGGATTTCGAAGCACCGTGAACCTCGATCGTCAGCTTGGCCTTGATTTCACCCCGGCCGAGCAGCCGGACGCCATCCTTCGAACGCCGGATGACGCGGGCTTTCACCAGCGATTCGGCATTGATGGTGCCGCCCGCGTCGAGCCGCTTGGCATCAACAGCCTCTTGCAGGCGATCGAGATTGATCTCGGTGAATTGGAGCCGGAAAATATTGTTGAAGCCGCGCTTCGGCAACCGCCGGTGCAGCGGCATCTGGCCGCCCTCAAAACCCTTGATGCGCACGCCCGATCGCGCGGTCTGGCCCTTGCCGCCCCGGCCCGCGGTCTTGCCTTTGCCTGAGCCGATGCCACGGCCGACGCGCATCCGCTTCTTGCGCGAGCCGGCATTGTCGGCGATTTCGCTGAGCTTCATCGTTCGCTTCCTTATCTCCGCAGCATCATCATGACCGAAAACCGGTCCGCGCTTTCCGGGATCATGCCGCCCATCTTATTTCTCGTCGACGATGCGGACGAGATGTTGAACCTTTGCGATCATGCCGCGAACCTCAGGGGTGTCCTGCAGTTCGGTGACCCGGCCGATCTTGTTGAGCTTAAGGCCGATCAGCGTCGCACGCTGCGAGTGGTGGCGGCGGATCGCGCTGCCGGTCTGCTCGACCTTGATCATCTTTGCGGCCTTGGCCATCGTCGTTAACTCCAGATCGTCTTTAGCTCGCATCAACTTCGCAAAACCGCCGTCTTTGCCGGATCATGCCCGGTTTATTCGGCTACCGCTTCGGCATCGCCGCCGACGCGACGCGACTGCAGCGTCGACACCTTGATGTTGCGGCGCGCCGCGACCGATCGCGGCGAATCCTGATGCTTGAGCGCATCGAAGGTGGCGCGAACCATGTTGTAGGGGTTGGAGGAGCCGATCGACTTCGCCACCACGTCCTGGATGCCGAGCGTCTCGAACACGGCGCGCATCGGACCACCGGCGATGATGCCGGTACCCGCCGGCGCCGCGCGCAAATAGACCCGGCCCGCACCGTGCCGGCCGGCGATATCGTGATGCAACGTGCGGCCTTCGCGCAAGGCGACACGGGTCAGGTTACGTTTCGCCGCTTCCGTCGCCTTGCGGATCGCCTCCGGCACTTCGCGCGCCTTGCCGTGGCCGAATCCGACCCGGCCCTTCTGATCGCCGATCACGACCAGCGCCGCAAAGCCGAAGCGCTTGCCGCCCTTGACCACCTTGGCCACACGATTGATGTGGACAAGCTTGTCGACGAACTCGCTGTCGCGCTCTTCCCGGCCGCCCCTGTGGCCGCCACCGCGTTCGCGTTCACCTGCCATGATGTTTTCCGATCCTTAAAAGGCTTGCCTTGAGAGGCACGCGCCCCTGTCCGTGTGTCCGTTCAATCCAAAACTTCAGAAGCTCAATCCGCTTTCCCGCGCCGCATCGGCCAGCGCCTTGACGCGGCCATGATAGAGATAACCGCCGCGATCGAACACCACCTCGGTGACGCCGTTCTTGACCGCGCGTTCCGCCAGCAGCTTGCCGACGGCCTTGGCGGCATCGATGTTGGCGCCGGTATTGCCGCCCTCGCGCATCGCCTTCTCCAGCGACGAGGCCGAAGCCAGCGTTTCGCCCTTCAGGTCGTCGATAACCTGGGCATAGATGTGCTTGGAGGAGCGGAACACCGACAGCCGCGGACGGCCGCTGGCGGTACGGCGCAGCGACAGCCGCACACGTTGCTTGCGCCGGGCATTGGTAATCTTCAGTCTCGACATGGCCGGCTCCGTTACTTCTTCTTGCCTTCCTTGCGGAAGATAAACTCATCAGAGTACTTCACGCCCTTGCCCTTGTAGGGCTCCGGCGGACGGTAGCTGCGGATCTCGGCAGCGACCTGGCCGACGCGCTGGACATCGTTGCCGGTGATGACGATCTCGGTCGGCTTCGGGACCGTGATCGCGATGCCCTCCGGGATCGCATAGACGACGTCGTGGCTGTAGCCGAGCGCGAGCTGCAGGTTCTTGCCCTGCAGCGCCGCGCGATAGCCGACGCCGGTGATCTCGAGCTTCTTCTCGAAACCCTTGGTGACGCCGGCGACCAGATTGGCCAGCTGAGCGCGCGCGGTGCCGTAGAGGGCCTGGGCGCGGTTGGTTTCGAACCTTGGTGCGACCTTGACCGCACCGTTTTCGAACTTCACCTCGACGTCATCATGCACCACGAACTGAAGCTGGCCTTTCGGCCCCTTCATCTTCACGGTCTGGCCCTCGACGGTCGCGGTAACGCCCGACGGAACCGTCACAGGCCGCTTGCCAATACGTGACATGACTGTCCCTTCCTCAAAACACCGTGAAGAGAATTTCGCCGCCCACATTCGCGTCGCGCGCGTCGTGGTCAGCCATGATTCCCTTCGGCGTCGACAACACCGAAATTCCGAGACCGTTATTGACGCGCGGCAGATTCCTAACCGAGGCATAGACCCGTCGACCCGGCTTCGATACCCGCTCGATCTCGCGAATCACCGGCTCGCCGTCGAAATACTTCAACTCGATCTCGAGCTCGCTGCGGCCAGAGGCATGTTCGACGCTGGCATAGCCGCGGATGTACCCTTCCGCCTTGAGCACCTCGAGCACATTGGCGCGCATTCTGGAGCCCGGGGTCGAGACCTTGGGCTTGGCCCGCATCTGGGCATTGCGGATGCGGGTGATGAGATCGCTGATCGGATCGTGCGTTGACATCTCCGACCTCCCTTACCAGCTCGACTTCACGAGCCCGGGAACCAGACCCTTGGAGCCGAGTTCACGCAGCGCGATGCGGCTTAGCTTGTTCTTGCGGTAGACCGAACGCGGGCGTCCGGTCATTTCGCAGCGGTTGCGAATCCGGGTCGCCGACGAATTGCGCGGCATTTCCGCGAGCTTCAGCGTCGCGGCGAACCGCTCTTCCATCGGCTTCTTCTTGTCGGCGATGATGGCCTTCAGCTTCGCCCGCCTGGGCGCGGCATTCTTGGTCATCCGCTTGCGCCGGTTGTTCTTCTCGATCGAACTCTTCTTTGCCATACGTGGCTCCTGGGTTTCCGCGTTTGAGAGGCTTTGGTCAGCGTCTCACTGCCGGAACGGGAAATTGAATGCGGTCAACAGGGCTCGCGCTTCGTCATCGCTGCGCGCGGTGGTGCATACCGTGACGTCCATGCCCCACGTTTCCCCCATCTTGTCGAAGTCGATCTCGGGGAAAATGATGTGTTCCTTGATCCCGAGAGAGTAGTTGCCGCGGCCGTCGAAACTCTTCGGGTTGAGGCCGCGGAAATCGCGCACCCGGGGCAGCGCGACGTTGACGAGGCGATCGATGAACTCGTACATCTTGGTCTTGCGCAGCGTCACCTTGCAGCCGATCGGCTGGTTCTCGCGCAGCTTGAAGGTGGCGATCGCAACCCGCGAATAGGTCACGATAGCCTTCTGGCCTGCGATCAGCGCCAGGTCGGCCGCGGCAAGTTCGGCCTTTTTGCGGTCATTGACGGCCTCGCCGACGCCCATGTTGAGCACGACTTTATCGAGGCGTGGCACCTGCATGATGTTGGCATAGCCGAACTGTTCGGTCAGCTTGCCGCGGATTTCCCTGTCGAACTGTTCGCGTAAACGCGGGACGTATGCGGTCTCAGCCATCGATCTCTGCTCCCGAGCTTTTGGCAACGCGTACCTTCTTGCCATCCGCATGTATCTTGAAACCTACCCGCGTCGGCTTGCCGTCCTTGCCGACGATCGCGATGTTTGACAAATGGATCGGCGACTCCTTCGAGATGATGCCGCCCTCCTGCGCCTGGGTCTGCTTCTGGTGACGCTTGACGAGATTGATGCCGCGGACCAGCGCCTTGTTCTCGTCGGGACGCACCTCAAACACCTCGCCGGTGCGGCCCTTGTCGCGGCCGGACAAAACGATGACCTTGTCGCCCTTGCGGATCTTGGCGGCCATCACAAAACCTCCGGCGCCAGCGAGATGATCTTCATGTGGTTCTTGGCGCGCAGCTCGCGCGGCACCGGCCCGAAGATGCGGGTGCCGACCGGCTCCGACTGGTTGTTGATCAGCACGGCGGCGTTGCGGTCGAAGCGGATGACGGAGCCGTCGGCGCGGCGGATGTCCTTGCGGACCCGCACCACCACGGCCTTCATCACGTCGCCCTTCTTCACCTTGCCGCGCGGAATTGCTTCCTTGATCGACACGACAATAACGTCGCCCACGGTGGCATAGCGGCGCTTGGAGCCCCCAAGCACCTTGATGCACATGACACGGCGTGCGCCTGAATTATCGGCCACGTCGAGGTTGGTCTGCATCTGAATCATTGATGCACCTCGTCCTCTTTCTGATGCGCAGATTTGCGCCTAAAATTTCCCAAAGCCGTTCGGTGAAACCGAAGCTGACCTCAGGCCGTTTTCTTCTGCTCGCCCCGGACCACGGTCCAGCGCTTCAACTTCGAGATCGGCTTGCTTTCCTCGATCCACACCACGTCGCCCGGCTTGAACTCGTTGTTCTCGTCGTGCGCGTGATAGTTTTTCGAGCGGCGAATCGTCTTCTTGTAGATCGGATGGGTGAAGCGGCGATCGACCCGCACCACGACCGTCTTGGCCTGCTTGTCGCTGACGACCACGCCCTGAAGCGTACGTTTTGGCATTCTGGGGCCCCTTACTTCTTCTTCGCGCGCTGCTGCGCGGCGATGGTCTTGATACGGGCGATATCGCGGCGGGCTTCACGCAGCCGCGAGGTATTCTCCAGCTGCCCGGTGGCGCGCTGGAAGCGCAGGTTGAAGCGCTCCTTCTTCAGATTGAGGACGGCGTCATCCATCTGGTCGGGGCTCATTGCGCGGATATCGGCGGGTTTCGTCTCAGCCATGACCAGCGTCCTTACTCCGCAATGCGCGCGACGAAGCGCGTCTTGATCGGCAATTTGGCGGCGGCGAGCGACAGCGCTTCTTTCGCGGTCTGCACGGTGACGCCGTCGATTTCGAAAATCACGCGGCCGGGCTTGACCCGCGCCACCCACAATTCCGGCGTACCCTTGCCGGAGCCCATTCGGACTTCAGCGGGCTTCTTGGACACCGGCACGTCCGGGAAGATGCGGATCCAGACGCGGCCGGCACGCTTCATGTGACGGGTCAGCGCGCGGCGGGCGGCTTCGATCTGACGTGCGGTGAGGCGCTCGGGCGCCATCGCCTTCAGGCCGAACTGACCGAACGTCAACGTCGCGCCCGAAGTCGCAACGCCGTGGATACGGCCCTTATGCGCCTTCCGGAACTTCGTTTTCTTTGGTTGCATCATGGCTTACGCCCTCAAACCTTCTCTATGTCGCTCAAGCAGCGTCGCGACGCGGCCGCGAATTGTCGCCTTCAGCCATCTTCTTGTCCTGGGCCATCGGGTCGTGCTCAAGGATTTCACCCTTGAAGATCCAGACCTTGACACCGCAGGTGCCGAACGTGGTGAACGCCGTCGCCACGCCATAATCGATATCGGCGCGCAGCGTGTGCAGCGGCACGCGCCCTTCGCGATACCATTCCATGCGCGCGATTTCGGCGCCGCCGAGACGGCCCGAGCAGTTGATACGAATGCCTTCAGCGCCGAGACGCATCGCCGACTGCACCGCGCGCTTCATCGCGCGGCGGAACGCGACGCGGCGCTCGAGCTGCTGCGCGATCGATTCGGCGACCAGCGTGGCGTCGAGTTCCGGCTTGCGGATTTCGACGATGTTGATGACGACGTCGGACGCGGTGATATCGGCAACGCGCTTGCGCAGCTTGTCGATGTCGGCACCCTTCTTGCCGATCACGACACCGGGACGCGCCGAATGGATCGTTACGCGGCACTTCTTGTGCGGACGCTCGATCACGATCCTGGCGACGGCCGCCTGCTTCAGCTCCTTGTGCAGGATGGCGCGGATTTCGACATCCTCGTGCAGCAGCTTGCCGTATTCGTTTTTGCCCGCGAACCAACGGGAATCCCACGTCCGGTTGATGCCAAGACGCAGCCCGATTGGATTGATCTTCTGACCCATCGTATTCTCCCGCGCTCTTTAAGCGCTCGCCTCGGCCTCGACCTGACGAAC
>NZ_JBEKXH010000181.1:0-12161 GCF_049512235.1 Bradyrhizobium sp.
CGCCGCCGCCGCGGCAACCATCACCAACAGCGGGACCGGAGCCATCGTCAGCTTCAACAATACCAGCACTGCCACGGCGGCAACCATCACCAACAGCGGCACCGGAGCCATCGTCAACTTCAACAACACCAGCACCGCAGCGGCGGCAGCCATCACCAACAGCGGGACCGGAGCCATCGTCAACTTCAACGACACCAGCACCGCCGGGACCGCGACCCTCACCAACGGCGCGAGCGTAACCTTCAACACCGGCGCGACGGCGGGAAGCGCCCACCTCATCAATGACAACGGCGGGACGATCGCGTTTTTCAATGCTTCCAGCGGCGGCAGCTCAGCTATCACCAATAATGCCGGAGCGATCGTCAATTTCAACGACACCAGCACGGCCGCGACGGCGACCGTTACCAACAGCGGGACCGTGAACTTCAACATCTCCGCGACCGCGGGCAACGCCAATATCACCGACAACAACGGCGCCTTCCTCAACTTTCACAATTCGAGCACGGCGGCCACCGCTGCCCTCACCAACAATGCCGGCGGCACGATCCAATTTCTGGACACCAGCACCGCAGGCAGCGCCACGATCTTGAACTTCGTCAATGGCATCACGCAATTCTTCACCACCTCCACCGCCGGCACGGCCACCATCAATAACCTCGGCGGTCTGACCCAGTTCAATAATGCGAGCACCGCTGGCAACGCGGTCATCACCACCAATAGCGGAGGCGGCGTATTTTTCGTCGGCACCAGCAGCGGCGGTCAGGCGACCTTCATCACCAACAGCGGCGGCGTGTTCGACATGTCGGGGCTGACCTCGGCTGGGACCACCGCCGGCTCGATCGCGGGTGCCGGCACCTATCTTCTCGGCTCCAAGACGCTGACGGTCGGCGGCAATAATCTTTCCACCACCGTCAGCGGGGTGATCTCCGATGGCGGTCTGTCCGGCGGCACCGGCGGGGCGCTGACCAAGGTCGGCACGGGGATGCTGACCCTGTCCGGCATCAACACCTATACCGGCGCCACCACCGTCAATGCCGGCACGCTGGTCGTGGACGGCTCGACCGCCTTGTCCGCGCTGACGACGGTGAATTCGGGCGGCACGCTCACCGGCAGCGGCACGGTCGGCAATACCGCCATCGCGGGCGGCACGCTGGCACCCGGCAGCCCCAGTGGCGGCGTGTTCGGCCCACTGAGCGTGCAGGGCAACCTCTCGTTCACGGCGGCCTCGACCTATATGATCCAGGTTTCTCCTGCCAATGCCGGCCGCACCAACGTCACCGGCACCGCGACACTTGGCGGCGCGACGGTAAACGCGGTGTTCCTGCCGGGCAATTACGTCAACAGGCAGTACACTATCCTCAACGCCACCGGCGGCGTCAGCGGTACCTTCAACCCGACCGTCATTTCCAACATGGCGAACCTGCAGTCGACCCTCAGCTACGACGCCGACGATGCCTTTCTGAATATCAAGCTCGTCTTCGTCGCTCCGGGGGGCCTCAACGTCAACCAGCAGAATGTCGCCAATGCCATCACCGGCTTCTTCAATGCGACCGGCAGCATTCCTGCGGCCTTTGCCGGGCTTAACGCCGCGGGCCTGACGATCGCCTCGGGCGAACTCGGCACCGGCGTGATCCAGTCTTCGATCAAGGCCGATGATCTATTCCTCAATCTGCTGCTCGATCCCACCATCGCCGGACGCGCCGGTGGTTTTGCCCGGCCGGGTGGCGGCGCTCCCCAATATGCAGATGAGGATCAGGATTCGGCCTACACTGCCAAACGCGGGGCGACGCCAAGCGAGCGCGATGCTTTTGCGATGGTGACCAAGGCGCCGCCTTGGTCGGCCGAGCCGGCTGCTCGCTGGAGCGTGTGGGGCGCGGCCTTTGGCGGCTCGGAGACCGTCGGCGGCAGCGCCGTGGTCGGATCACAGGACACCAGAGCGAGCGTCTATGGCCTGGTGGCCGGCGCGGACTACAAGCTCTCGCCGGACACCCTGCTCGGCTTCGCGCTGGCAGGCGGGGCGACCGGCTTCGCGCTTGCCAATGGACTTGGCAGTGGTTCGGCGGATGTATTCCAGGCCGGCGCCTATGCACGGCACAATTTCGGCCCGGCCTATGTTGCGGCCGCGCTGGGCTATGGCTGGCACGATGTCACGACCAACCGCACCGTGGCGCTGGCCGAGGTCGACCAGTTGCAGGGCCGGTTCAGGGCCGACACCTTCTCCGGCCGGTTCGAGGGCGGCTACCGCTTCGCCACGCCATGGATCGGCATCACGCCCTACGCCGCGGCGCAGGTGATCGACTTCAATCTGCCCGCCTATGCCGAGCAGGCGCTAGCGGGTGCCGGCCTGTTTGCGCTGAACTATGCGGCGCAGACCACGACCGACACCCGCAGCGAACTCGGCCTGCGCGGCGACAAATCATTCGCCCTGCCGGATGCGGTGCTGACGCTGCGCAGCCGTGCCGCCTGGGCCCATGACTATGACCCGAATCGCGCGGTCACCGCATTGTTTCAGGCGCTGCCGGGCGCGAGCTTCGTGGTCAACGGCGCCCGGCCCGACGCCGATTCGGCGCTGGTCAGCGCCGGCGCCGAGATGAAGTGGCTGAGCGGCTTGTCGCTGGCGGCGACCTTCGAGGGCGAATTCTCCGGCAATGTCACGAGTTATGCCGGCAAGGGCATCGCCAGGTACAGCTGGTAAAGATATTCATCGTCAGACAAGGGATCAGCGGACGGCGGATTTGATCGTGCCCTCGAGCGCTCGAATCTCGCCGACTGTCGGCGCCGCCGCACCGGCGCGCGTGCAAGTGAGCGCGCCAGCGATCGTGGCGAAGCGCAGGGCCTCGTGCAGATGATCACGGTCCCACGGCGCGATTGCGCCGCTCCCCAAAACGCCCTGTGAAAGCGCGTGTGCTAGAAAAGCGGCCAAAAAGACGTCACCCGCGCCAATCGTGTCGACGACTTCGATCTTCGGAGCCTGGCAGCTGACGAGGTCGCCATTCCGAAATGCCGAAGCGCCGAGCGCGCCGCGCGTGAGCAGCACAATTCGACCGCCCTCGGCCCAACGCATGGCGACCGCATCCGGCGTTTCACCGGGGTATAGCCAATTGAGATCGTCGTCACTCGCCTTGACGATGGAAGCCAGGGCAACCCTTTGTTCGACCAGGGCCGTGGTTTGCGCGCGCGGCGGCAACAGCGGCGCCCGGATATTGATATCGAAACTGGAGGAAATCCGGTCCCGCGCTTCAGCCAGGGCCGCCATCACAGCCTGGCCCCACGCGCCGCAGACCGCGGAAAACGACGAGACGTGCAGATGCGCCGCCTTCGCCAGCCAATTAACGGCAAGCTCGGGCGGCGCATGGGCGGTTTCCGCAAGATAAATGTTGTAGCGGACATGGCCGTCCGCGGTCCCGCGTTCGACGAACGCCAACGGGCTCGGACGCCTATCGCGCCCGACCAGCGTGACGTCGACACCGGAGCGCGTCAGCGCCTTGAACATCAGCTCGCCGTGCTCGTCGTTGGAAAGACGTCCGACAAAGGCAACGGGCGCCTCGAGGCCGGCAAGGGCAAGCGCGACATTGTAGGATGACCCCCCGGGCGCGGCTCTAAGCAATTCATCGTCGACCGGCAAGAGATCGACCAGCGCTTCGCCCATCGAAAAAATCAACTTCTGCGAAGACGTCATGACAGAGCCTCGAGTGCGCGACGTTGCTCGTGCATCTTGAGAAAGACGCGATAGTCGCGATCGAATCGCGCGCGCACTTCAGGATGCGGGTAACTCTTGCGACTGCCGCGCTGCATCGCGGCGCAGGCTTGCCTCAGATCAGGGTACAGCCCGGCCGCTGTGGCGGCGATCATCGCCGTGCCGAGCAGCATCGTGTCCTCGGCCAGGGGCACCTCGAGCGTACAGCCGGTGGCGTCGGCATAGAGTTCGATCAGCAGGGGATTATTCACATGGCCGCCACTGACGTGCAGGGTATCGATCGTGAAGCCGCGTTCGTTGAGGACATCAAGGATGTGACGAACCCCAAGCGCGATCGCGACCGCCGTTCGCCAATAGAGCTTGCACAGACCATCGAACGAGGCATCGAGGTTGAGGCCGCTGATGACGCCGCGCGCATGCGGGTCGCCGAGCGGCGAGCGGTTGCCGTGAAAGTCGGGAAGAACATGGAGGCGGTCGGCGAAATCGGCTCCCTCAGCTATCCGGAGCTGCCGAACGCGCGCAACCACACGCGCATGCATCGCGGCATTGGGCTCACCGCCGGCGCCATGGCTGCGAACGACATGATCGAGAAGTGCGCCGGTGACCGACTGACCGCCCTCATTGACCCACAGACCGGGAAGGACAACGCCGTAATAGGGACCCCAGATGCCGGGAGTCGGGCGTTGCGCCGGCGACAGCGACATCACGCAACTCGACGTTCCCCCGATCAAACTGAGGTGGCGCTCCATCCCGGAGGGGTCGCCTGCGAACCCGCCCAGCAAGGCAAGGGTTCCCGCGTGCGCGTCAATGATGCCGACGCCGACGCGGCAGGATGCCGTTAAGCCGAGTTCGCGCGCGGATTGCGGCGTCAGCGGGCCAAGGTCCTTGCCGATGGCACTTGCGCGTTCCGGCAATTGGCCGCGATCAAGCATGTCGGGGATGCCGACCGTCTCAAAGAAATCGCGGCGCCAGCCCCGCTGCTCATGGCCCATGAAAGTCCATTTGCAGGTCAGTGTGCATTGCGACCGCTCGGTGGAGCCTGACGCCTTCCAGGTCAGGAAATCCGCCAGGTCAAGAAAATAGCCCGCGGCGCTCCAGGTGGCAGGCATATGGCGCTTCAGCCACATCAGCTTCGGCGTTTCCATTTCCGGAGACATGACACCACCGATGAAATCGAGCACTACATGACCCGATCGCGTGCACTCATCGGCTTGCTCCAGCGCACGATGATCCAGCCAAACGATCGTGTCCCAGCGCGCCTCTCCGCTCGGCGATACCGAGAGCGGCCGTCCGAGACGGTCGCGAACCACCAGCGAGCAAGTGGCGTCGAAACTGATGCCGGCGATATCAGCGGGATCGGCGGCTGCGGCCTGGAGCGCGCCGCGCATGGCGGCGCAGACCGCGCACCAGATCTGTTCGGAATCATGCTCGGCAAAATCGCCGGCCGGCCGGTGCATCTCAATCGGGTGTTCGTAGCGGCCGAGCAGCCTGCCTCTGGCGTCAAGGATGCCGGCGCGCGCGCTGCCAGTCCCAACGTCCACTGCCGCAACCAGCCGATCCATCACGAAGACCTTTTCAGCAAGTCAAGGTTAGCGTATCAGCGATCCTGCCGACAGCCCCCTAAGCAGGGAGGAAAGTTCAAACATATCATCGAAGATCGCGGCCGGCACCATTTGTGCCAAGCTTGCCCGCAGCCCGGCGCCTGCGGCATGGCTGCCGCCGACAAAGCCAAACGCCGTCATCGCCGCGGCTTGCGCGGCCGCTATTCCGGCCGGGCTATCCTCAATCACGACGCAATCCCCCGGAGCCACGCCGAGGGCATGCGCGGCGTGCAGGAACAGGTCGGGCGCCGGCTTGCCATTGGCAACCATGGTGGCGCTGAAAATACGGGATTCAAAGCGGCCTATCAAACCCGTGAGATCGAGCGACAGACGGATACGCTCGGGTTGGCTGGACGATGCGACGCAAAACGGAATGTCAAGCGCGTCGAGCGCGTCTGCGACATGTGGGATCGGCTTTAATTCCAGCCGGAACCGGTCGTAGAGCCGTTCGCGCATGATCCTGACCGCCGCTTCGGCGGTGATGTTTCCCGGCGCGTCAGCCAGTATCGACGTCATCGAAGCAAGACTGCGGCCGAGAAATCGCGCGTAGACCTGCTCCCGGCTCATTGATATGCCTGCGTCGCGCAGCGTATCGACACAGACCTCCGCCGAAATCAGCTCGCTATCGACCAGCACGCCATCGCAATCGAAGATAACCAGTTTCGGCTTCATGAAAATCCCATGCGGGCCGCCAACTGCGTTCACCAGCAGGTATATCCGCCATCGACTTGCACAATCGCACCGGTCATCAAACTCGCGGCGTCGGAGGCGAGAAAATGAACGACCGAGGCGATCTCTTCCGGCTGCCCCACGCGGCCCATCGGCGTCATCTCGAGCCACACCTTGTACATGTCCGGATTTTCCATGATGCCGAACGACGTCAGCGGTGTTTCGATATAGGTCGGGGCGACCGCGTTGACGCGCACGCCGCGCTGACCCCACTCCGCCGCCAGCGACCGCGTCAGATGATGGACCGCCGCCTTCGAGGCATTATAGAAGGATTGAGGCTGCGGTTTGTTGACGATAAATCCGGACATCGAGCCGATATTGACGATCGCACCGGCGTTTCTTTCGAGCATTTTTCGCCCAAATGCGCGGCAGCACCAGAACAGCCCGTCGAGATTGACGTCCATGTGGAAGCGCCAGTGCTCGTCGCTGGTATCTTCGGCACGCACATCGCTCACCGCAACGCCGGCATTATTGACAAGAATGTCGATGCGTCCGTGGCGACCGGCGATTTCATCCGCGACCCGATCGACGTCCTTCGATTTTGTCACGTCAAGCGTGATACCGTGGGCGTCGACTTTCAGCGCGCGAAGCGAGGCGACGCTGGCGTCGGTCCGTTCCGGCAGAAGCTCGGCGACCAGGACCGTCGCGCCGGCTTCTCCCAATGCGCGTGCGCAGGCGGCACCGATGCCCTGGCCACCACCGGTCACCACGGCAACGCGACCATCGAGCCTCAGCTTTTCAAGATACATGGCATTTATCCTTTCAGCTCATCCAGTTTCCGCCGTCGACATTGTAGGTCTGCGCGACGACGTAGTCGCTCTCGGCGCCGGCGAGGAAAATGGCCATGCCCACCAGATCTTCCGCGCGCCCCATGCGACCATAGGGAACGGTTTCGCCGACCCGGCGCTTCTTTTCGCCAGGCGGGAGATTCTCGTATTTGGCGAATAGCGCGTCGACCCCGTCCCAATGCTCGCCATCGACAACGCCAGGCGCGATGGCGTTCACATTGATGCGATGGCGAATGAGATCCAGCCCGGCGGATTGCGTGAGACTGATGACTGCCGCCTTGGTCGCACAATAGATCGCGACCAAGGCCTCGCCGCGGCGGCCAGCCTGACTCGCCATATTGATGATCTTGCCGCCCCTGCCGCGCGCAATCATGGATCTTGCCGCGGCCTGCAATGTGAACAGCACCCCGCCGACATTGATCGCGAACAGGCGATCGAAGCTTGCCCTGGAAATATCGACGATCGGAGCCGCGTCGAACAAGGCGGCATTGTTGATGAGGATATCGATGCCTCCCGCATGGGCTTCAACCTTGGCGATCGCATCGTCGATAGAGTTTTGTTTCGTGACGTCGAGATGCACCGCATAGGCGGAGCCTCCGATTTCAGCGGCGGTGGCCGCCGCGCGCTCCAAATCGATGTCGGCGATTGCCACGGTTGCGCCCTCCCGCACATAGCCTTCCGCGAAGGCCCGGCCTATGCCGCGAGCGGAACCCGTGATCAGAGCGGACCTGCCCTCCAGACGTCTCATGAGACGGCCTTGCCATCAACGCCAAAGCGGTGGATCTTGGTCTCGTCCGGTGTGAGAAATATCTGCCCGCCGCGTTCGGCTGTGAATTCGCCCGTGGTTCGCGCGGTGATCGGACCGATACCGGGGACCTCGAGACGCAGGAAGGTGTCTGATCCCAGATGCTCGGACAGATCGACCTTGCCGCGCCAGGAGCCCTCCACTTGGGAAAGACGAAGATGCTCCGGCCTGATGCCGATGCTCGCCGCACCGTACTTTTGCGCCTCCGCGCCATCGATAAAATTCATCCGCGGCGATCCGATAAAGCCCGCGACGAAGCGGTTGGCCGGCGTCCGATAGAGATCAAGCGGCGAGCCCACCTGCTCGATGTTGCCCTTGTTCAGAACCACGATCTTGTCCGCCATGGTCATGGCTTCGACCTGATCATGCGTGACGTAGATCATCGTCGTCTTCAGCACCTGATGCAGTTCGCTGATCTCGATCCGCATGTTGACACGCAACGCAGCGTCGAGATTCGATAGCGGCTCGTCAAACAGAAAGGCCCTGGGTTCCCGCACGATGGCGCGCCCGATTGCGACGCGCTGGCGCTGGCCGCCCGAGAGTTGCCCCGGCTTGCGCTCCAGGTAATCGGTGAGGTTGAGCGTGGCCGCCGCGTCGCGGACTTTCTTGTCGATGGCAGCCTTGTCACGGCCCGCCATTTTCAGCGGGAACGCGATATTGCCGTAGACACTCATATGCGGATAGAGCGCGTAGGACTGAAACACCATCGAGAGCGCGCGTTGCGCCGGCGGCGTCTGCGTCATGTCCGCGCCATCGATCAGAATGCGCCCGCCGCTGGTATCTTCCAGGCCCGCGATCAGGCGCAGCAGCGTCGACTTTCCGCAGCCCGAGGGCCCGACGAAAACCACGAACTCGCCGTCGGAAACAGTGAGGTCGATGCCGGGAATGACCTTGAGGCCGCCGAATTCCTTGGAGACTTTCTCGAGTACGATACTGCCCATGTTACCCTCGCTGCTATTTGACGGCGCCAAACGTCAACCCACGCACGAGCTGGCGCTGCGAGAACCAGCCCATGAGCAGGATCGGGGCGATGGCAAGCGTCGATGCGGCCGAGAGTTTCGCCCAGAACAGCCCTTCCGGACTGGAATAGGAGGCGATGAAGGCGGTGAGCGGCGCCGCGTTGGCGGCGGTCAGGTTGAGCGTCCAGAAGGCCTCGTTCCAGGCCAGGATGATGTTGAGCAGCAAAGTCGACGCAATGCCCGGTACGGCCATGGGCGCGAGAACGTAAATGATCTCCTTGCCGAGCGATGCGCCATCCATGCGCGCCGCTTCGAGAATGTCGCCGGGGATTTCCCGAAAATAAGTGTAAAGCATCCAGACCACGATCGGCAGATTGATCAGCATCAGCACGAAGACCAGCCCGGGCAGCGAATCGAGCAAGCCCCAGTCGCGAAACAACAGATAGATCGGGATCAGGGCGCCGACCGGCGGCATCATCTTGGTCGACAGCATCCACATCAGGATATCCTTGGTCCGCTTCGTCGGCGAGAACGCCATGGCCCAGGCGGCGGGCACCGCGACAAGGATTGCGATCAGGGTCGATCCGAATGCGACGGTCACCGAATTGAAGAAATGCTTGAAATAGTCGGAGCGGTTCTGCACTTCCACGTAGTTCTCCAGCGTCCAATGGAAGAACAGGAATGTCGGCGGCGAGGCGATGGCGTCACCCTCTGACTTGAAGCTGGTCAAGAAGGTCCACAGGATCGGGAAGAAGATCAGCAGCCCGACGGTCCAGCCGATCACCGTGATGAGCACGTGGTGGCTTTTCGAGTAACTGCGCATGTTTCAGGCGTCCAGATTTTTGCCGATGAGGCGAACCAGGAAAAAGGCGACGATATTGGCAAGCACGACCGCGACGATGCCTCCCGCGGACGCGCCGCCAATGTCGTATTGCAGCAGCGCCTGCGCGTAGACGAGATAGGTGATGTTTGTGCTTTCCGTGCCCGGACCGCCGCCGGTCGTGATCAGGATCTCCGCGAAAACCGACAGCAGGAAGATCGTTTCAATGAGAATGACGACGGCGATGGCGCGCGCCAGATGCGGCAGGACGATGTAGATGAACAGCGAGACGGCGCGCGCGCCGTCCATCCTCGCCGCCTCTTGCTGCTCCTGGTCGAGCGATTGCAGCGCGGTGAGCAGGATCAGGGTCGCAAACGGCAGCCACTGCCACGCGACGATCAGAACGATCGAGAACAGCGGAAGATGGGCAAACCAGTCGATCGGCTCCAGCCCGAGCCCGCGCGCGATCCATGCGAACAGGCCGTAGACCGGATGCATCAGCATGTTCTTCCAGACCAGCGCCGTCACGGTCGGCATCACGAAGAACGGCGCGATCACCAGGAGGCGAACGATACCCTGCCCGGCGATAGGCTGGTCGAGCAGCAGCGCCAGAAAGATCCCCCCTATGACCGAAATCAGCAGCACGCCGCCAACCAGCAGAAGCGTGTTGCCGATCGCCTGCAGGAAAGCGGGATCGGTTAGGAAGTAGGTGTAGTTCAAGAGCCCGACAAAGGCCTCGGTCTCGGGCGTCAGGAGATTGTAGTTCAAAAGCGAGAAATACAAGGTCATCGCCAGCGGCACGATCATCCATGCGAACAGCAGGATGACCGAGGGCGCCATCATCAAACGCGCCGCGGAGCGGGTGTGAAGCGTAGCCATGACGTCCGTCCCTGGAACAATGAGCCGCGTGCAAGCGAGCGGCGGCCGCGCGGGAAACGCGCGCGGCCGCCGACCCCGGACTACTTGATGTAGCCTGCCTTGGTCATCTCACGCGTCGTCAGAGCCTGCGCGTTCTTGAGCGCCTGATCGGGCGTCGAGGATCCGGCCAGCGCGGCTGCGAACTGTTGCCCGACCGCCGTGCCCAGTCCCTGAAACTCCGGAATGGCGGCGAACTGGACGCCGATATAGGGCTTCGGCTTGTCGTTGCCGTTGAGGCTCGGATCAGCCGAATCGATCGCCTGCAGCGTCATCGCCGCGAACGGCGCCGCTTTCTGGTAGTCCGGATTGGCATAGAGCGATTTACGGGTGCCCGGCGGGACGTTGGCCCAGCCGTCCCTTGACGCGACCAGTTCGGCATATTGCTTGCCGGTCGCCCAGGCGATGAATTTCTCCGCCGCGTCCACTTTCTTCGATCCGGCGGGAATGCCGAGTGACCAGGCCCAGAGCCAGTTGGCGTTCTTGCAGGTCGTGCCGCAGGGCGCCGGCGCATAACCGACCTTGTCGGCGACCTTCGACGCTTTCGGATCCGAAACAAAGGAGGCCGCGACCGTGGCGTCGATCCACATGCCGCATTTGCCTGACTGGAACAACGCCAGGTTCTCGTTGAAACCGTTGGACGAGGCGCCCGGAGGCCCCGATGTCTTCATCAGTTCAAGATAGGTGTCGAGGGTCTTTTTCCATTCCGGCCCGTCGAAGGTCGGGTGCCATTTTTCGTCGAACCAGCGGCCGCTGTAGGAATTCGCCATGGTGGTCAGGAACGCCATGTTCTCGCCCCAGCCCGGCTTGCCGCGCAGACAGATTCCGTAGATTTCCTTCGACTTGTCCGTGATCTTGGCGGCCGCGGTTTGAATGAATTTCCAGTCCGGCTTGTCCGGCATTTTCAACCCGGCAGCGTCGAACAGATCCTTGCGATACATGATCATCGAGCTCTCGCCGTAGAACGGCGCGGCATAGAGCTTGCCATCGACGGTCAGGCCGGCGCGGATCGGCGGCAGCAGATCATCGACGTCATAGCTGGCGCCAAGGTTGGTCAGCGGCACGAGCCAGTTCTGCTTGGCCCAGATCGGAACCTCGTAGGTGCCGATCGTCAGCACATCGTACTGCCCTCCCTTGGTGGCGATGTCGGTCGTCACTTTCTGACGAAGCGCGTTTTCCTCCAGCGTCACCCATTCGAGATCGATGCCGGGGTTTTTCGCCTTGAAGTCGTCGGTCAGTCTCTGCATCCGGATCATGTCGCCATTATTGACGGTCGCGATCGTCAACTTGGTTTGGGCAGACGCCATTCCGGCACAGGCGACCGCCGAACAGGCGGCAATCAGAAACGATGCAAGCCTCATATTTTCCTCCCTCTTCAGGTTGTGAGCATTTGCCTTGGTTGTGAGCAATTACTCGACGGAATGGGGGTTCTGTCAAGAGGTCTTCGATGCTGCAATGCAGCTAGAAGCATGCCCCCCCTGTTATCCGCCTATTTTAACAGGGGCAAAAGCAGTGGCAGGAACGGTCTTTCGGATTCACGCCTTTCCCAATCGCCTGGAAAGCCTGCTTTTCGGGACGGTTCCGGCGGCTTGTCGCTGTGCTCGCCGCCGCTTTTGCCCCTGTTACCGCAATCGAAACCCGGTGCAGTGCGAAGCCCGGCTACTTGCGGCCGAGCACTGCCCGCGCCGTAGCCTCGTCGGTGATCAGGCCGTTGATCAGCCGGCCCCGCAGCGCGGCAATGATGCCGGGCAACTTCAATTTGCCTTTGGCACCGGCGATCACCATGCACTGATCGCGGGACGGGATCGGCGCGCTCGCCACCCGATCGAAGGTGACATCCGTGACCA
>NZ_JBEKXH010000182.1:0-12544 GCF_049512235.1 Bradyrhizobium sp.
CTGGGCATCGCGCTGTGGAACGGCCGTGACCCGATCCACAAGGAGCGCATGTTCGGCATCACCAACGGCGAAGGCAATCACAGCGAGGACGTCAAGGAGCTGTGGTATTTTCAGGACGGCGCGCCGACCCACTCGTATATGCGGATGCTCTATAAGTATCCTCAAGCCGAGTTTCCCTATGCAAGGCTGGTCGCTGAAAATCGCGCACGCACCCGGCGCGAACCGGAATTCGAAATCTATGATACCGGCGTATTCGATCAGGGCCGCTATTTCGACGTGACCGTCGAATACGCAAAGGCTACTCCCGAAGACATTCTGATGCGGATCACCGTGGTCAACCGCGGGCCCGATGAGGCGACGCTGCATCTTCTGCCGCAGCTCTGGGCACGGAACATGTGGAGCTGGACCACCGAGATCCCGCGTGCCCGTATCCGCCTCCACTCTGACCGTTCCGTCGAGACCGAGCATCCGATGTTTCCGCGGCTCAGACTGTTCGCAGATGGCGCGCCCGAGCTGTTGTTCTGCGAAAATGAAACCAACCACCGCCGGTTGAGCGGCCTCGCCGTCAACGGCCACTTCAAGGATGGCATCAACGATTACATCGTTCACGGCGACAAGGATGCTGTCAGCCCGGACGCCGAAGGCAGCAAGTGCGCGTTCCGGTACCAGTTGACTGTTGCGGCCGGAGCAAGTGCCAGCGTCCGGCTTCGTCTTCGACCCGCCGACATGCAAGGCGAGCCGTTTGCCGGGTTCGACCGCATTTTCGCCGACCGGGTGATGGAAGCTGACGAGTTCTATGCTGTGCTCCAGCAGGATATGCCCGAATCGGACCGGCGTGCTGTACAGCGCGCCGCCCTTGCCGGCATGCTGTGGTCGAAGCAGTTCTACTATTTCGACATACCGACGTGGCTCAAAGGCGATCCGACTCAACCCACGCCCCCGGCCGAGCGCCTGGCGGGACGCAACTCCGATTGGCAGCACCTGAACAACTACGACGTGATCTCGATGCCGGATACCTGGGAGTTTCCCTGGTATGCGTCGTGGGATCTCGGTTTTCACTGCGCCACATTCGCATTGATCGATCCGGAATTCGCGAAGGCGCAGCTGCTTTTGCTCACGCGCGAATGGTACATGCATCCGAACGGCCAATTGCCTGCCTATGAGTGGGCGCTGGGCGATGTCAATCCGCCGGTGCAGGCCCGTGCCGCCTGGCGGGTCTATCAGATCGACAGGGCGCTGAAGGGCAAAGGCGACCTGGCCTTTCTGGAGCGGATCTTCCACAAGCTGATGCTGAACTTCACCTGGTGGGTGAACCGGCAGGATTCCGGCGGCCGCAACATATTCCAGGGTGGGTTTCTCGGACTGGACAATATCGGCGTGTTCGACCGTTCGAAGCCGCTGCCGACCGGCGGCTTCATGAGCCAGTCGGACGGTACCGCGTGGATGGCGATGTATACGCTCAACCTGTTGCGGATCGCGCTCGAGCTCGCGGAGCATGACCATGTCTACGAGGATATTGCGCTGAAGTTCTTCGAGCATTTCCTGTTCATTGCCGGTGCCATGGAGCACGTCGGCGACGACGGAACCGGCCTTTGGGACGAAGCGGACGAATTCTACTACGACGTCCTGAACATGCCGGACGGCAAGCGCCTCCCCCTGAAGGTGCGATCGATGGTGGGCCTCATTCCCCTGTTTGCAGTAGAGGTGATCGGAGACCACATCCAGACACGGCTGCCCGACTTCGCGCGCGGCGCGCGCTGGTTCGTCGAACATCGTCCTGACCTGGCCCGTTTGATCTCGCACTGGCAGGAGCCGAACCAGGGTGAACTGTACCTGTTGTCGCTGCTGCGCGGCCATCGCCTGAAGGCGCTGCTCCGCCGTGCTCTGGACCAGGCCGAGTTTTTATCGGCCCACGGGGTGCGCTCGGTTTCGAAATATCATGCGGAAAATCCGTTCGTGTTTTCCTTCGACGGGATGGAATATCGCGTCGATTACGAGCCCGGCGAGTCGACCTCGACCTTGTTCGGAGGAAACTCCAACTGGCGCGGTCCGGTCTGGATGCCCGTCAACTTCCTGCTGATCGATTCGCTTTACGAATTTCACCGCTATTACGGCGACGACTTCAAGGTGGAATTCCCGGTCGGCTCCGGTCGCTTGGCAACACTGACAGAAATTGCCGATGATCTGCGCGATAGACTGGCTTCGCTTTACCTGAGGGGGAAGGATGGCCGCCGACCCTCGTTGGGGACCAGCCACTTGCAGCAGGATGACTCTCATTTCCGCGACCATCTGCTCTTTCATGAATACTACCATGGGGAGACCGGCGCGGGGCTAGGCGCCTCGCACCAGACCGGCTGGAGCGGCCTGATCGCGTTACTGCTCCACCCGCGCGACCCCGGCAACAGATGCGGCTGGGCGATCAACGGCCTATCGACATTTTCCACACGACGTCCGGAGGGCGCATGAGCACGAGCGAGATTGACCGACTCTGCATCAACACGATCCGCACATTGGCGATCGATTCGATCCAGAAAGCGAATTCCGGCCATCCGGGTACCCCGATGGGTATGGCACCCGTAGCCTACGGCCTGTGGCAGAAGCAGCTCAACTTCGACCCTGCGGATCCGCTGTGGCCGAATCGCGATCGCTTCATCCTGTCGGCCGGCCATGCCTCGATGCTGCTCTACCCGCTGCTGCATCTGACGAAGACGCAGGCGGTGAACGCGGATTACGAGCCGCATCACCGCCCGTCGGTAACTCTTGACGACCTCAAGACGTTTCGGCAGCTCGGCAGTGCCTGCCCCGGTCATCCGGAATACCATCTGACCTCGGGAGTCGAGGCGACTACCGGTCCGCTGGGTCAAGGTGTCGCGATGAGCGTCGGCCTTGCAATCGCCGAGCGATGGCTCGGGGCGCATTTCAATCGCCCGGACTATCCGGTCGTGGACTGGCGCACCTGGGCGCTTTGCGGCGATGGCTGCATGATGGAGGGGATTTCCAACGAGGCGGCCTCACTTGCCGGGCATCTCAGGCTCAACAAGCTCTGCTGGATCTACGATTCGAACCGGGTGTCGCTCGAAGACCGAACCGAGATCGCGTTTACCGAGGACGTCGCGACCCGCTTTCTGGGCCTGGGTTGGAATGTCCTCCATGTACGTGACGCCAATGACGAGCAGGAGGTGCTGCACGCGTTCGATCTGGTCAAGGATGAGACGAGCCGCCCGAGCCTGATCGTTATCGAAAGCCATATCGGCTACGGCGCGCCGCACAAGCAGGATACGGAGAAGGCCCATGGCGACCCGCTCGGCGAGCAGGAGGTCAAGGCCACCAAACGGTTCTACGGCTGGCCTGAAGATGCACAGTTCCTGGTGCCCGACGGCGTGTACCAGCATTTCGCCGACGGCATTGGCGCCCGCGGCGCGGCAAAGCATGCGGAATGGCGTGATCTTTTCCAACGCTACCGATCGGCCCATCCTGACCTGGCCGGTTCATTCGAGGCCATGCAGCGGCGCGATCTGCCCTCCGGCTGGGAGGAAGCTATCCCGAGCTTTCCGGCTGATCCCAAAGGCATTGCCAGCCGCGTTGCTTCCGCCCAGGTGGAAAACGCCATCGCCCGAAAAATCCCATGGCTGATCGGCGGTGCGGCGGATCTAGCACCCTCCACCAGGACGCTGATGACGTTCGAGGGTGCCGGCGACTTCCAGCCAAGGAGTCCTGGCGGACGCAACCTGCATTTCGGCGTCCGCGAACACGCGATGGGGGCTGCGGTCAACGGCATGGCGCTCGCGAAGCTTCGGCCGTTTGGCTCCGGCTTCCTGATCTTCTCGGACTATATGCGCAACCCGATCCGGCTGTCGGCGCTGATGGAGCTGCCAGCGCTTTACATCTTCACGCACGACTCGATCGGCCTCGGCGAAGACGGGCCGACCCATCAGCCGGTGGAGCAGCTTGCCGGTCTACGCGCCGTTCCCGGACTCGTAACCCTGCGTCCTTGCGATGCCAACGAGGTGGCGGAAGCCTGGCGCGTGGTGCTGAAGGCGAAGCATCGGCCTCATTGCCTGATCCTGACCCGTCAAGATTTGCCAACGCTCGACCGCAACCGTTTCGCGCCAGCCTCAGGACTCGCACGCGGTGCCTATGTGTTGGCGGATCTCGGTGGCGCTCCTCCCCGGATCGTCCTGATCGGGACCGGGAGCGAGGTCTCGCTTTGCATCAGTGCAGCCGAGCGGCTCGCCGCCGAGGGTACGCCCGCCCGCGTCGTCAGCATGCCTTCGTGGAACCTATTCGAGCTGCAGGACGAGGCCTATCGCGAATCGGTACTGCCGGATGCGATCGAAGCACGGGTGGCCGTCGAGCAGGCATCGGTCGTCGGCTGGGAACGCTATGTTGGGCGCCGTGGTGCGGTCGTCGGAATGCACACCTTCGGAGCCTCCGCACCAATCAAGGCGTTGCTTACGAAGTTCGGCTTCACGCCCGAGCATGTCGTCGAAGTCGCCCGCAAGCAAATTGCCAAATACGCGCGCTGAGGAAGCGCTAGCCACAACGACGTATCACTCAGAGTTGCAGGAGCAGTGCTATGAATCAGGTGGTCTTTCTGGTCGATGTCGACAATACCCTCCTCGATAACGACCGCATCCAGGCCGACATCAAGTCACACATCGAGCGCGAGTACGGCGCGGCGTGCCGCGATCGGTACTGGGCGATACTCGAAGATCTCTTCGTCGAGCTGGGTTATCGGGACTACCTTGGCGCGCTCCAGCGCTACCGCGTCGAACATCCACAGGACATGAAGCTGTTGTCGATGTCCTCCTTCCTGGTCGATTACCCATTTGCAAATCGTCTGTATCCGGGATCGCTGGATGTGCTTGCAAAACTGCGCAAATGGGGTCCGACGGTGCTTCTCACAGACGGCGATGTCGTCTTTCAACCGCGCAAAATAGAGCGTTCCGGCCTCTCCGAGGCAGTCGATTCGGAGGTGCTGATCTACATCCACAAGGAACTCGCGCTCGACGACGTCGAGGCCCGCTATCCGGCCCTGCATTACGTCTTCGTGGATGACAAGCCGCGCATCCTGGCGGCAGTCAAAAAGGCCTGGGGCAACCGCGTCACCACCGTGCTTCCCCGACAGGGACAATACGCACGCGATGCCAAGGCCGTCAGCTCCTTTGCCGCCCCAGACCTGATGTTGGATCGTATTGGCGACTTACTCGACTGTGATCTTGGTCGCCTGCTCGCCGTGCGTCCTTCCCTCGAAACCGTGCGGGGTAATCGATAAAATCCACGCAAAAACTCAGGCGCTCAGGACGGCGCGCCAAAAGCCGGTTCAAGGAGAAGACCCTCCAATGAACATACTGGTTGTCGATGTGGGCGGTACCCACATCAAGATCCTTGCCACCGGCGGGAAGGAGAAGCGGGAGATCGACTCCGGACCGTCGATAACGGCGCGGCAGATGGTATCAAGCGTAAAGGCGCTCGCCAGTGACTGGAAGTATGAGGGGGTGTCTGTCGGCTATCCTGGTCCGGTCGTGCACGATCGGCCGGTGGCCGAACCGCACAACCTGGGAAAGGGCTGGATCGGTTTCGATTTCGCAGCGGCCTTCAAACTGCCGACGAAGGTGATCAACGATGCAGCGATGCAGGCGCTCGGCAGTTACAAGGGCGGCAGAATGCTGTTCCTGGGCCTCGGAACCGGGCTCGGCTCGGCGTTGATCGTTGACGGCGTCATGCAGCCGATGGAGCTCGCGCATCTACCGTACAAGAAGCGGACCTATGAGGATTATGTCGGCGTCCGTGGTCTCGAAGAGTTCGGCAAGAAAGAGTGGCGGAGGCACATCGAAGATGTGATTGATCTTCTGGTCGCAGCCTTCGAGCCCGACGACGTCGTGCTCGGCGGCGGCAACGCCAAGAAGCTGAAAGAGTTGCCGCCTTTGTGCCGGCTGGGCGACAATGCGAACGCTTTCAAGGGCGGATTTCGCATGTGGGAGCCTGCATCGTCGCAAACGCGGAGCGTCAGCTCCCGCAAATAACCTGCGCACCTCGCTAGCTCGTGTCTTCGCTTACCTCGAAATCAAACACCGGCAGGCGCAGGTCCCGCGCTGCGTTCAAAGCCGTTTTATAGTCCCGTCACCAACCAATCGAAGGTCGATCCTGCCGATCAGATCCGAACGAAGCATCTCGGCTGCGCGCATGGCGGCCATCGTCTCTCGCAACGTACTGACGTTCGATCCCAGCGACACGATTCCGCCTATCACCACTGCGATCGATCCGACGGCAGTGACCTGATTGGGTCCGAACAGGCCGAGCATCGTAACCAGCAGCAATGCAGCGCCGCCAGCGATCGCCACCTTGGAAACCACTATAATTTTCCGGCATCGCTCCGAGACCTCGGCAAGCTCATCGAGCTGTGCTTCGATCCGTGAAATCTCGTCGATCGGGTTGTCCTCGTCCATCCGGTTCAAGATCGATATCTAAAGGGGTCCCCAGTCGAGGTGGCGGTGCCCTCCCCAATAACATGCCCGGTCCCAGTTCGACGTCGGGACGCTGGTTGAAGGTAATCTTCACCGGCACGCGCTGCACCACTTTCACATAATTGCCTGTGGCGTTTTCGGCCGGCAGCAGACTGAACGCGGTTCCGCTGCCCGCCTGAACGCTGTTGACCTCGCCGGGGAGGCTTGCGGCCACCGAACGCGTCAATCCTGATATCGACGGGCTGACCGACGCCCATGTCGGCCAGCTGCGATTCCTTGAAATTGGCCGTGACCCAGATGTCGAGCGGCACCACAATCATGATCGCCTGCCCGGGCGCCGCCAGCGCGCCGACGGCCGCGGTCAGTTTCGTCACCCGCCCGTCGACGGTTGCGCGCAGCTCCGTTCGCTGCAGATCTGCATCGGCGCGATCTTTCTGTGCCTTTGCCTGGTCGAGTTGCGCCTCGGCACCGACCTTTTGCGCGTTCAGAACATGCGAGGCGTCAGCCCCGCTCACCGCGGGGGTCGCAAATCGCCAGGAAAAGCATAGATTGCCGGTATGAAAAACATCGGATTCCCTGTCGTTCGGGCACTGGACGCCCTCTTCCCAGTCGCAGACCCGCTCGGCTGCGGACGCGGTGCTGCAATCCATCGGGCTGGCCATGGCGGCGGAGGAGTTGGGCGCCGACGGCGCGTATTTGATAGCCATGTCATTGAATCGATCCTGACACACGTGGCGCCGGCTCTCGGGTGGCGCTGAGTGAACAGCAAAAGCCGCCGAGCGTCGTGCTGCCGTTCCTTACAGGAGTCCGCGCTTATCGCCGGCCATGCATTTTTCAACATACTCTTGAGAGGAGTCCGAGCTTGAGCGTCGCTTTCACCAAGGAGGACAGTGCCGAAGCCGCGTCGGAGATTCTGTTGCCTGACCGCCCTGTTTCACCTCATCCGAACCTGGTGACGGAAGCAGGATTGAAGGCTCTGGAACTTCAGCTCCGGCAGGCTCGCGAGGCGTTTGAAACGGCGCAGCAGATCGAAGACGTCAATGAACGGCGACGGCAAGCAGCCATACCCGGGCGCGATGTGCGCTACCTTGCGGCCAGAGTCCGGTCGGCTCAGATCATCGCCAAGCCTGCGTCAGCCGATACGGTCGCCTTTGCTAGCACGGTGACCTTCAGGCGCGATGACGGGCGCGTCCATAAATATCGTATCGTGGGAGAGGACGAGGCGGACCCCAAGGCCGGTTCTATTTCCTTCGTATCCCCGGTGGCACGGCTTCTGATGGGCAAGGCTGTTGGGGATGTCGTCGGCACATCCGGTCAAGAGCTCGAGATCATTGCGATCTCGTAGCACGCCCGCGCCGGATGCAGCGGGTGTCCGGAAGTCCGCTTCGCGCCGATCCTGCGCAAGTTGGGAGCGGGCCGCTCGTTTGCCGATCTAATGGAAGCCTACCCAAATCTAACCGAAGATGACATCCGGGCGACGTTGGCGTTCCCGGCCGACTACGTGCAGCACGAGACCGTTCTCGCCGCAGAGTGATGCGCTTTCTTGCCGACGAGAACGTCTCGTGCCTTAGATTGCTGTCGGCGCGCAGCGGATCGCCACGGCGCCACGCAGCACCCGAAGACCGCGCGGGTTGCGTGACGGCAAGCTTTAGTCAGCGCGAGGCAACGCCGGCGCTGGCGTCGGAGGTTTGCATCCTGACCGCCGCGCGCTCTACCACAATCGCCCCACGCCATAGGCGTCGAAGGGTTGCTCGTTGGAAACAAGCACGAGGTTTTCGACCATCGCCTGGGCCATCAGCATGCGGCCGAACGGATCGCGGTGAGGACCCGGCAACCCGCCTGCCACCTGGCCATGGCGAAGGCTGATCGGCAGGCCGACAAAACCCAGCCGCATGCCGCTACTCCCAAGCCGCCGGCTCCTGCTGCGGCAACGGCTCGAAAAACTCCGGGCCGACGGCGACAACTCCACGCAGCGCCCCAAACCCGCTTGCTCGGCGGCGGTCGGAACGGCACCAGCTTGGCGATCGGCTCATTTCCCCGCGCCAGGATAATTTCCTCGCCGGCTTCGACCCGCGCCAGAAGCTTCGACAAGGTCGTCTTCGCGGTGTGAATCGTAACGGTTTTCATGGCGAGCGCCTTGGCTAACTTGGGCTAGCTTGAGCCAACGGCGCAATCACATGCCACTGGTGTCTTCGTTCTTGACGACCTGGAGGCGCCGTCGAGGCCGCACATCCAGCGTATCGTAAATTTCGTTGAGCGTTATGGACACTGCCAGCGAAGGAAGATGGATATCCATGTTGAACTCTTCGACCGTTTCCTCGGTCCAAGTTCCGTTTTCTTGCCGTCTGTGAACTTTCACGAGGGCGATTTCCGACTCGATCTGCAGAACGGTGTCGATGCTTTCCACGCCCTGGTATTCGCGCAATTTGGCGACGTAGTCGAAGACGGCGGTACCTGACGAAGAAACCTCTACGACAATTGTGGGCCTCGAAGCCGTCAATGCCGTCGCGTTGGCTGGGCCGCGATCGACCACGACATCCGGATATCGGACGGTATCCTGCCCGGTCTGCACCGCAGTGTCGCTCGACGTGGTGCGACAGCCCTTCCGCTTTCCCGCAGGGACGAGGGCCGTCTGAACGTTGCTGCAGATGACGTTGTGCCCCTCTTTGGCGCCGGCCATGGCATAGGCTACGCCGCGCACAAGCTCGAAGCGACCATCGTGACCCGCGATGGCCTTGAGGAACTCATCAACCGTGAGTTTTTCCTCTTCAGGAATAACCATGGCACCATCCGAAACTATTTGCCGCAGGTTACACTGCGGCGGTGCACGGAGCAAATAAGACGCGGATCCCGGGTCCCTGTCCGGAATGACGGGCTTGCGGTACCGAGGCTTTGGCGGCGCCGGCGGCCCGGGTCGATGGCCCGGCCCCTCGGGACCAAAAGGCCGACGTCAGACATGTCGGTGAAACGTGCCCGCCTCACGGGCGGTTCAACACGATAATCTCTTGCTTCGGGAATTTGGCCCCAAGCCGGAGCATCCCGCCAGGCCCAAGCGCTGCGGCAATCCGGATTCCGCCATGGTCGGCAGCTCGGGCGCGCAATCCCTCGAAATGGCTCTAATCTCAATATGAACGGGAGTATCGCATCCGCACTGCATAAGGCTATCTAGTGGCGCGGCGGACTAGTGGCGCGGCGGGCGTTGCCAAGGTTGTGCCTTTGTCGCGGCGGAGTTCTCAGGTATCGTTCGGTGTCCGCGACTTAAGTGACAGTGGAAACTCGATGACACGCGCTCGCATCTCTACCGATCCCGCCGTCATGATGGGTAAGCCGTGCATCGGTGGCACGCGGCATGATTCTGCTGGAGCCGGATCGCCTCTCGAACGCGGCAGAGGCCGAGGTCGGTTTTCATGATAGCCACTCCACCGGCACACTCAAAGCCTGCGCCAGCTTCGCGATGGTCTCGGGGGTTCCCGCGCGACGCCCACTTTCGAGATCGGACAGATAGCCCTGACCGATACCTGTTTTGAAATTCAAATGCAGCTGGGTCTCGCCGCGCCAGTTGCGAATGGCCTTCAGGCGACTCTCACCTCGAAGAATCGCGGCACTAACCTCCGGAGGCAGCACGACGCCGCCAGCAGCCAATTCGGCCTTCCGAGCATCGTAGATAGCGACGTCGTCGGCATCCTCAGCCTCGTGATCGGCGCGCTTGAGGAGTGCCTCATATTCGGCCCGTGGCAGCAGCACCAGCTCTTCGCCGCTGGGCGTCCGAATGATCTGTGGTGCACTCATAGCCTTAAGCTCCTCGTGTAAGTCGTCGTGGCCCGGCGGCCGATGTAGATGGCCAGGATCGTGGTGGCATCCTCATCGAAGATCACCCTATGTTTGTGGGCTGTTACACTTTCGACCGCCAGCAGCTTGTTTCCACCAAATGCGATCCCGAACAACCAACAGGTGAAGCCGTCGACCGATGACGCGTGCCTCACGATAATTGCGTCGACCCGCTCTTCCAGAACACCCTCCGATAGCGCGATAGGACGCACAAAGTCCGTTGCGTCATATACGCCAGAGGCGTATATGACGGGCTGTAACATGCGAGAAGTGAAGCGCTATGGCGAAAAGCTTGAGTAAGGCGGCGCGCACTGCGCTGGCGGCGACGGATTGGAGCAAGATCGACGCGATGACGGATGAGGAGTTGGCCATGCAGATCGCCGCCAATCCCGACTCTGCGCCCGATATGGCGCCGGAGATCGATGTGCGCGCAATCCGGCGCGCTGCCGGCATGACGCAAGCAGAGTTCTCCAAGACCTATGAATTCAGTATTCGAACTGTGCAGGAATGGGAGCGCGGCGCCAAAAAGCCGAGTGGCCCGGCGCGAACGCTATTGCGCGCCATCAAGGCCGACCCCGAGGGCCTGCGAAAAGCCCTTGCCTCCGGGTAGGCCACAGATGGCGTTACGGATGGTGTGGCTGGATACAGCTTAGTCTGGCGGAGAGGGAGTCCGCCCAAAAATGAAAGAAACGCCCATTTTATTTGGACAGGTAGCACGTACCTTTTTGGCTACATACACCTGTACATACACCCCGCAAGGTAGTTTCCCCCGCGCCGTTGAGAACCAGAGATATTCATCGGCCGTCTTTCAGAGTTTTAGCACTAGCATATTCTTCCCAAAAATGGAAATCCGTTCTTCCATTTTTGGGAAACACGCGCTAGTGTCCGCTCATGCTGGTTATCGGCACGGACATTGTTGAGCGCTACTTTGCCGAACGTTCCGGCCATCGGGGCATCGACGCGGCGCGCGCCCAGTACCGGGCATGGCTGGCGATTGCGGAGGCTTCGGACTGGCGCACGCCGCAGGACGTGAAGCGTTCGCATCCCAAGGCGAGCATCCTAAAGGGCGGGCGCGTGGTGTTCAATATCAAGGCCAACGACTACCGCTTGATCGCCTTGGTACAATATCGCGACGGCGTGTTGATAATCCGCTTTTTCGGCAGTCATGAAGATTACGATAAGGTGAATGCGGAGGCAGTGTGATGAAGGCGACTTTGATCATTATCCAGAACGAGACCGATCATGAGGCGGCCAAGGCGCTTGTCGGCAAGCTGATGCGGTCGAGCGAAGTTGACGACCGCGCGCGCATGGTGGCGCAGGCTCGCCTGATCGAGGCATATGAACGCACGCGATGGCCGCGCAAAGCGCCGCCGTTGCCCGATTTGCTGACCTATCTGATGGAGCAGCATGGTTTGACGCGCGCCGACCTTGTGCCGCTTCTGGGCACGGCGAGCCGTGTCAGCGAGGTCATGTCGGGCAAGCGCGAATTGAGCATGACGATGGTAAAGCGCTTGCGCGACCGTTTCCATGTTCCGGCGGATTTGCTGATTTTGGCCAGTGAGAGTGTCGCTGCCTAAGCGGACAGGAACGCGCCAGTAGGTCAAGTATTTTCCAGACTTCGGTGGCGGTCTAAAGTGATGAGTGTAGAGCCCGGAAGGATCCGTGCGAGGAATAGTACAGCCACCGACCTCACCGGACCTCATCTAATTCGCGTTTGGGACGCCATGAAGCGGGATCGGCGATCCAGCGATTGATGTCGGATTCATGCCAGCCGGTGCCGTTGACGCTGATTTTGAGTTGAGCCGGGAAGGTGCCTTCGGCGATCTTGCGGTAGATGGTGGACCGGGACAGCCCGGTCCGACCGGGACAGCCCGGTCCGGGCAAGAACGGCTTTCAAGCGGATGATACGGTCCGGTTCGCGCATGGCCGCGCTGCCTCCTGCTGGCTGTTTCTGACTGCATCTGAGACCAGACAAGACAAGCGGTTGCAGGCGCGCAAGCGCATTTTATACATCGCCGTACTATGGCGTTCAAACGGCGGCAAATTGGACGGGTCAAATTCCGAGGCCTCGGCCTCTGCCGAGGTCGATGCCATGTGCGAAGGCCAACTCGTGGCCGAGTCGGCGGCCTGTTTCAAAGGTGATGCCGAGCTCCCGCTTGCGGTTGGCGAGAATGGATTCCATTTGCGGATCGCGTTCGAGGCCTCTCGCCATGTCGCCCATCGCCGAGCGCGTGGCCCTGCAGCCGGAC
>NZ_JBEKXH010000183.1:0-12147 GCF_049512235.1 Bradyrhizobium sp.
CGATAACGTCGCGCCATCAGCTCGCGGCCCTTGTTTCACCGAGCTGCTGGAAGAACTGATGCACTTCGGCCGGCTTTCTGTAGATCGGCGACAAGGCTTCCGGCGCGAAGTCGTCGACTTCAATGACCTTGGCCACCTCGTGCGCCGCCGCCATCTGATGAGCTTCGGCCTCCGTGATGACGCCCGGCGGAAACCGCTGAATGGTCAGGGAATTTAACCGGAAAGCGCGCAATCCACGTGACCCATCGCTTCGTGGGTAAAGCGAAAATTATCCGCAGGATAACGGTAAGCCGCCGGAACAGTTCCGAACACGCGTGAGCGCATGAGGTAGGCAAAGGCGCCCTTTTGCCCCGTGCCCAGCATTTACGATGCGAGAAAGAGCCATCGCGAACGTGTGCCACGTCACATTCGCGATGCCGGGCGAACGCCGCAAGCGCGTTGGCGTTGAACCCGCGGGTCCCAGGGTGCAACCAAATGAGCAGGCCGGACGGCCGAGATCAAAAGGAGGTATCCATGTCATCATCACGCAAGCTCATTCGCATTCTGTCACTGACCGCAGCCGCGCTGGCGCTGGCAACGCCGGCGATGGCGCTGAACCCGCAGCCCTTGCCGCCCGGAATGCGCTTCCAGGCCGCGGTCACCAATCATGGCTTCGGCGCCGCGCGCTCGTACGGCACCTCACTGCCCAGGTGTCACGCGGTCCAGGTCGGCGATCCGCGCAAGCAGCCGCCGATCCGCGTCTGCCCGTGATCGCGTGGGGAACGCGGCGCCAGGTCGTCTGCGCGAACGCGGCCTTGCGCAAGATGGCAAGCCGGGTACAGGGCGGATTGGGGCGGACTTGTCCGCCGTAGCTCGTAGAGCGAAGGTGGAAGGCGCCATCCGCCATGCGCCGCGCCGTTCGGTGCGCCAAGCAATCCATCACCGCGTACGCCGCGCAATGGATTGCTTCGTCGCAAGGGCTCCTCGCAATGACGGTGGAAGATCCCCAGGATGATGCTTCGCGACGCGTGCGAGCGCGCGGCTGGAGTGTCTGACCATCCACCCGCCGGCCGAGAGGTGCACGCTGACGAACTGGCAAAGCGGTTCTTCCGAGGGACAGTTCGCCCAGCCAACCTTCATGTCAGGCTCAACGGAAACTTCAATCAGCGTTACCCACTGCTTTGCCGGGATTATTTGCGCGCCCCTTCAAGATCATTGAACTAGACGACCGATCCATGAAACTGATCGGTCGTAGGATGGGTAGAGTGACCAGATCGGACGCATGTCCGAACTGGTCGCGAAACCCATCGCGGCGGCGGTAGTGGTGGGTTTCGCGAAGAGCTCAACCCACCCTACGACATCGAATCAATATGATTCGCATCAAAGCAACGCTCGACTAGTTTGCATTACGGTGAGTGCATTTCAAACTTCGCCGCTCGATCGGGCAGCCGTTGTTGCCATTGCCAAAAGCAGCCGCAGCTCGGGCGTCGCATGAACGATGCGGGCGCGGCGCAGCAGGCGGTTGGCGGCGGCGGTATTGCCCAATGCCAGCAGGTGCATCGCCGCGTCTGCGAGTTCGCGTCCCCGGCGTTCAACATCCTGTACCTGCCTCAGCTCGGCGCGGCAGCGGCGGCAGGTGTCGGCGCCGTTGAGCAAAGCGCGGCAGATCGGACAGTGCATCATGATGTCAGGTCTCGAGATAGAACAGGAGATCGCCGAGCTGCCGGCGCGCTTGCGCAAGGCCGGCGGCATCCCCGCGCGACTGGCAATCCCTGATGGTCGCCACGATGTCGATGAGTTCGGCGCGGTCTTCGTCGCCCGCCGTGTCGAGCTTGGCCTCTGCCTTTGCGACCAGGGCCGATAGATCGGCCTCCGGCGGCGTGGCGGGCGCGCCGGCTGAGGGCAGCGGCACTCCGTCGGCGTCCTCGGCACCCTCGGCGTCCTCGGCGTCAAACAGATCGTCGATCCGCTGTCGCGCGTCGTCCAACTCGTTCTTGTCATAGCGCGACATCGCCTTGTCGATGGTGATCCGGCGTTCGAGCCCGGTGTCTTTCTCCGTGGCCGAAACATGCAGGATGCCGTCGCGGTCAAGCGCCAGATCGATGATGATCGGGTTGCCGGCCGGGGCTTCGCTCAGTCCCTCGACTCGGAATTCGCCGAGCTGGATGTTCTCCATCGCGTCGGCGTTCTCGCCCTGGAAGACCCGCACCTCCACGGTTTTCTGGTCGTCCACGACGGTGAAGAAGACCTCGCTCTTGCGAACCGGGATCGCCGTATTCTTCGGGATGATCGGGACGTAGTGATAGGGGTAAAGTTCTCCATTCAGTTCGCCGAGCGCGCTGGTGCCGAACGTGTAGGGCGTGACGTCGACGAGAACGGCGGAGACCTCCGCTCCGGCGATAGAGCCGCCCTGGATCGCCGCCCCCAGGGCGACGCAGAGATCGGGATCGACCTCGCCGCGCGCCTCCCTGGCAAAGGCTTCGCGCAGGCGTTGGCGGACCAGGGGGGTTCGGGTGGCGCCGCCGACCAGCAGGATCTCGTCGACCTGGGAGGAGGTGAGCGAGGCCGATTCGAGCGCGACATGAACTGCCGACAGGGTCTCCTCGATGAAGGGGGCGATCATTTCTTCGTACTCCTCGCGCGACAACTCCAGTGCGAGGTGGACCGGCTTGCCTGCGGTCTCGGAGAGGTACTCCTCCTCGATGCGGGCGAAGGGATGATCCGACAGATGCTTCTTGGCCGCCTCCGCGGCGCGCAGAATCCTCGCCATCGCCTTGGGCTCGCCTGCGACGTCCACCCCCTGCTTGATCTTGAGGTGATCGATGATGTGCTCGACGATCTTGTGATCGAAATCGTCGCCGCCGAGATGGTTGTTGCCGTGGCTCGATATGACCTCGACGACGCCTGCTTCGATCCGCACCACCGAGGCGTCGAAGGTGCCGCCGCCGAGATCATAGACCAGGATGCGCTTGCCCTGATGCTGAGCCGCCTCGTAGACCAGGGCGGCCGCGGTCGGTTCGTTGACGATACGAACCACCTCCAGCCCGGCGATCTCGCCTGCCTCGCGCGTCGCCTGACGCTGGGTATCGGAGAAATAGGCCGGAACCGTGATCACCGCCTTGCGCACCGGCCGCCCGAGGCTGCGTTCGGCGGTGTCCTTGAGGCGCTTCAGGATCATCGCCGATATTTCCTGCGGCGTGTACGCGCTTCCCGCCAGATCAACCTTGTCGTCGCTGCCCATGCGGCGCTTGATCGATCTGACGGTCCGTTCGGGATACAGGACGAACTGGTTGCGCGCGTCCTCGCCGACGAGCAGTTCGCCGCCTTCTCCGATCCCGACCACCGACGGCAGGATCTTGCGCCCACGTTCGTCGGCGAGCACCTCCGGCCGGCCATCCCGGTACAGGGCGATTTCCGAATTGGTGGTGCCGAGGTCGATCCCGACGATGTCTTCGATCACGTCTGCTCTCCATTCCCGTCGCGTCTGGCCACGATCACCTCCGCCGGCCGCAGCAATTCGCCCTGCCAGAGAAAGCCCGGGCGCACTTCCTCCACTACGATGCCGTCCGCGGCCGAGGGGTCCTCGATGGTCGCGACCGCAGCGGCGTGGCGCGGGTCGAGCGGGCGGCCCACCGTCTCGATGGCGGCGATGCGCTGATCCGAAAGCAGCCTGTCGACCCGCCGCAAGGTCATCCGCATCCCCTCCTGCCGTGCCTCGGCCGCCGCGCGCTGCGCTCGAGAGGACGAGCGGAAGCGCTCATACCACCGCGGCGCGGCCGCGACGGCTGGCTTCAACCCGGCGGCCAGCCTGTCCCTGATGTCGATGATGTCGAGCAGCAGCGGTTTCAGCAGCCTGCGTTCGCGGTCGCCGGCATCGGCCCGCGCCCGCTTCAACTCCTGCTCCAGCGCGGCATGGCTGGCCTGCAGCGTATCGAACACGGAACGAAAGCGGTCGAGCGCCTCCTTGAGGATGCGAGATTGCGTGCGCGTCTCGTTGCGCAGACCGGCCAGTTCGACGAAGATCGAGAACAGATCGGCTTCCTCCGTCCCCTCCTCCGTTGTCCCCGCCGGCGCCTCGCCCGAACCGTCGGGATCGAGACCGTCGAGATAGGCGACAAACCGGCTGAGCAACTCTTCCCTTGTCGTCTCGTCCAACGTCGCTGCCCTGCCCGTGAGGTGTTTTCTGCAAATGTCGCTCGCAGATCGCCAGGGGTGAGTCGGCGATCGCGCTAAAGACTACGGCGATTCCGGCGAACTGCCGACGCTGGTGCAGGCCCGATCTATGCCTTCGAGCAAGAGCGCCGTGACCGTCGCCCTGGTGGCGCTGCCGCGGACCGGTCCGGACGGCGCCTGAAACCGCAACTTCAGCTGCGCCAAGGCTGTGTCGTTGGTCCGCAGCAGTTTTACCTCCAGGCGTTTGCGCTGGTCGCGCAATGCCTCATAGGCCGCCCGATAGGCCTGGAAACGCTCCGGCTCGCGGTCCGGCGGAAAGGCGCGCACCAGCGCCAGATAGCGCTGCTTGATCTGTTCGTCGCCGGCATCCTCGCCGACGCCGAGAACCGTGAAAGGATCAGTCATGCATCGGCCCGCTATTGGTCCCCGTCACGATCTCGACCATGGCGTTGGCTAATCGACGAAGCACCGGCTCCGGCATGCCCCCGAGCGGCGTGGCACGGATTCGATCGACCAGAGCCGTGACGGCCTGACTTCGCCCGTGCTTCTTGACCAAGCGCTGCACCAGGTCCGGCGGCGTATCCTCGAGAACCGCGGCCAGCAACTGCGACACCAGGTCGGCCGGCTCGTCGTCGTCATCGAAATGTCCAGCCTTGGAGGACGGTTTCGATCCGCGACTCTCCGGGGATCGGGGTCCGTCGAGGAAACGTTGGATGCGGTTGGCCAAATGAAAATCACGCCGTTGCGCCGCCGCCTCCTCGATGTCGCAAAGTTCATCGGTCTCTGTGAAGGACAATCGGTCCGGATCGCCCTTGGCGCGGGCCACCAGCTGGTAATAGCGCCAAGTTGCATCGCCGGGTTCGCGCTGGCCCGCCAACCTGGCGTAGTCGTCGAGCAGGTCATACGCATCGACCCACCCGAACATCTCGGCGATCGGGTGAAACTCGGCGGCGCACCAGGCAAGGCCGCTTGCTTTCGATAGCCAACCACGCATTCGAGAGACCAGTGCCTGGATCGCCTTTTTGCTTTCGCGGGCTTCCTCACCGCTCAAAGCCGACACGATGGCCAGTACGGCCTGCTTGGTCGGAGCCTGTTCCCGCTCCGCCTGCGCCAATTGCTGGCGCAGCAGGGCCGCATTGGCATCGCCCGACATCATCAGCGCGTGCTCCAACGAGGCGCGGAACCAGCCGGCAACGCCACCACCGGCCAATTCCACCCCCTGGCGCAGCCGCGCCTCGGCGTCTTCCTGACCAAGCACGCGCCCGACCAGCCCCTGGTTGATCCGCAGCAGAAAGCTTGGCGCACTGGCGCGTTCCCACGTCGCCGCCTCGGCAAGTTCCTTCCAGGCCAGATCGGCCCGCTTCGAGCGGTTCTGTTTGCGGGCATGAGAGATATGGAGCTCGATCATGCGCTGCCGCGCCGCCTGATTGATCGGGTCGAGCATGAGCAGCTTGCGGGCGAAACCGACCGCCTTTTTGGTGGCTTTCCGCGCCATCGCGGCGTCAATCGCCTGCAGCAGCACCGCGCTGTCCGACGGGAAGCGCTGCGCGCTGTCCTCGGCCAGCCGTTGCCACTCGCGGTCAAGCCTTTCTCGACGATAGAGCCCGATCAATTGCAGGACGGCAGGAAGGTGATCGGGATCGGCCCGCAGGCTCAGCTCAAAATATTCGATTTCGGGAAATTCAGATCTTCCCTGGCCTTCGATCTCCGGATGTAGTTGGGCCAGATGCGCAAGGCGACGATAGATCACGCCCGCGGCGAGCGCGTTTTCCGCGCCGGGTGCGGGTGCAATGCTCTTTGCCGCGGCGGTCCAGTGCTGCTCGGCGCGCCGCCAATGGCTTCCGGCTTCGGCGGCCAGTGCCTGAATCCGGTTTCTCTCGAATGCCGTGAGGGTGCCGAACGTGCTCTCGAACAGCCGCAGACGGTCTGGCGCCTGAGCCAGCAAATTGAGGCAGGCGCGCTTGACCTCGTCCGCCGGGAGGGTCCTGGCCTGACCTGCCAGAAAGGCCAACAAAGAGCCTGGTCCGCTCCGCTCGGCCTTGGTGAACTGCAGCAGCAACTGGGAGGCAGCATTCGGCAGCCCCTTGACTTCCACGGCGAAGACCTGCTGCGCCCTGCTCGCCGGACTCGATTTCGCCGCGGCTTCTTCAGGCCCTCCCGGCAGCGCCGCCTCGACGGCGAGGCGCAAGGACGCAAACGCCGATCCGGGCGCGATGCTGTCGAGGAGCTGGCGCGCCCTTGCGGGGTCATCGGCGGCGGTCATGAGGCTCTTGAGGATCAGCCGCAGCGCTCCGAACCCCGACCGCAAGGGAATGCGGCTCAAGAGCTGGTCGATCTCTCGCGGCTCCCTGCCCTCGATCCAGGCGGTCAAACTCTGCTGCGCCGCCGCCGCGTGCTCGACCCACTTGCCAGCCTCGGATCCCGGATCCACTGGTACAGCCAGCGGGACCGGCGCGGCCAGCCATAAGGCCGCCGCCAGTTCAGCCAATGGTGGCGCGGTTGCCGCCGGAATCTTTTCGCTTGCGATATGTTTCACCGCGAATTCGGTGGCCTCGTGCAACTGACCGCGTTTGCACAGGCATTTCAGATATAATAGCGGATCCCGGAACGTTCCGTCCGGCGCCGCGCTTTTGCTCAGCGCGGTCAAGGCCTCTTCGAACAGTCCCTTGGCGGCAAGCATCCGCGCGCGGCCCGCATAGGCCTCACTCAGCGCCTCGCACCATTCCGGCCGGTCCTCCTGCTTGACCAGCCGCTTGAACAACTCGATCGCCTGCTTGAAGTCGCCAACCCGCAGCGCGTCCCTGGCCTTGAGTGCGAGCGGGGGTTCCAGGGCTTCCAGAAACGAGGCTTGTCGCAGTTGGTGGGACATGGTCGCTGGTGCCTGTTTCGATGAAACCCAGTCCGGATACCACTCCGGACACACTTTATGTGGTGCTCGGCCCCGGCTCCGGTAGTGGCTGAGGTGCCCTGGCTTTTCGGCGAAGGCGCGATGCTCATGGTAACAAATCCGCCCAGCCGGAGCACCGTTCTTCACGCGCCGAGCGAGCTTTTGGCACCGGATTTCCGCCGTGTCCATCGGCGGGCTTGCCTACCCCCAGGTAATTCTTCGAGATCCTGGGTGACATTGCGGATGTTGAGACGTTCGCCGCTGGTAGCGGAATCCGCGAAATCGCCCGATTGCGAAAGGTCTATGGGCGGGGTCGATGGCGCAAACGGAAAGGAACCGCCCAGGTTCAGCTTTCCAATGGCACTGTCCATTACGCTGAGTTACACTGATACGAGGCATCCGGAATCGGGCGCAAAGAATTCAAGATCAAGCGCCTACTTTGAAAGTCGGAACCATGGTAAGGCCTCCATCAAAACAACTCGTCGTGTGCATTAGCAACGGGAGTTACCCTGCATCGCTAGAGACACGGAAGATCTACGTTGCACTCCGCGACTCAGATGCCGAAAAGCAGGATTTACTGCGAATTGTCGACGAATCCGGAGAAGATTATCTCTATCCGAAGAAATTTTTTTGCGCGATCGAGCTACCGCTGTCCGTGAAAAAGGCGGTGTTGGCTGCCTGATCACGTGCTTGATATTTGCCGCAGGCCACAATTAAGAACGGTTTCAATCATCACTCGGGTATCTTGCGCCTGATGGCGGATGATGCCAATGACGTTTCATTGCATTGCAATGGTCCGCCTACCACAATAAGCCCACGATGATAACCTGTGGTCAGATCCATTCCATCGATTTTCGAGTACTTGGCGCAAGGATTCCCGGCTGGCCCGACCAAATTTGCGCGCACGCGGGCAAATGAACTTCCCGCCGGACAGCCATAGGGTCGCCGTCTTGATGGTGTCGTCTGGCGGATCCATCACGATGCTCGCCGGCCGCATTGGACACGCATGATCAACGCAGCTCTCGCACTCCTCATCCTCTTGCTCGGCCTCGTCGGCCCGGCGACGGCAGCGGAGCTCGACGATGCCGTCGCCGCAGCTCACAGCGGGGAGTACGCGACCGCGCTTCGACTTCTGTCTCCCCTTGCCGAGAAGGGTGACGCGCGCGCCCAGTTCGACATCGGATTCATGCACGCCTACGGATGGGGTTTTCAGCGAAATCCTGCCGAGGCGATCACCTGGTATCGCAAGGCCGCGGACCAGGGACTTCCGATCGCACAGCATTTTCTCGGCCTCGCCTACGCCAACGCTGAAGGTGTACGGCCCGATGATGCGGAAGCCGCGCGATGGTTCGCCCGGGCAGCTGCGCAGGGATTTGCCCAGGCTCAATATATGCGCGGTCTGATGGCCCTCGACGGCAGGGGCGTCCCGAAAGACCTGGTGCAGGGCTACGCCTTCATCGTCATGGCCGGCCAGGGAGGCGTCCGATCCGCCGCGCGCCTCGTCCAGGCGCTGGCGCTGACCGAGGCGCAGCACGCGCAGGCCCAGGAGATCATCGACCACTTCCAGCCAAAGCCTGAATCATCCGCGGCCGGCGTCGCCAATCCGCGGGCGGAAGAACTGCTCGGCCTCGATCGGCATTTCGGAGAGGTCGTGGATTCCTCGTCCTGGCCGGCCTCGGCGATCGGCGTCGTCGCCGTTGCCCATTTCAGCACAGGAGGCTGGTGCACGGGCACGCTCGTTGCACCCCGGATCGTGCTCACCGCCGCGCACTGCCTGTTCAACGGGACCGAGCCGATCAGCGCTTCGAGCGTCCACTTCCTGGCCGGCATGAACAAGGGAGCGCCCGGGTCGTCATCGGCGGCAGCGCAGTTGATCGTGGCCAAGGATTTTGCTCCGATGCTGAAGAACAAGTGGACACTCGATCGATCGCCGGCAGATTGGGCGCTGATCGTCCTGAAGGACGCTCTGCCGGTACGCCCGGTCGCCGTGAAGGCGCTGACACGCGAGGAACTGAGGGCCGCCACGCTTGCCGGGACGATCTCCCAGATCGGCTACGGTGAAGAACGGCGCTATTCGGCGACCGCGCTGCGAAACTGCCGCGCCGATTACGGCCAGGACAATCGGATGCTGGTGGTGCAGTGCCTGGCGAATCTCGGCTACTCGGGCTCGCCGATCCTGGTGGACATCAATGGCAGCCCTGCCGTGGTCGGTATCCTCTCGGCCATTCTAGAGGAGGCGAGATTGATGTTTGTCCCCTCCGCCAGCCAGTTCGAAGCGGCCATCAGGGACCAGATCGCAGCCGAGGCCGGGTCGACCCGCTGAATAAGAATATTTGTGATATGTTCTTATCGTTGCTATGCTGAGGCAAGTTAGGAGGTGCCGCATGGCGACCATGACGATTTCCCTGCCTGAGCCGATGAAGGATTGGATCGAGGCCCGGATCAAAGAAGGCGAGTATGCCAGCACAAGCGATTATGTGCGCGATCTAGTCCGTCGCGACCGCGAGCGCCGTTCACACCCGGAACTGACGATGGATGATCTTCGCCGGATCGTCGATCAATCGCGCGCCAGCGGCGTCGGTAGAAAATCGGTCTCTGAGGTTCTCGCTCAGGCGAAGAAGCGCGCAAGGGCCGGCGGCCGTTTGAATGAGTGAATCGTCCTCTGAGCGGGAACTTCCTGTGCTTTCTCCAGCTCCCCTGCGAACGGGGGATGTTGTCCGGCTCGTCTCGCCAGCAAGTCCACCGACGCAAGAAGGTGTTTCGCACGCCACGGAAATCCTGCAGAGTTGGGGGCTTCGCGTTCAACTGGCGCGGAATGTTTTTAGCCGGTGCCCCAGGCTGGATTATCTCGCTGGTACTGACGAAGAACGCCTTGCAGATTTCAATGAAGCGCTATGCGATCCCGATGTGCGGGCGATTATCGCGACGCGGGGCGGCAAGGGTGCGTACCGCATCGCCGACAAAATTGACTTCGCGGCCGCGCGGGCCGATCCCAAATTCGTTGTCGGCTTTAGCGAAATCACGATCCTGCATCTCGCCCTATGGCAGCAATGCAGGCTTATGGGAGTTCATGGAGCGATTGCTGCCGAGGACGCCACATTTGATGCGTCGGCGACTAACGAGGCGTTGCGGCTAGCGCTGATGAGCAGGGGACCACACATCCTGAACTCAAATTCCGGCGAAGCCACATCGGCGTTAACAACCATGGGCAAGGCGCGTGGCCGACTGATCGGCGGCAACCTTGACATGGTGGCGACATCGTCGGGCTGGACCTTGCCCAGCCTGAGAGGCGCGATCCTCCTGCTGGAGGCCGTCAATATGGGCTTAGGACAAGTGGACCGGCAATTGACGATGCTTGCAAAGTCCGGACGAGTGGCAGAGCTGGCTGGCGTCGCTATTGGCCAATTCAGCGAGTTCGCCACCGGAAACACAGTTTTGGATGTGCTTCGCGATCATCTTTCGCGATGGAACATCCCAGTGTTAGGAGGCTTGCCCCTTGGACATGGCCCGAATCCACGATCTGCAATAGTTGGCGCAATTGCGAGCTTGGACGCTGATGCCGCCACGCTGATGCTAGAGGTTCATTCCCAGCCGCCTGATGACAGGCGCCGCGCGTCTTAGCGCAGATGTCGCGGGCATCGCGTATCCACGACCAACGGTGGCGGCGATCAACGGCCACGCCTGCGCCGGCGGGTTGATCACGGCGCTCAACTGCGATCATCGCATCGCAGCCGAAGGCGATCTGCAATTCTCGTTGAACGAGGTGCCCATCGGCATCCCGATGCCCGCCGTCTATTGCGAGATTATCAAACACGCCATCGGCCCCGGCGCCGCATCCGAGCTGACGCTGTTCGGACAAATCCACGATCTGGCGGCAGCGGCTCGCATGGGCATCGTCCATCAGACCGTCGCGCCGGACAAGTTGCTGGACGACGCCGTGTCTTGGGCCGCGCTCGTGCCCCCGGAATGCCACGCGGCCTACGCTTTCTCGAAACGAGCATTGCAAGCGACAACCATGGCGGCCTTCGACTCTGCCGCACGCCTCGATCGAGATTGGCTGTCGCGCACCATGTCAGATCCTGGAAGTCTGCGCGCTCAGGCCCGACGCTATCGGGAGCTGAAAGGCAAGGAGATCACCTGGACACCGCCGGACTAGCCAGGAGCGCGGCTACGATTTCGGCGCGTAGCATCCCTTATTCCCTGCAATGAAGGCGTTCAGCCGGTCGAGCACCCCCGAGCTGGCGTTGCGCGTGATGAAGTTGAAGGTCTCCGTCATTCCGTCGATGGCGTGAACGTCTGCCAGCGCCAAGCCTCCTTTGACGTCCGTGCCGTATTTGTTGCCGAGGTATCGGTTGCTGACGTCGCCTTCCCCGAAGGCGTCGGCCCGGCGGCTGGCGATCAGGGTCTTGACGATGTACTCCTGAGCGTCGCCTTGGCCCTCGGCGACCTCGTCGACGAACTGGATCGTGCAGTGGGGATAGCGCTTATGCGCGTCGATATCCGCCGTCGATCCGCGGGTCACGACGATCTTCTTGCCCTTGAGGCTTTGGCACTGATTGAACTCGTTTTGTTCGGCGGTCCGAACCAGAAGCGATCTCTCGACCTGAAAGTATGGATCGCTCCAGGAGCCCCCAGCACCCGGAGGCCGATCGGCACGCCGCATGACGCCCGCGCCGGCGACATCGCACACGTTGTGGCCCGGCTTTGCCCAGATGCCGTCGAAGGCGTGTTCAAGGGTTGCGATCGCCAGCCCAAGGCTCTCGGCGAAACGGGTCAGGAACGAAACGTCAAGGCCGATGAGCTGGCCGGCCGGGTTCTTGTAGCAGACCGGAGCAAATCCTCCATAGGTGCAGACCGTCAGCCGGCCGGGGATCAAGGTTGCGACCGCGACCGCGTCTTTCATCATCTGATCTCCGTCGCATCCGTGCCGCAGCCGAGCTTCGCCGTCTCGCGGCTCGAAACTACATCCATAGATTGCAAAGTCAAATCTTGGCCAACAATCCCCGGCCACTGCAATAGGCGAAGAAGCAGGAACAGAAATGGATGCGTTTCATGAAGCGGGCTTATGAGGGACAAGGCGCTTCGCAAACGCGTTTGGTTGTGTGACA
>NZ_JBEKXH010000184.1:0-22209 GCF_049512235.1 Bradyrhizobium sp.
CGGCGGACCGGCATGGCGTCGGCATCGCGGGCTGCCAGCGGATGGTCGGTCACCGCGTCAGCTCCCTGCGGACATCGACGGTGCGCAGGATCGCCACCACCAGCAGCGAGACGATGATGGTAAGGACGGTGGCGCTTGCCGCGGCCGTCGGATATTGCAGCACGCCGATGTCTTCATAGAAGGCGCCGACCACCGACGCCGAGCCGCCGCCGGACATTACTTTCACCACGAAGAAGTCACCCATCACGATCGAGACCACGAAAATCGAGCCCAGGGCAATGCCGGTCTTGCTCAGCGGCAGAACGATGAGGCGGACGATATCGAAGCGCGACGCGCCGGCGTCCCGCGCCGCCTCGATGGTGCGTTTGTCGATCCGCGCCATCGAATTGAAGATCGGCACGATCATGAAGATCGTCAGCTGATGAACATAGGCGATCACGACCGCGAGGCTGGAAAACAGCAGTACGTCGAGCGGTTGGGCGACGACATGGGTTTTGATCAGCGCGCTGTTGATCAGCCCTTCCTTGCCGAGCAGCGGTATCCACGAAATCATGCGGATGATGTTCGAGGTCCAGAACGGCACCGTGCAGAGCAGGAAAAGCCCCAGCGCCAGCAGCTGATTGCGAACATGGAACACCAGGAAATAGGCGACCCAGAAACCGATCAACAACGAGAAGAACCAGGCAAAAACCGTGAATTTAAGCGTTGCCCAGTACAGTTGATAGGTGAGCGCCGAAGTAAAAACGCTTCTGTAATTGTCCAACGTGAAGCTCGCAATGATGCCGCCAAAGCCGTCGCTCTGCACAAAGCTGGCGGCGACCACACCGATGATCGGGACGATGAAGAACGGTAACAGAATCAGAACGAGAGGAAGGATCAACAGCCACCCTGCTAGACCCCGCCCTGCTTTGGCTTTGCTTTCCATCGGTTCCGATTCCACAAACGCCAGTTCACCGAGCGCGAAGCCTGAGCCGAAGGGCGTCTCAGGCCTTGTCGCCCAGCCGTCAGGCGACCTTGAAGTCGTTCCAACGCTTGTTCATATAGGCGGCCTCGTCCATCAGCGTGTTCCAGCACGAGATGTTCTTGACGCGGTCCAGGAACGAACCGCCATCGCGGACCGTCCCTGCCTTTTCCATCGGCACGCCGTACGGATCCTTGATCTCCTCGGGCGCCGGCTTGCCCTCGTACCAGAACGCCCATTCGGTCGGCGTCATGAACTTCTTGGCCGACGACGGCACCGGGCTGTAGTAGCCGTAGCGGCTGACGAATGCGCCCTGCCAACCAGTATAGTACCAGTTGATGTATTCGTAGGCGGCATCCAGCTTCTTGCCGCTCAGATGCTTCATCAGGCCGAGGCCGTTGCACCAGCCGCGATAGCCTTCCTTGTCGCCCTTCTTGTTGACAGGGGCATAGACGCACGGGATCTGCTTGACGCGGACAGCGGCGACGGCCGGCGACCACATCGACTGGATGATGACCTCGCCCGCCGCCATCAGCTGCACCGACTGGTCGAAGGTGGTCCAGGTGGCGCGGAAGTGACCCGACTTCTTCAACTCGATCAGCTTGTCGGTCGTGAAGTCGATCTCCTGCTTCGTCATGTTGCCTTTATTGCCGTATTTGATCATACCGGCACTTTCGAAGCAGAGCGCGGCGTCCATGATCCCGATCGCCGGCACGTCAAGAATCGCGGCCTTCCCCTTATATTTCGGATCGATAAGATCCTTCCATTCCGTCACCGGATGGTCGACGAGATCGGGACGGTAGCCGATAGAGTCGGCGTTGTAGACCTGCGGAAGGAACGTAGCCCACTCGGTGACGCCCTCGTGCAGATCGGTTGCGTCAGGCTTCTCGATATACATCGCCTCGTAGGGCGAGATGCCCTGACGCGGGATCAGTTGCCCGTCGAGCTCACCCTTGGTGAAGATCGGCAGGAAATTGTCGAATTCCTTGATCTTCTTGACGTTGATGCCCTGGATCACCCCGCGCTTGGCGGCCAGTTTGGCCTGCCAGCCCTCGAGATCCGGGATATCGACGCTGTTTGGCTGGGTGATGAAGCGATTGATCGCCGCCGAGGTGTCGAGGTTCTGCATTGTGACCTTGAAGCCAAGATCCTTTTCGGCCTGGTCGCCGATCGCCTTCACTACCGAGTAGGACACCCCGACGTGGCGCAGCTCGATGTCCTTGATTTCCTGCGCCCAGATCATGGGAGCGCCGATCACGTTCGATCCGGCCGCCGCGCCGGCGACCGCTGCGGCGCCTTTCAGAATCTGTCGCCGTGAAGGCCGTTGCTGCTTGGCAGCACCACCTTTGCCGAGTTTGTCGGTATCCCTGCCCATTGCCAGCTCCTTGAAAAGAAAGTCGGTTGCGATTTTCGCCAATCTCACTTGGGCGTGAACGCTAGCAGCGGGGTGACCCGACACGAAATGAGAAGTTCTCATTTAATGAATAAGGCGTTCTAATGCGGATTTGCACAGAAACTGAGCGTCAACTGGCTGTATCCTGCTCATCGATGGCTAAGGAGTGAGCCTCAACCAACAGCGTCTTCCGGTTGACGCAAATTGGACATCGGCCAGTCAAGGATCGAGACTGCGGGCGGTTCCAACCTCTGATCGGCGATGCGATCAACCACTTGGTCTGGGCGGCAGCGCTTCAGATCTGTCCCGCGAAAGGCATTGCCATTTGCAGATCAGAACGCAAACCGTCTGCGTTAAACTCATCTTGCGGCCGTCGCGACCTGTCATTCAGGCCACCACCACCCTGTCGGATCTTGCCCGTCATCGGGCGCGCATTCGCGGGATCGCGATGACGGGGGATGGGACAGAGTGAACCTCACGCCATCCGTTTCATCCGGCCTCGGACCACGTTATCGGCCCCTCGCAATGACGGGAGCCTTAGGCCGCGGCCAGGGCCTCGGCACGCGCCGGGTCCAAGAGGCAGATGCTTCCCGGCAGGATTTCGATCACGCCGCCGCGTTCGAGCTTGGTAAAGGTGCGGCTGACCGTCTCGATGGTCAATCCAAGATAGTCCGCGATGTCCTGGCGGCTCATCGGCAACGGCACCGTTTTCGCGGGGCCTCCGAGAACGGCCAATCGATCGCGCCATCCGACCAGAAAGATCGCGACTTTTTCTTCCGCCGAACGGCGTCCGAGCAGAACCATGTGGTCCTGAGCCTGGCTCAGTTCGCGGACCGCCATTTCATTGATCCGGCGCAGCAGCTTCGGCTTGTCCTCGCTGAATCGCGCGAACGGAGCCCGGGGGAACCGGCAGACCACAACCGGTCCGATCGCGTCGGCAGAGAAACTGTGGCGCGATGATGCCGTCATTCCCAGGAAATCGCCGGGTAACGCAAATCCCACGATCTGCCGGCGACCGTCGGGCAAGAGCTTGTAAAGCCGCATCACCCCCTCAAGCAGATTGTAAAATGATGTCGTGATCTCCTCCTGGGCGAACACCGTCTCGCAGGATGCAAAATGAATGTGGCGACCCAGATGCTCCAGCCCGCGCAGCTCGGACCGAGCGAGCGCCGCGCAGATACTGAGCGGGCGTATCGAGCAAGCGGCACAGGGTTCGCCACCCGAATTTACTGCAACCACAGAAATCTTCATAGACCCCCCAGATCGACTGGGCTGCGACCCGATTGCTCCGCCGCGCCCGTCGATCGATGGCATCTTAACTGATCACCGGAATAGCCGTTGATGCAGATCAAGTAATGCCCCCCTCGATGCACTATCTTGCTTGACGGCCGCAATCGGGGGAGACCGGTTCGTGATGCTGCGATTTGCCCTGCCCTACATCCTTGTCACCCTGCTGCTGACGGCGCCGGCGTTCGCCGCCTCGCCGGCCGAACAGCGCGGCAAGAGCTACGCGCAAAGCCATTGCGCGCGGTGCCACTCGATCGATCGGGAGACCAACAGCCCGCTCAGGATCGCGCCGCCATTCCGAACCCTGCATCTGCGCTATCCGATCGAAACCCTGGCCGAAGCCCTCGCCGAAGGCATCTCGACCGGCCATCCAGCCATGCCGTCTGCCGAACTCGATCCCGATCAGATTCACGATCTGCTGTCGTATTTGAAAACCCTCGAATAGCGCTCTGCCATACCCACTATTGCAACGCCTGCACGGTCCAGGCGATCATGTCCTTTGCAATCCGGCCGAACGCCATGTCAAAGGCGGCGTCGGCTGCTGCAGGCTCGAGCTTTGCGAACTTCTCGCCGGCCTCAAACAAACGCGAAGCGACGACTTTTCCGTTCTTGTCGACAATCCTCGCCGACAATCCGATCTCGACCGCAGGCTCCGCGTCGACCGCGATCTGGAAATGCCTCACATCGATCACGAGCTGGTTGTCGGCCTGTCCGATGTCCGCGCCCCGCAGCGGCGCGTGGGCGATATCATAATTTTCAAAACTCTCGATCAATCGAGCCTGCAGCAATTTCGGAATGCTGTCGGCCCAGATCACATCGGCAAAGGCGGGATAGTCCCCGGCGGGTGCGAACAGGAAGCGCTGGGTCTCGAGCATCGCAACCGCAGTCGGCTCGGGAAGCGCCAATTGCCCCTTGATGGTCTTGCCCGCCGGATCGGAAAATTGCGCGGCGTGCAGATCGTAGGTGATTTTTTGCACCGGTGTTCCGCCACCGGTCATCTTTTCGATCCCGCCGACGATGCTGTCGAGTTTGCCGGCGTTGCGCGCCAGCCCTTCGGAAAACACCTCCAGGTTGGCGATGGTGTTCTTCAGCGGCTCGGAGTTTTCGGCCAACACGCTGTCGACCCGCCGCAAGGCGTCGCGGGCGGCCTGGGTCATGCTCTGACCGGCGCCGGGTTCGGCAATCAGCGTCGACACCGCGCCGGAATTTGCCGGCAGCGTGCCACCTTCCAGCGCGATCACGGGAACCCCGGTCAGGCCCTGGAATTCCAGCCCGACCTTGGTGTCCGATCGCACCGGCGTCGCCGAGGCAATCGAGATCGTGGCGTTGACCTGGCGCGGGCTGTCCGGTGCGAGGCCAAGATCGGTCACCTCGCCGACGCGGATGCCGTTGAACAGCACGCCGGCGCCGACCAACAGCCCCGGCACCGAGCCGTCGAACTGGACGTGATAGCTGGTCCGCGGGCCAAGTCCGCCGGAGTTGTTCAACCAGTAGACGAAGCCGAACGCGGCGACGATGGCGGCCAGAACGAAAGCGCCGATGACGACGAAGGGTGCGCGGGTTTCCATGTTTTAGCTCGCTTTGGGTTGCAGCATCTGGGAGCGCTTGCCGTGGAAATAGGCCCGCACCCAGGGATGTTCGGATTGCAGCAGTTCGCGCATCGGCCCGATCGCGACGATCTTGCCGTCCGCCAGCGCCGCGACCCGATCGCAGACGGTATTCAGGCTGGCGAGGTCATGGGTGACCATGAAGACCGTCAGTCCCAGCGTTTTCTGCAAGGTCTTGATCAGCGCATCGAACTCGCCCGCCGCAATCGGGTCCAGCCCCGAGGTCGGCTCGTCGAGAAACACGATCGCGGGATCGAGCGCGAGCGCACGCGCCAGCGCCACGCGCTTGGTCATGCCGCCCGACAGTTCAGCGGGAAATTTGTCGCCATCCTCTGGCAAAAGCCCGACCATTTCCAGCTTGGCGGTCGCAATCTCGTCCATCAAGCCTTGCGAAATCACAAGATTTTCGCGCAACGGAAACTGGATATTCTGCCGCACGGTCAGCGACGAAAACAGTGCGCCCTGCTGAAACAGGATGCCCCATCGTCCAGCGGCGTTCTGGGTGCTGCGATCTTCGCTGCGCCCGATCGCCGCGCCCATAACCTCGATCTCCCCGCTTCGCCGCGGAATGAGCCCGATGATGGTTCGCATCAACACCGTCTTGCCGCCGCCGGAAGCACCGACCAGGCCGAGGATCTCGCCCCGGCGGACATCGAGCGACAGATGGTCGATCACCACCTGGCGGTCAAACCCGACAACAAGATCGCTCACGCGTATCGCGAACTGAGGAGCCGCCTGCTGCATCGCTACATTCCGATCGATGCGAAGAACACCGCAAACAGCCCGTCGAGCACGATCACGAGGAAGATCGATTTCACCACCGAGTTTGTCGTCTGCTTGCCGAGCGACTCGGCGCTTCCCTTCACGCGCAAGCCCTCGCTGCAGGCGACGATGCCGATCGCCAGTGCCATGAACGGCGCCTTGATGATGCCGACCTTGAAGCTGGTGACGGACACAGCGTCGTGCAGGCGCGCGATGTAGATCTCCGGTCCCATGCCGCCATAGAACTGTGCCACCAGCCCGCCGCCATAGAGCGCCGCCATCGATCCGATGAAGCTCAGGATCGGCAACGCGCATATCAGCGCAATCATGCGAGGCAGGATCAGGACTTCGACCGGATCGAGGCCCATGGTCGACAGGGCATCGATTTCCTCGCGCATTTTCATCGAGCCGAGCTCGGCAGTGTAGGCGCTTCCCGAGCGGCCGGCGACCATGATCGCGACAATCAACACACCCAATTCGCGCAGCACCAGAATGCCGACCATGTCGACGACGTAGGAGTCGGCGCCGAATTTGCGGAAATGGAAGAAGCCCTGCTGTGCGATAATGGCGCCGATCAGAAAGGTGATCAGCACCATGATCGGGATCGCCTGAAAGCCCACCCGGTAGAGCTGATAGACCAGCGACGTCAACCGCAGCGATCTCGGCCGGCGCAGCACGCCGACGAGGGCCATGAAGAGCGAGCCCAGCATCTGCAGGAACGCGCTGACGTCTTCCGTCGCACCGACCGCGGAGCGGCCGATATCGTTCACCTTGGCCACGGCGGGATTTAGTGTGGGCGCCGGAGCCGGATTGCGGCGGTTGACCTGTCGGATCTCATCGATCAGCCCGGCATACTTGTCGGCGACGCCGGTCACCTCGGCGCGATGACCGGCTAGAGTCGCACGCCGTGAGATTTTCTCGAGCAGCCAAGCCCCGAGCGTGTCGAGTTCGCGCACGCCAGCCATATCCAGCTTGACGGCTTTCGACCGGTCAAGCTGCTCAGCGACGGCGTTGGTGAGCTGTTCCAGGGTTTTCACATTGGCCGTGGTCCAGGACCCGCCTGGATGCAGTTCAAGCACATCGGCTGATGACGTGGCCGTTAACTGGGGTGGGAGCGCCAAGATCTGTGTTCCTTGTCCATGGGAGGTTTCTTTAAACGCCGGCCCGGCGTCCAGTTTGACTTGCCTCAAGACATGGAATGCCCCTTCTTTGCTGTTTGACGCAAATCAATGGCGCGGCGGCAAGGCCGCCTAGAATTTTGCCGCGATTTGGCCACAGGACAAGCCAATGTTCGACTCTTTCGAGTTGCGGGATGAGCTGCAGGCGCTCAAAGTCGATCTATCGCGGCTGCTGAACACGACAAGCGAGGGCCTGTCCGAGGCCTCCCGCAACCGCGCCGATGCGCTGGCCGATCAGATCAAGGCGGCGTTGAACGATCTTGGCGAGACGCTGGGCGATCAAGAAGACCATATCGACAAAATCATCTCGGAGCGGCCGGTCGCGTCGCTGGCTTCCGCTTTCGCACTCGGCGTCATCGTCGGCTGGCTTACGGGGAGAAATTGAGGTGAACACTGAAAACGTCGTCAAACAGCTGCGCGTGCTCTGGCGCACCGACCGGATCATCGCCGAGCTGCGGATGCGGCATATGCTGGTCGGCCTTGGCTTGCGGGCGTTCGCGGCGCTGATCGCGGCCTTTGGCCTGTTGATGCTGGAACTGGCGGCCTATTTCGTCCTGGTCCAGATCTGGAGCGCGATCTCCGCCGCGGCCATTCTGGCCGGGGTCAACTTTGTGATTGCCGCCATCCTGTTCGCGATCGCGGCGAGGCCGCCGGCCGGCCGCGAACTCGAGCTCGCCACCGAAATCCACGGTTCCGCGGTCGACGCGCTGCAACTGGAAGCGCGGGCGCTGCAATCGCAGGCCTCCGGAATGGTCCACCATCCGCTCAACGGCTTGCTGCCTTTGTTGATCGTGCCGCTGATCACCATCATCATCAGGAGCCTGAAGAAACCGGCTGCAACCGCAAGGGCCGCGGCGGCAAATGCCGCGGGACCATCGCAATCGCAGGGTTCGGCACCGGGCTGACCGCGAGGAGAGCCTGCCAACGGCGCCGTATCACTTCAAAGCTTGAGCTTCACGTTGCAGATACCGTGCTCCTGCGGATCCGACCTTATCTCGAAACCGAGATTCCGGCACATCTCAAGCATGATGCTGTTATCCTGCAGGACGTCCCCGGAGATGGTTTTGAGCCCCTCGGATTTGGCATATTCGATGATCATCTGCATCAGGGCCCAGCCAAGCCCCCTGCCCTTGAGATCGGACCGGAGCAGGATCGCATACTCGCCGCTCTCGTAGATTGAATCGGAATGAATGCGAACCACGCCGAGCAGTTCGTGGGTGGCTTCCTCAAGCGCGACAAAGGCCATCGCCCGGGCATAGTCGAGCTGGGTCAGGCGCGCGATGAACTCGTGGCTGAACTCCTTCATCGGCGCGAAGAACCGCAGCCGCAAATCGATCATTTCGACCCGGCGCAGCATTTCGTGGATCAGCGGCTCGTCCTCGGGGCGAATCGGACGTGCGAAGACCCGCAAGCCATCCTTGAGTTCGATGTGGCGCTGCCATTGCGACGGATAGGGCCGCACCGCGAAGTTGGCAGGTCCCGAGCCTGCGAACTTTCGTAACGCGGGTCCGATGCCGACACGCGCATCGACTGCCAGCACTCCGCTCTCATCGGCGAGCAGCGGATTGATGTCCAACTCGCGGATCTCGGGAATATCCGCAGCCATCTGCGCGAGCTTGACCAGAACCATCGCGACAGCATCCGGCTTGGCCGCGGGCACGTCGCGATAGCCGCGCAGCAAGCGCGAAACGCGGGTGCGCTCGATCAGATCGCGGGCCAGTGGCAGATCCAGCGGCGGCAGCGCCAGCGCCTTGTCATTGATAACCTCGACGGCGGTACCGCCGCGCCCGAACACGATAACGGTGCCGAAGGTCGGATCGTCGGCGAAGCCAAGGATCAGTTCGCGCGACTTCGGCCGCACCACCATCGCCTGAACGACGACGCCGGATATCCGCGCCTCCGGCCGCACGGCTTTCGCCCGCGCCAGGATATCTGCTGTCGCCGCGCGCACCGCGTCTGCACTGGTCAGGTTGAGCACCACGCCACCGACATCGGATTTGTGAATGATGTCCCGGGACATGATCTTCAGCACCACGGTCGCACCTTCTGCGAACAGCCCGGACGCGTGGGCGACGGCCTGCTCGGCATCGGCGGCGGCAACGGTCGGCACCATCGCGATTTCATAGGCCTCAAGCAGCCGCTTGGTCTCGACCGGATCGAGCCATTGCCGGCCATCGGCAATCGCGCTGACAACGATGTTCCGGGCCGCGGCGATATCGGGGGCAAACTCGCTCGGCATCGCCGGCGGGACCTGCGCCAGCTCCGCCACCACCTCGCGGTGCCGCACCAGATGCATGAAGCCCAGCACGGCATCGACTCCGGTCGAGTAGTTCGGAATTCCGGCGCCGCTCAGGAGATCGACGACCTTCTGCTCCGCACCAACCCAAACCGCGAGCACCGGCTTGGCCGCGCGCTGGCGCTGCGTGCGGTACTTGCGGACCATGGCCGTCACTGTAGCGGCGATTTCGTCGGCGGGAGCCAGCGCGGTCTGGACATTCATCACCATGACCGCGTCGTTGCTGGTGTCGGCCAGCAACACCTCCAGCGCCGCCGCATAGCGCGCGGCGTCGGCGTCGCCGACGATATCGACCGGATTTGATCCGGACCAGGTCGGCGGCAATACCGCGTCGAGCTTTTCGCGCGTGGCAGGCGCGAGCGCTGCGGGAACGCCGCCGAGCTCGGCAAGGCGATCGACCGCGAGAACACCGATGCCGCCGCCATTGGTCAGGATCGCCAGCCGCTTCCCCGGCGGCGATTCGATGCGCCCGAGCGTCTCGGCGCAGTCGAACAGATCGCGAAGATCCGACACCCGCAGGATTCCGGCGCGACGGAATGCGGCATCGTAGACCGCGTCTGAACCGGCGAGCGCGCCGGTGTGGGTGGCGGCCGCTCTTGCACCCTGGATCATGCGCCCGGATTTGACGACGACGACGGGTTTGACCCTTGCGGCCGCGCGCGCCGCGGACATGAACTTGCGCGCGTCCTTGATGGCTTCGACATAGAGCAGGATCGCGCGGGTCTTGCCATCGAGCGCGAAGTAATCCAACAGGTCGGCGATATCGACGTCGAGCTGGTCGCCGATGGAAACGATGCCGGAAAAGCCTACCCCGCGCTGCGCCGCCCAATCGACCATGCCGGCGGCAATCGCGCCCGACTGGGAGATCAGCGCCAGATTTCCCGGGCTGGGCATATGCGCGGAGAAACTGGCATTGAGCGCGGCTCCGGGCATCATGATGCCGAGGCAATTGGGCCCGATCAGCCGCATTCCATGCTTGTGCGCCGCCCGTTCGGCGGCTTCCGCCATCGAGCCCGCATCGTGGCCCAGGCCGGCGGAGACAACGAGAGCGCCCGCCGCGCCGCGCTGTCCGGCCTTATCGATAATGCCGGCGACCGCCGACGCCGGCGCCGTAATCACCACGAGTTCAGGCACAAAAGGCAATTCGCCGAGGCTGCCGACCGTGGCAACGCCCTCGATCTCGGGGTATTTCCTATTCACCACGCCAAATTCGCCCTTGAATTTGGTCTTGCAGATATTTTGAAGAATGGCCCGTCCGACGGAGCCCTGGCGCGGTGACGCCCCGACCAGCGCGACCGAACGGGGCAACAGCAGATTTTTCAGATGATAGGTGGACATCAGTGCGACATCATGACCCAGCAAGGTGGCTGCCCTATGACGGTTTTGGTCACGCCACCCCATAAAATTTCGTTCAACCGGGAGTGACGGTAGGCGCCCATGACCAGAAGATCGATCGCGTTGGCCCTGACATAGGCCTCGAACACCTTTCCGACCGAACTGCCGTCGATTTTCACCGTCTCAAAAGTGGCCTTGATGCCATGCTCGGCGAGGTGGCTGGCAAGCGCCGCCCCGGATTCCAGTTCCGCCGGCGCTTTGTTGTCGGTCGCCGTGATGATGCGCACGCTCGCGGCTGCCTGAAGCATTGGCAATGCATCGGCAACGGCCCTTGCGGCCGGCGCGGTGTGGTCCCACGCGATCACGACATTGTCGAACACTACCGCCAGTTCGGCGGCGAATTCCTCCGGGCACAGCAGGATCGGCCGACCCGATTCGAAGATCAATCGCTCGATAATCTTTTCTGACTGGCCGCCCTGCGACTTGACCGGGACAATCGAGAGATCCTTCAGCCGGGCCGACAGCGCGAAGTGCGCGGGAATTTCCGCCGTGGCAACCCGGCTGAGTTTATGCTCGCAGCGGACGCCAAAGCGAATGGCCGCGGCGTCGGTCGCCTTCAGCAGGCCCTGCGCGTCCGTGACGCTGCGCACGGCCTCGGCCACGGCAGCATTTTCCAGATCGGCCGAAATCACGATCGGCCGGACCACGATGTCCTCTTCAACGGCAATGGCGGTCACGCGAGCCCCGATATCGCCGGCCACGGCGACGCATTTGTCGATCGCAGCCACCGCCGCGGCACTGGGCTCGCCGACAAGCGGCAACAGGATATCCTTGATCGGCATGCGCGCTCTCCCTCGACCACGACAATAGGTTGCTGACATGCGTCAGCCATTGATCTTCATCAAAAAGAGGATTTCCTGTGATATCACCACCACCGTCATGCCTTTGATGGAGGTCAATGGCTCGCCGGCCCCCTCCCCTATGCACTATATCATCGATCCTTCCGGAGAAGCAGATGCACTTCCATCTGAAATGGCGGGCACGGCGCAAGCGCGCCTCTGCCCACCCTGCGCGATAGAGCCGGCGCATGGCCGTTTCGGAGAAGGGCGACGCCGGCATGCAGCAGCGCGTGTTTGGGTTTCTGACCGATCCGGCGACACATCAACAGGTTCATCGCATCGACACCCATGCGGCGTCGGTATTTCTGGAAGGCGATCGCGCCCTGAAGATCAAGCACGCCGTCCGCTTTGCCTTTCTTGATTACTCGACGCTTGACAAGCGCAAAGCCGCCTGCGACGAGGAAATCAAGATCAACCAGACATTTGATCATCTGGCGGAAGCGGGCGCACCCGATCCCGCTCTCGTCGACGCCATGGCGGCGGCGATCGCGGCCTGCCACAGCGTCGCGCCGGCGGCGCCGGCCGAACCGTGGATCGCCTCGATCCCGGGCATCATCGACGGCAATACCACGGCGTTCCGGGCCGCGGGCTGCTTTCCGGCCGGCGACGTCGATGATCTCGCGGCAGCCTCGCGATCGGCGTTTGAGCGGATAGGCGGCTTGCTGGAACGGCGCGGCCGGCAGGGCTACGTCCGGCGTTGCCACGGCGATCTGCATCTGGCGAACATCGTGCTGATCGATCAAAAGCCCGTGCTGTTCGATGCGATCGAGTTCGATGCGACGATCGCCTCGATCGATGTGCTCTACGACCTCGCCTTTCCAACCATGGATTTCCTCCGCTATGGCCGGCGGGCTGCAGCGAATACCCTCCTCAGCCGATATCTTGGGCTGACCGCAAGCGACAATCTCGACGCGCTCGCGGCGCTGGCGCTGTTCATGTCGATGCGCGCGGCGATCCGCGCCCATGTGCTGCTGGCGCGCCGGCGCGGTCCCGACAGCGCTGACGTCCTGCATTCGGCACGGTGCTATTTCGAGCTGGCGCGGCGGTCGATACATCCGCCGGCGCCGGCGCTGGTCGCGATCGGCGGCTTGTCCGGGACCGGAAAATCCGTGCTGGCGCGCGCGCTGGCGCCCGATGTGATGCCGCAGCCGGGAGCCGTGGTGGTGCGGAGCGATGTGCTGCGCAAGCAGCACTTTCAGGTCAACGAAACCGACCGGCTGCCGGCCGGTGCCTACCGGCCTGACATCACCGAACTGATTTACGAGAGGCTGGCGCAACGCGCAGGCCGCGTGCTCTCACAAGGACATTCCATCGTGGTCGACGCGGTATTTGCCCGTGAAAGCGAACGCGCCGCGATCCGCGCCGCAGCGCGAAAACTCAATGTCAGGTTTGTCGGCCTCTTCCTCGTGGCGGACCTTGCTACACGAGTGAACCGCGTCGGCCGCCGCGGGCGCGATGCATCCGACGCGACGCCGGAGATTGCCGGGCTGCAGGAGAACTATGATACCGGCGCGGTCGATTGGGCCATCATCGATGCCTCCGGGACACCGGAGCAAACCCTCGAAAAAGTCAATCAGAGGTAGCTGAAACGACGGCTGGCGATTGCCGGGCGCAGGAAACACGTTAATATGCCGCCTGCGGCTGGGCGGTCATCGACATATCGGGCATGCACGGGGCAGATCCTAAGGGCAACACGAGCCGTCAATCGCCGCGAGTGGGGCGGTTCAGGTTTTACATGCCGCCATCTGCGAAAACAGCAGGCAAAGCCGCCACTGCCGCAGGACCGGCTCGGCCGTGGCGGCGCGGCGAGGCCATACCGAGGCTGCATTGCGGGATGGCGTGCGAGAGCGCATTTCGAATTGTCGCGCACCGCGCGCTTGCGGACCTCACAGCCCATCATGAAGCGACTTGCAACGGCGATCCGGCGGCGCTGCATGACATGCGCATAGCGCTCACCCGCCTGCGTACCGCCATATTGTTTTTCTCGCCGATGGTGGCTGGTCCCCAAAGGACGCGGATAAGGCATGAATTGAAGTGGCTCAACAGCCATCTTGGCACGGTCCGGGATTTCGACGTCGCGATCGAACGGCTCAAGGCGATCGACAAGACACAGCCGCAACCCGCTCGTTATTATCGCTCCTGGGACACAAAGCGCGCCGAGGGCCATCGCCAGCTGGCGCGGGTGCTTCGCTCCGTCAGGTATCGGCGTATGGTCAAAAGCAGCTCCGATTGGATCGAGAATGGATCCTGGTCGACCAAGCAGGGAAAGCCGGCAGCCAGAGAACGCGCGGCCCCGGTTGCGGATTACAGCGTGGGCAAACTGGCGCGGTGGCAGCAGAAGCTCTTGAAAAAGAGCCGCAAGCTTCTGCAGATGGATCCGGAAACGCGACATCGGTTGCGTCTGTTGAACAAGAAACTCACTTATTCAATCGAGTTTCTGACAGACCTGTTCGCGGACAAGGGATTTTCGGGACAACGCGCCTGGTTGAAGTATCTGCGCAAGGCGCAAAGATCTCTCGGGCAGTTGAACGACGATGCAAGAGGCCATTCGCTGGCGGCCGCCCTGCAGCGCAACGGCGCCACCGCGACCATGCGCGTTCTTAGCCCGAAGCATCAAAAGCGCCTGTTGCGGACGGCAGCCCTGGCCTATCGGAAACTTGAGGGGCTGAAATCATTTCAGGGGCCAACGCATTTCTAACTTACCGGCGAACGTAGTCACCGGGCGCATCAGGCAGGTTCGGGCCTCCCGCACGCGCAACCCCCATCCGCGGCGGTTCGACCGGCTCGCCGGATTGCGCGGCCAGCCACTTCGTCCATTCCGGCCACCATGATCCTTCGACCCGCGGCGCGGCCTTCAGCCATTCGTCCGGACCGATATAAGGGGCATCCGCCGCCTTCGACTTGACCTGATAGAAGTGTCCGGGCTCGCGCGGCGCTGCCACAACGCCAACATTATGGCCGCCGCTGGCCAACAGATAAGTGACGTCGGCCTCCACCTGGTAATGGATCTTGTAGGTCGACTTCCAGGGCGCCACGTGGTCCCTGACGGTTCCGACCACGAACACCGGCACGTGAATATCCGACAGCGCGATCGGCTTGCCTTCGACCAGGTAGCGGCCTTCGGCCAGATCGTTGTGCAGAAACAGTTGGCGCAGATATTCGGAATGCATCCGATATGGCAGCCGCGTCGCGTCGGCATTCCAGGCCATCAGGTCGCTGGGCGGCGCGCGTTCACCCATCAGGTAGTCGCGGGTGATCCGGGACCAGATCAGATCGTTCGAGCGCAAAAGCTGGAATGCCCCGGCCATTTGCGTGGTTTCGAGCACACCGTGCTGCCACATCATGTCTTCAAGGAACGCGACCTGACTTTCGTTGATGAACAGGGTCATTTCGCCGGCCTCGGTGAAATCCGTTTGCGCGGCCAGCAAGGTGATCGACTTCAATCTGGTGTCGCCGTCGCGGGCCATGACAGCTGATGCAATCGACAGCAAGGTGCCACCGAGGCAGTAGCCAAGCGCGTGAATTTGACTGCCTGGGACGATGTCCCCGATGACATCGACCGCAGCCACTACACCGAGCTTGCGGTAGTCGTCGAAGGCGATATCGCGGTCCGCGGGCCCCGGATTGCGCCAGGAAATCATGAAGACGGTAAAGCCTTCGCCGGTCAAGTACTTCACCAGCGAATTGTGCGGCGACAAATCGAGGATGTAATATTTCATGATCCAGGCCGGCACGATCAGGATCGGTTCCGGATGCACCTTGCCGGTGGTGGGGTAATACTGGATCAACTCGATCAGTTCGTTGCGGAACACCACCTTGCCGCGGGACGTCGCGACGGTTTCGCCGACGACGTAGTCCTGATTCCCGCTTGGCCGGCCCACGGACATCAGCCGCATCACGTCGCTGCACCAGTTCCGCCAGCCGAATACGAAATTCTCGCCGCCGCTCTGCAACGTCTTCTGCAATACTTCCGGATTGGTCGCCGGGAAATTGGACGGCGCCATCATGTCGAGCACCTGCCGCACCGAGAACTCGACGATGGCCTCGTTCGGCCGCGCCACGCCGCGCACGCCTGACGTCGCGTCGTGCCACCACCGCTCGTTCAAAAGAAACGCCTGGGCGAGCAGGTTGAATGGCGCACTCTCCCACTGCTTGTTGGCAAAGCGCCGGTCCTGCTGCTGCGGCGCGATCAGCGACCAGGGACTCCGGCCGGAGGAAAAATAATGAAGCGCCGTTTCGAACAGCTGTGCCGCGTTGCGCAGGCCGCCCTGGGCGATCTCGACCTGCCGCTGCGGCGCAGCCGCCAGATGCGAGGCCCAGTCGATATAGGCGAGCGACAGCGCAACCGGCGAAATGCCGCCGGTCAGGCGCGCCAGCATGGCGTGAAAGGCCCGGTCAACAGGATATGGCTCTGGCTGAGGCCCCGCTGAGGTCTCTGACCTGACCTCAGGCCGAGACCCGGCAACGACGGCTTGGCGCCCCTCGCCATAACCCGGGGCATGGGCGGGACACGGCAGCCGCGATGTCAAAGCCTTTGGCAAGGTTGATATCGACGGCATGGAATCGGTCGCTTTCACGTCTTGCCAAATCATAAGACCTCAAAGTTAGAAAGACCGATCAGCTTGCGGGCCGGCTCTTGAACAGCTTCGAGGCGGTTTCGATGGCTCGTTCGCCATGCTTGAAGAGCCGCTCGCTGTCGCGGCGGATAAAGTCGATCTGATGCTGGCCGCACTCCTCGAACATCATCTTGATACCACTGACCGAGTGTGCTCCGGCCATTTTCGAGACGAATTCCGTAAACAGGTGCGCTTCGGTCTGGGCCCGGTCGAGCGTTTCGTTGCCAACGAACACGATCTCCTCGAGCAGAACCTTTTGGGCACCGAACATGAAATCGAGCATGCGCTGGCTCGCCCTGGTCGTCCGCATCGTGGTTTCGGCCGCCGGTTGCCCGTTGGTCGCGGCCTGTGGTTCGGAAAACTCTGCCATGACGGTCTCTCCCTTTCGTTCCGCTGCCTTGCAGCCCTCGGATCATGCGACCTGCCGCCGGCAGCGCATTGAGCTGCATCAAGGAGCCGCAACGGGCCCCCGGCCGCTTGACCTGCGTCAAATCGCGACGCGCGGGCTGAATTAGTCTGAACTGAAGCATCAATCCCGAACCCATGGAGGCTCCATGCGTGCCCATCAGATCATGACCCGGGCGGTCATCACCGTCACCCCGGACACCAAGATCGCCGACGCCGCCAACATCATGCTTCAGAAACATGTCAGCGGGCTTCCGGTGATCGACGCCTCCGGCAAACTCGTCGGCATCGTTTCGGAGGGCGACTTCATTCGCCGCAGCGAAATCGGCACCCAGCGCAGGCGCAGCCGCTTCCTGAAATTCATTCTTGGTCCGGGCAAGGCGGCAACCGATTTCGTTCACGAGCACGGCAGCAAGGTTTCCGAAATCATGACGCCGGAACCGCTCACGGTCAGCGAAGATACGCCGCTCGAGCAGATCGTGGAACTGATGGAAAAGAACGGCGTCAAGCGGCTGCCGGTCATGAGCGGAGACAAGATTGTCGGCATCGTATCGCGCGCCAATCTGTTGCAGGCGGTGGCAAGCCTTGCCCGCGAAATTCCCGATCCGACCGCCGACGACGACCATATCCGCAACCGGGTCATCGATGCGCTCGGAAAGTACGACTGGTGTCCGTTCGGCCTGAGCGTGATCGTGCGCGACGGTATCGTGCATTTGAGCGGGGTGATCACCGAAGAACGCTCGCGGCAGGCCGCCATCGTCGCCGCGGAGAACGTTACCGGGGTCACCAAGGTGCATGACCATCTGTGCTGGGTCGATACCATGTCCGGCATGTACCTGAACTCGGCCGAGGACGAGGACCTGGCCAAGGCAAGCTGACCGAGCCGTTGCCGGCTCACAGCGGCTTCCCGTCACGAGCAAAAAACGGATGCGGACCCTCGAATTGCCCGATCGGCACCTGATGGGTGACGACGTGGCCCAGGCCTTCATCCGGAAACCAGCAGTGCAAATGAAAGGCCGCCGGCTCGATCTTGAAAGAGGGCTCGCGCAATTCGGCGAGATCGAGATCGACCGCGTGATTTGGCGCCGGGCAGATCGTTGCGGGCACACCGGCAAACAAGGTTAGTACCGCGCGATGAACATGACCGGCGGCGATCAATTGGACGCGCCGATGACGTCTGACGATATCGGCCAATTCGCCGGCATTGCGGAGATGTTGGCGATCCATGTGCCCGATGCCGGTCTGGAACGGCGGATGGTGCAGAAACAACAAGGCAGGCCGGGCCGGCGCGGAAGCCAGCGTCGCCTCCAGCCATGGCAGGGTCGTCGCGCCGAGTTCGCCATGCGGCTCTCCGGGAACGCTGGAATCCATCAGCACCAGATCGATGCCTTCGACTTCGACGCATTGATTGAGCGGACCAGAGCCGAACGCATAGCCGGCCAGCGGAAACGCGGCGCGCATCATTTCGCGTGAATCGTGATTACCGGGAATGCCGGCAAAAGGCAGCTCGAGCTGGGCCAGCAGGCGCTTGAGATGTTCATACTCGGCGGCCGCCGGCGTATCGACAAGGTCGCCCGAGATAACCACGAGATCCGGTCGCGGCTCCAATGCGTTCAGGGCGGCGACGCAGCGCGCAAGCGCGCCGGCGGTATCGACCCGCCCGTAGGCGAGCACGCCCGGCAACTTGATGTGCAGATCGGAAATCTGCGCAATGTAGACTGGTCGTCGCGACATTAGTCTTCCCTCGGCAAGAGCCTGATGGCGTCAGGCGCAATCAAAAGGCCGATCCGGTCGCCGGCGCGGGCCTGGATGTTGTTCGGCGCATCGACGGTCAGAGATTTGCCCGAGGCGCCGCTGACAATCACGCGCTGGCGGTCGCCGATGAAGCTGATACTGTCGACGGTTCCCGAAAGCGGCGCGCGGCCTGGTTCAACGATGGCGATGGTTTCGGGGCGGATCATGACGACCGCTTCCGGCAGGTTCGCCACGCCGCCGGTCGGCTGCCGGCCGCCCGGCAGCACGAGATCGCCGTTCTCGAGCGGTGCTTCGATGATGTTGGCCGCGCCAATGAATTCGGCAACGAAGCGGTTCTTCGGGGTGAAATAGATCTCGCGGGGGTTGCCGATCTGGGCGATCGCGCCCTTTTGCATGACCACGATGCGGTCGCCGAGCTCCATGGCCTCGGACTGATCGTGCGTCACATAGATCGTGGTGATGCCGAGGGCGCGCAGCAAGCGGTTAAGTTCGCCGCGCAGCCGATCACGCAACGCAGCGTCGAGCGCGGTCAACGGCTCGTCGAGCAGCAGGATGCCGGGCCGGATTGCCACCGCGCGGGCCAGCGCCACGCGCTGGCGCTGGCCGCCGGAAAGCTGGTCGATGCGCCGGTTCTCCAGCCCCGGGATATTGGTCAGCCTCACCAGTTCGGCCACGCGCGCCGCCCGCTCTTCACTTGCCATGCCCCGGATCTTGAGGCCATAGCCGATATTGTCGGCGACGCTCATGTTCGGGAACAGCGCATAGGACTGGAAGACCATGCCGACATTGCGACGCTCGATCGGCACCGCGGTCATGTCGCGGCCGTCGAACAGCACCCGGCCGCCGGTGTCCGGCAATTCCAGCCCGGCGATGATGCGCAGCATGGTGGTCTTGCCGCAGCCGGAGGGACCGAGCAGCACCAGGGTTTCGCCGCGCGCGATATCCAGCGTCGCCGGCTCAAGTGCACGGGTGCCATCGGCAAAGGTCTTGCCGCAGCTCTCGATGCGCACCGCGGCGCCGCCTTGTCCCGCGGCCGGGTTCATCTTGCCCGCTCCGCGCCGGCAAACATCTGCATCGCGACCAGGAGCGGAATGATCATGACAAAGAAGATCAGCGTATAGGCCGAGGCCACTTCCAGCCGCATCGAGGCGTAGCTGTCGGCGAGGCCGATAGGCAGCGTTTTTGTCAGCGGCGTGTGCAGCATCCAGGTCAGGTTGAATTCGCCGAGCGACAGCGTCACCACCATCAGGCTGCCTGCCAGAATCCCCGGCAGGGCATTGGGAACGATGACGTCGAGAAACCGCCGCCACGGCGACGCCCCCAGCGATGCCGCGCCCTCGTCGAGCGTGCGGATATCGACGGTCGCGAACACCGCCATGACCGATCGCACCATGAACGGCATGGTGAAGACGACGTGACCGGTCAGGATGAAGAGCCAGGAGCGGCGAAAGCCGGCAAACCCCTGATAGGTCAAGAGCAGCGCGAGCGCGATCGCAAGCCCGGGTATGGCCAGCGGCAGGGTGATGATTTCCTCGACGATGCGCGAGAGCCGCCCGCCGCGGACGTGCAGCGCATAGGCTGCGGGAACGCCGGCCAGCAAGGTGACGACAAGCGTCGCCGAAGCGATCACGAACGACAAAACGATGGTGCCGGCATAGAGGTCAAAGACCTGGAAGACCCAGTGCAGCGTCAGGCCCGAGGCGATGCCGCGAAAGTAATTCACGGTGATCCCGGCCGAAATCGACAGCAAAGCGGGCACCACCAGGAAGGCGGCGACCAGCAGCGTGAAGATGAGCTGGCCGATGAAAATCAGGCGATCGCGCATGGTTTCATCCGGCCGCAGCGACGGCAGAGCCGCTGAATGATCGGGCCAGTGCCAGGATCGCCCAGGCGATGAGGCCGAGGCCGACCGACAGCGCCGCCGAGGTGGCGAAATTCGCCGCCAGCGTGAACTCGGTGTAGATCAGCATCGGCAGCACGTCGATATTGGTCGCCAGCGTGAAGGCGGTGCCGAACGCGCCCATCGCGGTGGCAAAGGCGATGGCGCCCGAGGCCACGAAGGCCGGCCCCAGCGCCGGCAGCACGACATCGCGCTGTACCGCGAAGGGGCCGGCGCCGAGCGAACGCGCGGCCTCTTCGAGGCCGGTATCGAGCTTCTGCACCGCCGCCATGATCGTGAGGATCACCCTGGGAATGGAAAAATACAGATAGCCCAGAAAAAGCCCGTAGATCGAATAGGCAAATACCAGCTTCTCGCCGAATAAATGGCTGGTGAGATCGCCGATCAGCCCCTGGCGTCCGGCCAAAAGGATGATCAGGAAGCCGACGACCACGCCGGGAAAGGCGAGCGGAAAGGTCAGCATCGCGATCAGCACCGCGCGGCCGGGAAATTGATGCCGTTGCAGGAACATTCCGGCCACCGTGGCAATGACCAGCGAAGCGATCGTGGTCGCGGTGGCCAGCAGCACGGTGTTGATCAGGGTGGCGCGGTAACGCGGCTCGGTCAGGATCGCAAGATAGCCCCAAAATCCCTGCGGCCCCTCGGCGCCGGTCACCACCAGCCGGGCCATCGGCAGCAGGAAGAAAGCAACCGTCACCACGGCGAGCGGCAGCAGGCACAGCGAGAGGAACGATTTATGCGGCATGAAAGAACGGCGCCCTCAAGCTTAAAGACACCATACTGCATCAGCGGACCTCGGCGAGATAGCGGTCGACAAAGCCTTTTTGCACGCTTTCCATCTGGCCCCAGTCAACGCTCGCCGCGCGGGCATAGTCGCTGTCGGGCAGGAATTTTGCCTTGACGGCGTCGGGCAGTTCGATCGGGCGCGCCGGGCGCAAATAGGCATTGGCCCAGATCGCCTGGCCCTTGTCGGACAACAGATAGTCGATCACCTTCTCGGCCTTGTCCTTGTCCGGGGCATTCTTGACAAGACCGACGACGTAGGGAAAGACCACCGAACCCTCGCAGGGGATCACGAATTCGAAATTGCCGTTCTCGGAATATTTGGCGCGATAGGCGTTGAAATCATAATCCAACAGGATCGGGATCTCGCCGGAAACCACGCGGGCATAGGAGGTCTGCCTGGGAACGATCGGGGCGTTCTCGCGCAGCGCTTTAAGAAAATTGATCGCGGGATCAAAATTGGCGGCCGAGCCGCCGAGCGCCCGGTTGATGGCGACCACGCCGACATATCCGACCGCGGCCGAGGTCGGATCGAGATAGCCGACCATGCCCTTGTAGTCCGGCTTCAAGAGATCCTTCCAGCAGGCCGGCACCGGCTTGCCGCCAAGCGCGTCCTTGTTGACGAACAGGCCGAGCGTGCCGGAATGGATCGTGGTCCAGTAGCCATCGGGGTCCTTCAATCCTGATGGCACCTGGTCCCAATTGGCGGGCTTGTAGGGCTCCAGCGCATCCTGGGCTTTTGCCTTCATGCCGAAGGTGACGCCGAAATAGCCGATGTCGCCGACCGGATTGGTTTTCTCCGCCAGGATCTGCGCCAGCGCCTGACCCGAATTCTTGTTGTCGTGGGGAATGTCATAATGCAGATCGGCCTTGATGGCCTTCAGCATGGAGGCCCAGTCCGCCCATTCCGGCGGGCAGTTGTAGCAGATGACGTCAGCCGCTTCAGCGGATCGCAGCGGCGCCAGCAGCGACACCGCCAGCAAGCCGAGGGCGAAAAGCACAGTCTTCATCAAGGCAACTCCGATTTTGCGG
>NZ_JBEKXH010000185.1:0-18372 GCF_049512235.1 Bradyrhizobium sp.
TGTGGCGGCGATGGATTGCTTCGCTCAATCGAGCGCGCGTTCGCGCGCCCGATTGGCTCGCAATGACGAACCAGGAGCACCTATCAGCCCTGTTTTGAGCGAGGCTTTCATTCGAACCCTATTGCACTACGGTTGATGCGCAGGAATAAATCGCGGTCGGCAGAAGGCTCCGACGAGTTGGATGCATTCCCCCCCTCACCCCGCCGTCCGATTGTCCCGCGCTGTGCCGATCTCGACCTCGCCCCTTGCGGCCATCTCCGCTTCGACCAGCAGCAGATACTGTCGGAGGCCGCTGATGTCGTCGATGACGCCCTCGGCGCGGCGGTCGGCTTTGAGGTGTTCGAACACATTGTCGCGTGATGCGGCGGGAGCACCGTCCTTGGCCTCGATACGGGTCGTTACGCGCTGGGCGATGCGGTCCCATTTGCGCGCCAGCATCATGAAGGCGCCGATGCCGCCGGAGCGCTTCCAGCTGTTGCCGTAGGATTTTTCCTTGTCCTCGATGGTGTCGATGTCGGCTCGCGCGATCGCATCGAGCTGGTCGAGATAGCCCCGGTCGCTGTCGGCAACACCCGCCGCGTCGCGCGCCGTCATCTCGGCTTCGACCAGCACCAGATAGCGGCGCAGATCGCGCAGATCATCGATAAAACCCTCGGCGCCGCGGTCGGCCGCGAGGTGCTCGAAAATATCGTAGGGACTGGCGCCGGGTGACGTCGCCGACGCGTCGATAGCGGCGGCGACGCGCTTTTCGAGACGTTCCCATTTACGCTTGAGCATATGAAAAGTGTCGACGCCGCCGCGCAGCTTCCAGCTGTTGCCATAGGACTTTTCGGACGTTTTCAGCCCGCTGACGTCACTGTCGGCGACCGGGCGCAAATAATCGAGATAGCTCTTGCCGCTGTCGGCGGCATTATCCTGCGCCGTCAGCAACGCCGCCAGCCGCCGCAGCGTGGCGGTGTCGCAGGCGGCGAGTTTTTGTAGCAACGCCTTGCGCTCGGGTTCGTCGCTCATGCACGCATGCTCTTTAGGAATGCCTCTGCAGCCATTCCCGCCCGGCACGCTGCCAATCGGTCGCGGCACAGCGATCGAGCCACTGCCCGGCGGCCTCACGGTCTTTCCGCTTATAGGCGAGCCAGCTGTTATGAACAGGGGTGGCGACGCGGATGAAATATGGATTGCGCCAGCGCGACTGCTCCGTTTCCCATTGCGCGAAACTGAGATCATCCGGCGGGTTGGCAATCCAGCGCAGCAGTTCCTCGTCAAAATGGTCGGGGTCGGCGACCAGCGGATAGACTGATACCTCGCCTTGAACGTAGGGATCGCCGCGAAAGCGCCCGGCAATGCCGCTGATCTTGGGCCAGGTGTCGTGATAGGCGTGATAACTGTCGCTGACCTGGCGGTAAGTACCGGGCTCGACGCCGATGCGCGCAGCCAGGTATTCCAGCAGCATCGAGAACTGCACGGCGTTGGCGCCGTAGCAGCCCCAGACGATGTCGTTGGAACGATTGGAGATGGTCATGTTGAGCCGGCCGCCGCGGACCTTGAACATCGCTTGCGTGTTGCAGGCCAGGTCCTTGCTGTCGACGCCGAGATCGGCCTCGGCGTCCCAGATCTGCAGCACGGCGCGCCGGCTGTCCGGATCGGCGCGCAGCATTTCGACGATGACGCCGAGCTGATCACGGGGCGCTTCGCCTGATGCGGTCTTGAGCTCGAATTGCTGCCGCCAGCGATAACCGTAGGCGGCATTGAACACGACGCCGTCGTCCGAATAGGTCGCCATGCGCGCGTTGAAGCGCGAGAGCCACGCGACATCCCTGCGTCCCGCCAGCATCCAGAGCGCTTCCATCAGGTGGAAAAATGGATTGGCGTCGCGCACCGCATCGAACAGCACGCGTTCGCATGGCCGCTCATACACGGTGCAGACCGGCTCGGGATATTCCAGCGTGCCGCCGGCGCGGCTGTCCTGGTACAGCCCGCCCTCCGTCATCAATTGCGCGCCCTTGACGACGGCATCGTTGACATTTCTGGCATGGATGACCTTCATCGGGCGGCGACCTCCAGCGGCAGCTCCGCCTGAAGCGAAGGTAGAGATTGCGACTTGTCCACGGCCTCGTATCTGGACCGCAACCGTCCCTGGCCGGCTTCGACCCGCAGCCATTTGTCGGTTTCGCACAGCGAGTGTTCGATCTCCCGCAGTTCCAGCGGCGGAATGAAGTCCGGGAGGTTGGTTTTGGAAAGCGCCAGCAGCTCGCGCATTTCCTCGCAGGCCTGTTGCTGGGACAGCGATTCTGCGTATGGGCGTCCGTGCAGCCGGTGCAGGCCGCGGATCGCGCCGGGGCCCGCTACCGCCCAGGTGTTGATGTCGGGCGCGTTGCGCAGATAGCGCGTGTGCCGCAGGTCGGTGACGACTTCATAGGCCATGAAGTCGCCCCAGCCGCGGAATCCGCGCAGCCAGGAATGTACCTCCTGCATGGTCGGCTGCCGCCCGCCGGCGAACAGCGCATCGAACTCGGCGCGCGCGCGCCACAGGGTGCCGACCACCACCTCCGCGGTATATTCCGGCTTGGCCATGCCGCGGTAAATGCCGGAGGGCGCGCTGATCATATAGGCGCCGGTATAGACCTTGTCGCCGCGGTCCTTGCGCGCTTCGAGCGCGCGCTGGATCGCCTTCGCGTCGTAGCCATCCCCGGGAAAGCCGATCTCGGCCAGCGTCTGCGGCCAGTTGATCTGCCGCGCCAGGCACATCGCGATCCAGAGCTGCGCGCTGTCCGCATAGGGATCGCGCCAGTTCTCGCGCAGCCAGATCGTCACCGTGTCGAGTTCCCGGAACACATTGCAGAAGCGAAAATTCTGCATGATCTTGTCTTCCGTCCACGGCGGCGGAGCGCCGGCCTGTTTCTTCAGGTAGATGCGGTGGCGTTCGGTGATCCAGGCCCAAAAAGGCGCCGCATTCAGGGTCATGGGTCGCGCTCGATCATTGCCGGTATTGGCAGGAACCGTGATTCGGTCAGGGCCCTAAAATAGGCATCGCGGCAGGAGATCACCATCGTCGAATCGGCCAATACTGCCCGGAGCGGGCGAAAGCTGTGCGTAACGCCTGCGAAGACCGCCGTTCACCACCGCCTCGGTCGCTGATAGGATCGGCCGTTGTTCGGCCATGTGGGCCCGCATATTGCACGGTCAGCTAGCAGGCCATCCGCCTGCCGGACGGGTGGCAAGATGCCTGTGGCACCGTCACGACGACTAAAGCTACGGAGATTCCTGATGCGCATCTTTGCCCTGCTCATCGCATTCCTGATCGGCCTTTCTGCCCCCGCCGGGGCCGCGGACGACGTGGCGACCGCGCAGAGCGTGATCCGTTCGCAGGCCGAGGCGTTCGGCCGCGACGATGCCGCGGCCGCCTATGGCTATGCGGCGCCCGCCATTCAGAGCATGTTCCCGCAGGCCGACATTTTCCTGTCGATGGTTCGCAACAACTATGCCCCGGTCTATCGCCACAAGACTTTCGAGTTCGGCGAAGCGCAGGTCTCGGACGGCAAGATCGCGCAGCGCGTCCATATCGTCGACGCCGATGGCGTGCCCTGGGAGGCGCTCTACACGCTGGAGCTTGAACCCGACGGCAGCGTCAGGATCAGCGGCTGTGTTCTGCTCAAGGCAGGCCAGGCGGTGTGACGACCACGTCATTGCAATGACTGAGCGGCGCTTACGCCGTCACGAGCCGCTGCCGCGCCCGGATCAACAGCGCCACCATGATGGTAATGTTGAGCGCATTCCACAACAGCCCGTTGAGGAACGCCGCGGCATAGGAGCCCGACGCATCAAAGATCACACCGGAGACCCAGCCACCGAACGACATGCCGACCACGGAGGCCAGGATCACGATGCCGACCCGGGTCGCGGCCTCGCGCGCCGGCATCGATTCCCGGACGATGATGGCATAGCTCGGCACGATGCCGCCCTGGAACAGGCCGAACATCGCCGAGATGACATAGAGTGAGGTCAGGCCGTCGAAAAACAGATAGAACAACAGCGCAAAACCCTGCGCCACCGAGCCGATCAGAAGCGTGCGGATGCCGCCGATCCGGTCGGCCAGATATCCCGAGCCGATGCGGCTGACCACCCCGAACGCCATCATCAGGGACAGCATCTCGGCACCGCGCGCCACACCGTAGCCGAGATCACCGCAATAGGCGACGATGTGGACCTGCGGCATCGCCATCGCCACGCAACAGGAAATGCTGGCGACGCACAATAGCGCCGTCAGCGTGTTGGTCGAAAGCGCAAGGTCGATCCGCGGCGGCGGCGCGCTGTCGTGGTTGCGCGCCTGGGCGCCGCCGATCTGGGCGCGCAGCAGCGCCAGCACGATCGGCATCGCCACGGCGCAGAAGATGCCGATGGCAATATGGGTCGAGCGCCAGCCCAGGGACTGCACGCCCCAATTGACCAGCGGCGGCCAGATCGCGCCGCCGACATAATTGCCGCTGGCGACAATAGTCACGGCCAGTCCGCGATAGCGCTCGAACCAGTGCGAGGCCTCCGCCATCAGCGGCGCGAAGGTCGCGGACGTCCCGAGCCCGATCAGCAAATAGACCAGGATGAACTGCCACAGCGTGGTCGACAAACCCGCCACGATGTAACCGACCGCGAGCAGCGCGATGCTTGAGCCCATCGCCGGCACGATGCCGAAGCGATCCGTAATCCGCCCGGTCGCGACGCCGCCAAGACCAAAGCCCGCCATGGTGAGGGTAAAGGCGAGCGATACCGCGCCGCGGGTCACGCCGAATTCCGCCTGCACCACCGGCAGCACGACCACCACCGACCACATCCCGACGCTGCCGATCGATCCGATCACCAGCGCCAGTGCCAGCCTTACCCAGGCCTGACCGGAGTCCGGAGTAAAGGCGGCCGAGGCTCTGAGGTCGGAAGGGGCGTGCACGGCGACAACTTCGCCGCCTCACGCCCAGGGGTCAAGCAGCATGGCGCGATATTGGGCATGCAGATGCACTGCAACAAGGCCAGGCCGCAGGCCGGCGTTAACGCTTTCCTAACCATAAACCGGGCAAAAATTGCCGGGTGGAGCAGTCGAGTGTCGTCGTCACGCGTAGGACGGGGGAGCACCCGTGGACGCCAGTGCGGTGCAAAACTTGCGAAATGGCGGCCCTTCGGCCGCCGTAAAGACGTTGGGCGCCCGCGACCGGCATTTGCGGGGGGAAGCAGCTACCATGGTCGATGTCACGGCAGGCGAAGGCGCGGGCGCGCCGGGCCGCGGGTTCCCGAGTGTTCGTGAGATCATCAGCATCCTGGTGCGCGGCGATCTGGCGCTGGCTTTCGGCATCCTCACCATTCTGGTGGTGCTGATCCTCCCTCTGCCCTCGATCGTGCTCGATCTGTTCCTGGCGATCTCGATCACGCTGTCGATCCTGATCCTGATGACGTCGCTGTTCATCCAGGCGCCGCTGGAATTCTCGTCGTTCCCGACCATCCTTTTGATTTCAACCATGCTGCGGCTTTCGCTCAATCTGGCATCGACGCGGCTGATCCTGTCGCACGGCCACGAGGGCACCGCCGCGGCCGGCCATGTTATCGAGGCGTTCGGCAATTTCGTGATGGGCGGCAATTTCGTGATCGGAATTATCGTCTTCGCGATTCTGGTAATCGTGAATTTCGTCGTCATCACCAAGGGCTCGGGACGCATCGCGGAAGTGGCGGCCCGCTTCCACCTCGATGCCATGCCGGGCAAGCAGATGGCGATCGACGCCGATCTCTCCGCTGGCCTGATCGACGAGAAGATCGCGAAAGAGCGCCGCAAGGCGCTGGAAGACGAAAGCGGCTTCTTCGGCGCCATGGACGGCGCATCGAAATTCGTGCGCGGCGATGCGGTCGCCGGCCTCCTGGTCGTCTTCATCAATATCATTGGCGGCATCATTATCGGTGTCGCCCAGCAAGGCCTCGGTTTCGGCGAGGCCGCGCGCACTTATACGCTGCTCACCGTCGGCGACGGCCTGGTGACCCAGGTGCCGGCGTTGATCGTGTCGACCGCGGCGGGTTTGCTGGTTTCAAAAGCGGGCGTCAGCGGCGCCGCCGACAAGGCGCTGATGAAGCAGCTTTCCGGCTATCCGCAGGCGCTCGGCATGTCCGCCGGCGTCATGCTGGTGCTGGCGATGCTGCCGGGCATTCCGATGCTTCCCTTCCTCGCGCTCGGTGGCGGCGCGGCGGCACTGGCGTTTTCGGCCCGCAAACGCAAGCGCGCCGGCAAGGCGGCCGAAGTCGCGGCCGCGGCCGCTCCGGCGGCGGCAGCCGCCGCCGCGGAAGAGCCGATCTCGACCGCGCTGCGGATCGACGATCTCAAGATCGAGCTTGGCTATGCGCTGCTGCCGCTGGTCAACGGCCCCGACGGAACCGATCGGCTGACCGAGCAGATCAAGGCGCTGCGCCGCTCGCTGGCGATCGAGATGGGCTTCGTAATGCCGGCGGTACGCATCCTCGACAATGTCCAGCTGGAGGCCAACACCTACGTCATCAAGATCAAGGAAGTGGATGCCGGCACCGGCCGGATCTGGCCCAGCCAGTTCATGGTCATGGACCCCGCCGGAAATCAGGTCGGGGTGCCCGGCATTCACACCACCGAGCCGACCTTCGGACTGCCGGCGACATGGGTCGATGCCTCGCTCAAGGAGGAAGCCTCGCTGAAGGGTTACACAGTGGTGGATGCCGCCACCGTGCTCTCGACCCATCTCACGGAGTTGCTCAAGAACAACATGTCGGACCTGTTGTCCTATGGCGAAGTGCAAAAGCTTCTGAAGGATCTGCCGAAGGAGCAAGGCGAACTGATCAAGGACATCGTTCCGGGCCTGGTCACGATCTCGGGCATTCAGCGCGTGCTGCAGTTGTTGCTCGCGGAGCGCATCTCGATCCGCGACCTCTCAACCATTCTCGAAGGGATCGCGGACGCGCTGGCGTTTTCGCGCAACCCCGCGACCATCGTCGAACATGTTCGGGCCCGCCTGGCGCGCCAGATCTGCGCCCAGAATACCTCCTCCAACGGCTACCTGCCGCTGATCGCGCTGTCGGCAAAATGGGAGCAGGCCTTCGCCGAATCGCTGGTCGGACAGGGCGAGGAACGCAGCCTTGCGATGCAGCCGTCCAGGCTGTCCGAATTCATGACCACGGTGCGTGACCGTTTCGAACAGGCGGCCCGCGAGGGCGAGGCGCCCGTCCTGGTGACCTCGGCAGCGATCCGGCCGTTCGTGCGTTCACTGGTGGAGCGCTTCAGGCAGCAGACCACCGTCTTGTCGCAGGCGGAAATCCATCCGCGTGCACGGCTCAAGACGGTCGGAAGCGTCTGATCCACCGGGCGAGGGCGCACTGATCGTTGGGGTCAAAGCGCCTCCGGACCCAATTCGGGGTCGGGTCTTTTTCGCCACAGGCAAATATTTAGTTAACGCCGAGCCGAATGGTGCCATTTTTGCGCCACACCAGGCCCGAAGTCAAAAATATTACTTATCTTATTGTTATTATTAATAATTATACGATCTCTGGGTTCACAATCCGGCCCTCCGATCGCGGCCGTTCAAGTCTTATCACTGCCTTGTGATCGCCTATTTGGAACCAAACACCGAAATCCTACATTTACAGCAACGAGATGTTGAACCTGGCGGCGGAGCAACCAGACAGATCCGCAAGAGGCAGGAAGGCGGCAGGAGGCTTCGATGAACCATTCGATCTACAGCGCGGATCGCTCGACCCATCTCAAGATCGTGGTCGTGGCGCTGGTCGCGGGTATCGCAGTGGTAGGTTTCGGCATCTCCGCTCGCAGCACCTCTGGGGATTACACCCAGACTGCGCGCGTCATCAAGGCTGGCAAGCCAGTGGCGATCAGCAGTTCGGACGCGTCCATGGTCCGCTAAATGAAATTCCGGAATTCACGCGGCTCTTTAACAGCCCCCCAAAGTCGCCTCGTGGATATGTAGAAGACCCCCAACTACCCCCAAGTCGACGACCGAAAACGCCCGCTCCCCACGGGCGTTTTCATTTTGTGGGCCCTGATACCCCGCTTTGCTTGCGTCTGTTTTCGCGCAATATCCGGAGCTACCGATTTGGCGGAGCGGCGGGCGGAACGGCCTCGATCAGCTTGCCGGCGAACACCGGCGCCGAGTGCGGGTTGCCGTCCGGAGATCCACCGGCCTGCTCGACGGTCACCGCATAGGTCGCGTTGTTGATGATATCGGCATCGTACGACGCCAGCACCGGTCGCACGGTAAATTCGCCGTTGCCGATGACGCCGAGCGAGCGCGGCTTCGGCAGCCTGTCCGAAATCAGCCAGAGTTCGAAGCTTTTGCCGGGGTCGGCGGAGGCGCCGATCTTGCGAACCGTGAACTGCCTGGTCGCGCCGTCAACCGTCAAAATGAAGGCGGGAGACCCGCCATCCTGCTGCAAAACGGCGACATATTGGGCCGACGGCGGCGTCGGAACCGGCGGGCTCTTGACCTCGACCACCTGGGTTCTGGGTTTGGGACGAAGCTGATCGGGAAGCAGATCCGGCTTATAGACCCCGACCGCAATGATGGCGACCAATGCTGCGGCGATCGCGCTCATCATCGTCGCAACATTGCGCCAGCGCCGGGTCTGAGCTGACAAGCGGATGACGTTGGAGGTGTCCACGACCGGGGCCGCCTCAACGGGCCCAGCGGGCTCCATCACCATCGCGGGGTCAACGATGATATCAGTCGCGGCCGGCGACGGCGTCACCGCTGGCGCCTGCGGCAATACCGGCGCCGCCTGCGGCTCGGAAAGCAAAACCGCTGTTTTGATCTTTTCCCAGACCTCCTCCCGGGGCTCGACCGACCCGACCATCTGGTTCAGGACACCCAGTCTGAACTCCCACGCATGCACCATGGCCGTGAAGTCCTGGTCGACGGACATCATAGCCTCGACCTGCGCCCGCTCATCGGCGTCGAGAGTGCCGAGCACATATTCCGCGGCGAGCGCGATATGGTCTTCGCTATAAACCATCATCTAAAGTCCCAGACACACTCCATGAAGTGACACTTCCTGAAGTGGCAATCCCTAAAGTCCAAGGCACTCCCGGATATCCAGCATGCTCCGGCGCAGCCATGTCTTCACCGTATTTACCGGCGCCTCGAACTGCGCCGCCAGATGCTCACGGCTCCAGCCGTTGTAATAGGCCAGCAGCACGAGCTTTTGCCGATCCGGCTCCAGGCGGCCGACGCATTCCAGCAACCGCTTCAATTCCTCCGTCATCTCCCGTCGCGCCAACGGATCCGGGCTGTCGGCAGCCACTTCCATGGCCGCCGGCTCGTCTTCGATGGAGATTTCGCTGCGCTTGCGTACGACATCAATGGCCCGGTTTCGGGCAATCGACGCCATCCACGTGATCGGCGACGACAGGCCGGGATTGAACTGCCCGGCATTGTTCCAGATCTTGACGTAGGCCTCCTGAATGACTTCCTCCGCCAAGTCCTGTCGACGCAAGATACGGAGCACCACGCCATAGAGTTTCGCCCGCGTGGCGGCATAGAGGCGCTCGAAGGCGGCCTCATCGCCCTTGGCGACGGCGGCAATGAGCCAGACCAGCTCAGCTGGCGTCAGCATTCAGCGTCCCCCAAAATCGCGACCCCCATCGCTTCGTGTATACCAGAGCGGGCAGGTGAGAGCTTTATCATACCTTGCGCGAGACCGGTCCACCAAGTCGCGGATGGCGGCTGTGGCCATTCAAACCAGAAAAACCCGGACCTCGAGAGCCCGGGTTCTGACTGTATTTGGCAGGCGAACTAAGGATGAGCGTCAGGCAACCGCGCCGATACGGGCGCGCAACAGCCCGATACTATCGAGATCGGCCTGTTCGCGGGCGCTTTCCTCGGCCCGCTCGCGCGCCTGATCGCGCTCGTCCATCAGTTCGACCTTCTTGAGTTCCTCGAAGGCTTCGCTCAAGAGGTTCCTGGCGTCTTCCAGCTGAATGCGCAGTTCGTCGGCGGAGCGGGTCAGGTTTTCCCGCCGCTGAATCGCAGCCTTGGCATAGGTCGGATAGGCGAAGTGCGTGGGGTCGTTGATCCCGGCACGCTCCTGCTCGCTCTGAATCTCGCGCTCCAGGTCGAGCGACATGCGCTGGAAATCGGCAATCATGGTCTCGATCTGGACGACCCTCCGACGCTTCTCGTCGACCTGAAACTTCTTCAGGCGGATAAGGGTTTCACGTGACTTCATCGACTTATACTCCCCAGAAGTCCCAATCTGAACGCGGGACGGAGCCGGCATCCGCCACGGGGCGAACCGGCATCGCTATTGCTGTGGCGCAGATGATGGCCTGACAAAGTTAGCTTTCCGTTTCCAAATGCCCAAGGATTTGCTCAAGTTGCCGGTAGCCTTCACTGAGGCCGGTCACCTCGTCCTTGGCCTGGCGCAGAAAGCCCTCGAGCGGTTCATGCAGCCGGATCGCCTGGTCGACCTCCGCGCTCGACCCCGCGCGATAGGCTCCGAGCCGGATCAGCTCCTCCATGTCGGCATAGGTTGCCATCACCTGGCGCGCCCTGGTGATGGAAGGCAAATAGACCGGATCGGCCGATTTCGGCATGGTGCGCGATACCGATTTGAGAATGTTGATGGCCGGAAATCGCCCGCGCTCGGCGATCGTCCGCTCCATCACCACATGGCCGTCCAGGATGCCGCGGACTGCATCCGCGATCGGTTCGTTATGGTCGTCGCCGTCCACCAGCACCGTGAAGATGCCGGTGATGGTGCCGGCCCCCATGCCCGGACCGGCGCGCTCGAGCAATTTCGGCAATTCGGTGAACACGGTCGGCGTATAGCCCTTGGCGGTCGGCGGCTCGCCTGCCGACAGGCCGATTTCGCGCTGCGACATGGCAAACCGGGTGACCGAATCCATCAGGCACAGCACGTTCTTGCCGTCCTCCCGGAAGTATTCCGATATGGCGAGCGTCAGGTAAGCCGCCTGCCGCCGCATCAAAGCGGGCTCGTCGGAGGTGGCCACCACCACCACCGAGCGCGCCAGGCCCTCCTGCCCCAGGTCATCCTGCAGGAATTCCTGTACTTCGCGGCCGCGTTCGCCGACGAGGCCGATCACCGTGATGTCGGCGTCGACGTTGCGCGCGAGCATCGATAACAACACCGACTTGCCGACGCCGGAGCCCGCGAAAATGCCGAGCCGCTGACCCCTGCAGCAGGTCAGAAAGGTGTTGAGCGAACGTACCCCGAGATCGAGTGGGGCGCCGACGCGCTGGCGCGAATGCGCCGGCGGCGGCAGATTGCGATAGGGCATCGGCGAGGTCCCCTGCGGCAACGGCCCCTTGCCGTCGATCGGCTCGCCCATCGCGTTAAGGACACGGCCGAGCCACAACGGCGAGGGCCGGACCTGACTGGCGGCGTTGGCGATGACCGCGCGGCAGCCGCGCCGGACCCCTTCGAGGCCGGCGAACGGCATCACCACCGCGTTGCTGCCGCTGAAGCCAATCACTTCCGACGGGATCGAACGATTGCCGCCGGTCTCGATCAGGATGCGGGCGCCGACCGACATGGCATGGATCGGACCGGCGATCTCGACCATCAGGCCGCGCACGCCGACCACGCGGCCATAAATATTGACGCCGTCGATGTCGCTGATTTGCTCGGCCAGCGCCTTCATTGCGAAAACCTTAAGTTCTCATCGATTTCGAGCCAGTTCTTAACTTGGTGTTTACTCGCATCGTTAATCATTGCGTCACTGTCTTTGATGACTGAAGGCGCTTGACCATCAGAAGGATGGTCGAGTCGGAAGAGTCGGTTAGGCCCGTCTCTTAATGTGGAACCTGAACAGAACGGATACGAAAAGCTGCTTCAACGCAATACTTTAGGGCGATTCGGTAAAAATTGCACTGATAGAGCTTGCGAAAACGAATCAGATTTTGTTAACCATCTGTCGTCAGGATCCGAATCAGTTGTTCAAAGGCGTTTTGAGTGCCGCAAGTGCGGCCGACCTGACGCCCGGAGCGGCGACTATAGGGGACTGGCATGCGCGTATTGCTGATAGAAGATGACAGCGCCGTCGCGCAGTCGATCGAGATCTCAATCTGCCTGACATGTCCGGTTACGACGTGCTCAAGCAGCTTCGGGTCTCCAAGATCAAAACTCCCATTCTGATCCTCTCCGGCCTCGCCGGCATCGAGGACAAGGTCAAGGGTCTCGGCGTCGGCGCCGACGACTACATGACCAAACCCTTCCACAAGGACGAACTGGTGGCGCGCATCCATGCGATCGTGCGCCGATCCAAGGGCCACGCCCAGTCGGTGATCCAGACCGGCGATCTCGTGGTCAACCTCGACACCAAGACGGTCGAGGTCGGCGGCCAGCGCGTGCACCTGACCGGCAAGGAATACCAGATGCTGGAGCTGCTCAGCTTGCGCAAGGGCACCACGCTGACCAAGGAAATGTTCTTGAACCATCTCTATGGCGGCATGGACGAGCCGGAACTGAAGATCATCGACGTCTTCATCTGCAAGCTGCGCAAGAAGCTCGCCAACGCCTCCGAGGGCCGCAACTTCATCGAGACCGTATGGGGCCGCGGCTATGTGCTGCGCGAGCCGCACGACGTCGAAGACCGCATCCCGGCCTGACCGCAAGCTTCATCGCGAGCACGTGCTGCTCGCAATCTCCAAGACTGGACCCCGCCAATGGCGGGGTTTTGTTTTCCAGGCCCGGGATTGTAAGCGCCATCATCGCCATCGCGACAGGACGCCGCTCGCCGGGGCGGGCTTTGGCTGCTCCGCAATGTCGCCCTTCCTGCCGAACACAATAATCTCGATCTGCTGCCGATCTCTTTTGATCACATAGTTGTAGCCATCGAGCAGGCGCGCCACGACCTGGGACAGCGAACCCGAATAGGCTCCGCTGATTTCGGCGTCGAGCGGCACTGTCGTACGGTATTTTACCGGGAATGAGGCGCCCAACGCCGCCAAGACATCGGACAGCGCGTCCCCGCCGGTGGTCATCCGCAGCGCGCTCAAGTCGCCTTCAACGTGGACTTCAGCGGACGCGCCGGTTGCGAGGCCACAGGCAAGCACGGTCACGGCTCCCAACAAGCGACCAGACTTGCCCATCGTGACGTGCCGAAACATGGTTGATCACCGCTGCGACCGCCAAGAACTCAATGGCGGCCGCCAGTCTATCGTCATCGGTTACATCGCGCTTCCGGCGCGATCAATGACCGTCATCCCGATCGTGATCGCCATCACCAAGCTTGATGAAGACCCGCGAGCGATGACAGATCCGCGGCTCGACGTCACCGTTGGAGTAGGTGAAGGTTTCCACCGTCGGCGTGAGATGCGCGGCGATCAGCGTTTTGCCATCCTGTGAGATCATCCCCGTCACCGGCGGGATCGCATCGACGGTCGCGGTCTGGCCGGTACGCGGACCGGTCAGGTAGGTCTCGCTGTAGCTGCCCGGCACCATGGCAGTGGTCCAGCTGCCGTCGGGATTGACGGTGTAGGTAAAGGAGAAGCTGAAATCCGAAGACCCCGCTGCCGGCGGAAAATGTGGAAATCCGCCCGGCCCCGGCGTCGGACGAACGGTGACGCCGACCGAGGTGCCCTTGACGGTGCCGGTGCCATCGCCGTTGAAGGTTCTAATCCCTTCGACTGCGAAGGAGTTCGCGAAGGACGAGGTTACACCCGTCAATACATCGTTCGGTCGCAAGTCAGCCTGGAATCCGGAATTCGGCAGCGCCACCCCCGGAGTTGGATTCGGAAGCGGTGGCCCGCTTGGATTGCCCGCGTAGCCCGGCGCAACTAGACACGCGGCCGAGCCGGTGAAGCCGTACGAACCTTTCAGCCTCGGCGGATCGGCGGCGGCTGCGGCGGCCCAGGTCAGGGTGAGTGCGGAAAGCGTGATTGCAAAAACATGACGCTTGATGAAACGCATCAATACCTCCTCGAAAAATGAATGTGGTCAATGTTCGAAAGTCAACGCAATTTACACGTACTTCTGAAGGCGAGTATTTTAGCAGACTCGATCTCGGGATGCAATTGCCGCAGATAATTGCCGCGGATAATTCCGGCTCCCGCACTGCGGTCGGAGTGCAGTCGCCGGCTGGGTACGATCCTGTTTTTACTTGCCTGTTTTCACTTGCCACGCTGCATCCGCATGAGCGACTATCGCCTTTCGATCATTTCAGGGACACCCCGATGAAACGTTCCCGCCGCGTCGTTCTGACCATGATGGGCACCGCGGCCATCGGCGCGGTATCGACGGGTTTTGTGCGGCGAGCCCCGTGCGGGCCGGGAGCCGTTGCGGTCGCAATTCCCGGCCCGGACCGGGGGTCGGTCGAGACTTGCCGCGTTCGCTACGGCGGTTTCGGCGGTGCGCCGCACCGACTGCACGGCCATGGCCATTTTCACGGCGGCAGCTAGCGGCCTTCGGATGCGGCGCCTCGCCTGCTCCGAGCGCGACGACTGGCGTTCAACCGCCGATCAGACCGGATTCGATTTCCACACCATCGACAGCGAGCGCTATTGGGACGAGCGCGCCTGTTATGCCTTCACGCTGGAAGAGATCGAACTCGGCATCGAGGCGCCCACAGCCGAAATCGACGCCATGTGTCTCGAACTGGTCGGCTGCGCGGTCGATGACGAAGACATGCTGCGCCGGCTGAAGCTCCCGGAAGCCTTCTGGCCGCTGATCTCGGAAAGCTGGCATCGCGACGAAGCGAGCCTCTATGGCCGGCTCGATCTCAGTTTCGACGGACGCGGTCCGGCAAAACTGCTCGAATACAACGCCGACACGCCGACCTCGATTTTCGAGGCGGCGGTCTTTCAGTGGACCTGGCTCGAACAGGCCGCCGAGCGGCACATCATTCCGGGCAATGCCGACCAGTTCAACTCGATCCATGAACATCTGATCGAGGCTTGGAAAAAGCTCGGCAAGCAGCGTCCCCTGCATCTTGCGGGCGCGACCGAGGATATCGAGGATGCCGGCACGCTGGCCTATCTGGAGGACACGGCGCGGCAGGCCGGTCTATCAACCACCCTGATCGATATCGAGGACATCGGATGGCGCGATGACGGCAGCTTCGTCGACCTCGACGATCGCGCGATCGAACTTGCGTTCAAGCTCTACCCCTGGGAATGGATGTTTCAAGATGCGTTTGGCGTGAGGCTCGCCAAAGCGCCGACGCGCTGGATCGAGCCGCCGTGGAAGGCCATCCTTTCCAACAAGGGCATGCTGCCGTTGCTGTGGGAGATGTTTCCGGATCATCCCAATTTGTTGCCCGCCTTCTTCGAGGACGATCCGAATTCCGCCCGGCTTGGCGCCTCCTTTGTGCGCAAACCCCTTTATTCGCGCGAAGGCGCCAACGTCGCGCTGATCAGCCAAGGCATTCAGGTGGTCGAGCGGGACGGCCCGTATGGCGCTGAGGGCTTCATCCGTCAGGCCCTTGCGCCGCTGCCGAATTTTGCGAACCAGTATCCCGTGCTTGGCAGCTGGCTGGTCGACCACACGCCGTGCGGTCTATCGATCCGCGAGGACGAGAACCCGATCACCGGCAACACGTCGCGGTTCTTGCCGCACGCCATTCTCTAGAGTCCGAGTCAACGGCGGCTGAATCAGACTCTGGAGTTCGTTTTGAGAAATGATCGTTTCGAAAAAACCGGCGTCCACCGGGTCAAGCCCGAGGGCATGCTGTTCCGGATCATGCCCCGATCCCGCTCAGCGCGCCGAGGCGATCAACTTCAACGCCGGCATTGTCTCCTTGGCGGCGCGGGCAGTTGGGGCGGCGTTCGGACGGTAAAGCCCGCGCTTGTCCGGGTAGGGCCGGAAGGCATCGGACATTCCGACCACGGATTCGGCCGCGCCCAATGCCAGCACGCCATCGGGTTCCAGCACCCGGGCAAGGCGGTCGAAGATACCGACCTTGGTGTCATGGTCGAAATAGATCAGAACGTTGCGGCAGAAGATCACGTCGAACATTCCAAGATGAGAGAAATCCTGCAGCAGGTTCAGTTGACGGTGCTCAACCATGGCGCGGATGTCGGCATTGAGCTGCCACAACTCGCCGGTCTGGGTGAAATACTTGACCAGCATCTGAATCGGCAGACCGCGCTGCACCTCGAACTGGCTGAAGATGCCGGCTTTGGCTTTTTCAAGGACCGCTTGCGACAGATCGGTCGCGATAATCTCGACCCGCCAGCCGCCGAGCCCAGCGAATTCCTTGACGCTCATCGCGATCGAGTACGGTTCCTGCCCGGTGGAGGCGGCCGCGCACCAGATCCGTAAGGCGCGGCGGTTGGCGCGCGCCCGCGCCAGTGCCGGGAAAATCGTCTCGCGCAGATGATTGAACGGAATCCGGTCGCGAAAAAAGAAAGTCTCGTTGGTGGTCATCGCCTCGACCACCGCCGCAGTCAGCGGATCCGATCCACCCTTCAGCCTCGCCACCAGTTCCGCAATTCCGGGCAGGCCGCCCGCGCGCGCCAGTGGGATCAATCTGCTTTCGACCAGGTATTGCTTGTCGGAAGACAGGTCGAGGCCGGATCGCTCTTTCAGAAACTTACGCAAAAACGCATAGTCCGAAGGCGTCACGAACGGTCTCCCGAAAACAACCGGACCAGTTTCGGTGCGATCTGGGCAAGCGGCAGCACGGCCGCGCAAATGCCGGCGTTGGCGGCGGCGCCCGGCATTCCCCATACCACGCTCGATGCCTCGTCCTGGGCGATCACGCTGCCGCCGGCGGCGACGATCTCCTTGCCACCGCGCATTCCGTCCGAGCCCATGCCCGTCAACACGACGGCCATGATGCCGCCCTGCCAGACATCGATCGCGGAGATGAACAATGGATCAACGGCGGGTTTGCAGAAATTGACCGGCGCACCGTCATCGAGCGCGATCACGACATCGGTGCCATGTCGCACGACACGCATGTGGCGTCCGCCGGGCGCGAGATAGATCCGGCCGGCCTTGACGATCTCGCCATCGACGGCTTCCCGCGACGGTCGATTGCCTGCGCGCGCCAGATGTTCTGCAAGGATCGTCGTGAATGTAGGTGGCATATGCTGCGTGATCAGCACCGGAAAGCGGTCGATCACGGGGCCGAGCTCGGTGACCAGCGTCATCAGCGCCTGCGGACCGCCGGTCGATGAACCGATCAAAAGCACGCGCGGCGCCTGGGTACCGAAGGCGCGGCGAAGCGGCTGCGGCTGCGCAACCGCTGGCGACCGGGGCGCTGGCCCGGTCGGCCGCGCCGGCGTCGGCACCAGCGGAGGGGACGGTGAGGTCTGGACCGTGCGGCGGACCTTGGCGCCGAGATGCCTTATCTTCTGCAGCAGATCGTGGCGAAAGGTCTCCGCGGCCGCAGGTTCGCGGGTGCTTTCGGGCTTCGGGATGTAATCCGACGCGCCGAGCGAAAGCGCCTTGAAGCTGATCTCCGCGTTGCGGCGGGTCAAGGTCGAAGCCATGATGATGATCAGGTTGCGCTTCTTTGCCAGCAGCAAGGGCAAGGCGGAAATGCCATCGAGCTCCGGCATTTCGATGTCGAGCACGGCCACGTCGGGGTTGACGCGATCGAGCTGATTGACGGCATCAAGACCGGTGCGCAGCGATGCCGCGACAACCATGTCCGGTTCGCCGGCGATCCAGCGGGAGATCAGCCCTCTGACAACGGCGGAGTCATCGACCACCATCACCCGCAAAGGCTCTTGCCGCGCCGAATTCAAGGTCGATGAACTTGCCAATGCAACACTCATTATTTCGGATCCACCAGACAAGGCCGATCGGCACCAGGGAAGTCGATAACACCGGGGACCTTACAGCCGCCGGTTCGAACGAGACGGATTAGATCAGGCCGACTTCCTGGAACTTGGCCGTGACGATGTCCTTGTCGAACGGCTTCATGATGTATTCGTTGGCGCCGGCGTGAAGCGCCCGCGCGATGTGCGCGACGTCGTTTTCGGTGGTGCAGAACACCACCTTCGGCTTGTCGCCGCCGGGCAAGCGGCGCAGCGCCCGCAGGAAATCATAACCGTCCATTTTCGGCATGTTCCAGTCGAGCAGAATCGCGTCAGGGATTTCCACGCGGCAAGCCTCGATTGCTTCCTCGCCGTTCTCCGCTTCAGCGATCTGAAAATCGAGACCTTCAAGAATTCTCCGCGCTACCTTGCGGATGACGCTCGAGTCGTCGACGACCAAACACGTTTTCATTTACATCCTCGCTTTGCGGTTCGCGGGCCACGCCCGCTTCGATGTTCCGGAAAATTCCAATTTCCATTTCCACTTCCAAACTGGCGTCTGTCCTTTGCTCACGCCGCGGCAGCGGCTTTGGCACGCACGTCGAGTACGCGATCGATGTCGAGCGCCACGAGAAGCCGGCCGTCGAGG
>NZ_JBEKXH010000186.1:0-12026 GCF_049512235.1 Bradyrhizobium sp.
ATCCTGGGGAATGTTCGTCACAGCGCTGTCGGCGACGCTGGGTTTACAGATCGCCAACTGGGCGACGACGAAAATCTAAACTCTCCCCTCCCCCCGCGCGCATCGCGCGTGGCGGGGAGGGGTCGGGGGTGGGGGGTGGCGCGGCGTTCACCGAAGCAGCGGTTCCTGCCGATGCACCCCCCACCCCCGACCCCTCCCCACCGCTTCGCGGCGCTTCGCGGGGGGAGGGGAGAACCGCATCATCGGGGAATGACGAAGTCGGGATGGAAGCCTACCTCGGCTGCGGCACGATGCGCAAATAGGGTTTCGGCGCTTTCCAGCCCTGCGGATAGATGACCTTGGCCTCGTCGTTGCTGACCGAGCCTGCGATGATGACGTCGTCGCCCTGCTTCCAGTCGGCCGGGGTGGCGACGCGATGCTTGGCGGTCATCTGCAGCGAATCGATCACCCGCAATATTTCCTGGAAGTTGCGCCCTGTTGTCATCGGGTAGACCAGCACCAGTTTTATCTTCTTGTCCGGCCCGATGATGAAGACGTTGCGGACGGTCTGGTTGTCGGCGGCGGTGCGCGTGGCGGGGTCGCCGGAGGTCGAAGCCGGCAGCATGTCGTAGAGCTTCGAGACCTTGAAGTCGCTGTCGCCGATCATCGGGTAATTCGGCGCCGCGCCCTGGGTCTCCTCGATATCCACAGCCCATTTCGTGTGGTTTTCGACCGGATCGACGCTGAGCCCGATCAGCTTGACGCCGCGCTTGTCGAATTCCGGCTTCAGTTTGGCCAATGCGCCGAGTTCGGTGGTGCAGACCGGGGTGAAATCCTTCGGGTGCGAGAACAACAGCGCCCAGCCATTGCCGATCCAGTCATGGAACTTGATCTTGCCTTCGGTGGTTTCGGCCTCGAAATCCGGGGCCACGGCGCCTATCTGGAGAGCCATATTACGACCTCATGTTATTCAAGTTGCAGATGAATTTTGCGATTTTGATATATACGGCAAGACCGCCAAACGGAACCGCTGCAGGCAAAAAGTGTAGAAAAGGGTAGATCTTTCTCTCTTGTGTAAAATCCCTGGCATCTTCTTTCGATTCCAGCGTGTGCGGCGGAAAAACCACAGCCGCATTGAAACCCCGGCTTGCCCCGGTTTTGCCGCATCTCGGCCGCATCGCCGCCCGACCCGGTTGCGAACCCCCGCGCCCTGATCGCAGCGACAGATTGGCAACCATCCAAAAAACACCCAATCCGAGTTTCGATTCGTTAACTACGCGTTTACGCCCGCAATGAAATGCTGGCGAAGAACAAGAAACCGACCAGAACCAGAAACTGAAAAGAGCCTCCATGTCTGCCTCACGCGTAAAGCCAACCGAACCGACCAGCGCCGTCGAACCATCGAGGATTTCCTCCAGCGATGGCGCAGCACTCGCACTGGCCGTGGTGCGCGACGGCGTGATCACCGGCGAGGGTCCCACCACCAAGGGCCGCGTTCACTTTTCCCGCGAACTGGACGCCGATGACGCCGCCTGGTGCGCGCGCATCCTGACCGCCAGGGCGGTCGAGCATCAGCCGGTCAGTCGGGCCGAAGCCGAAGCGCTGTTCGAGATCAACGAGGCCGCCGCCGAGCGCAGCGACGACGGAGTGTTCGACGATCTGTTGGCCAAGGCCATCGTGCACCACGCAGCCTCCGCCTCCGGACTGCCGGTGCCGCCGCGCACCGTGGCGCTCGCGCCGGAAACCGCGATCGAAAGCTGGGCGCCGACCCACGCCGCAGGCGTCGACACCGAAGTGCTGGAATGGATCGCGAGCCAGATGCGCGGCAAGCGCAACAGCAACCTGACTTTGATGCGGCTGGTCGCCACCATCGTCGGCATGGCGACGCTGCCGCTGGTCCAGCTGCCGAACGTGTTCGACATCGGGATGTGAATTCAGCGTTTCTTGTTATAGACGTCCAGGCACACCGCGCCGAGCAGCACGAGGCCCTTGATCACCTGCTGGTAGTCGATGCCGATCCCGAGTATCGACATGCCGTTGTTCATCACCCCCATGATCATCGCCCCGATCACCGCGCCGCCGACCCGGCCGACGCCGCCATAGGCCGAAGCTCCGCCGATGAAGCAGGCGGCGATGACGTCCAGCTCGAAGCCCAGGCCTGCCTTCGGCGTCGCGGTGTTGAGCCGGGCCGCGAACACCAGGCCGGCAAGTGCGGCCAGCACGCCCATGTTGACGAAGGTCAGGAACGTCAGCCGCTCGGTCTTGATGCCGGACAGTTTCGCGGCCTTGGCGTTGCCGCCGACCGCGTAGATCTGCCGGCCCACCGTGGTGCGCGAGGTGATGAAGGCGTAGACCCCGATCAGCGCCATCATGATCACCAGCACGTTGGGCAGGCCGCGATGCGAGGCGATCAGATAGGTGAAATACAGGATCGCGGCGAACATCAGCGCGTTCTTGAAGACGAAGAAGCCGTTGGGCTCGGCCTCGATGCCGTGGCTCATCTGACGGGCGCGGGTCTTCAGGTTCATCACCACCAGCGCCGTTGCCAGCGCGGCGCCGATCAGGAGCGAGGTCGGGTAGAGCGCGCCGGCGTCCGGAAACAATTCGGGAATGAAGCCTGACGACAGTTTCTGGAAGGTGGGCGCGAACGGGCCGACCGACTGGCCCTGCAGGATGGCGAGTGCCAGCCCCTTGAACACCAGCATCCCCGCCAGCGTGACAATGAAGGACGGGATCTTGAAATACGCCACCCAGTAGCCCTGCGCGGCGCCGATCAGCCCGCCAAGCACGAGGCAGATGATGGTCGCGGCAATGAAGTTCACGCCATAGCTGACCATGAGTACGGCGGCGACCGCGCCGATGAAGCCTGCCACCGAGCCGACCGACAGGTCGATATGCCCGGTGACGATCACCAGCAGCATGCCGAGCGCCATGATGACGATATAACTGTTCTGCAGCACCAGGTTGGTGAGGTTGAGCGGGCGCAGCAGCGTCCCCTGGGTCACGATCTGGAAGAACAGCATGATCGCAAACAGCGACAGCAGCATGCCGTATTCGCGCAGATTGTTCTTGAGAAAGCCGGCGTGCTTGCGTTCTTCGGGCGCCGCCACGGTCTTGTCGGTCATGGCTGTCAGTCTCCCTTGCGCATGATCGCGCGCATGATCTTTTCCTGCGTCGCTTCGCTTTTCGCGAATTCGCCGACAAAGGCGCCTTCGTGCATGACGCAGATGCGGTCGCAGATGCCCAATAGCTCCGGCAGTTCCGACGAGATCACGATCACGCTTTTGCCGGCGTCGGCGAGTTCGTTGATGATGCAGTATATTTCATATTTGGCGCCGACGTCGATGCCGCGCGTCGGTTCATCCATGATCAGCACCTGCGGATCGGTGAAAAGCCATTTCGACAGCATTACCTTCTGCTGGTTGCCGCCGGAGAGTTTTCCGGCTTCCTGATAGACGTCATGGCAGCGGATGCGCATGCGGCTGCGAAAGTCGCTGGCCACCCGAAGCTCGCGGACGTCGTCGATGATCCAATTGCTGGCGACCGCGTCGAGATTGGCCAGCGTGATGTTTTTGCGGACGTCGGAGGCCAAAAGCAGTCCGAACTGCTTGCGGTCCTCGGTGACATAAGCAAGGCCGGCATCGATGGCGCGGTCCACGGTGGACACATCGACCTCGCGGCCCTGCAAGGTGGCATGGCCGCTGATGTTGCGGCCCCAGGATCCGCCGAAGATGCTCATGGCGAATTCGGTGCGGCCGGCGCCCATCAGCCCGGCGATGCCGACGATCTCGCCGCGCCGGACGTGGAAGTTGACGTTCTTGATCACCTGCCGGTCGGCATGCAGCGGATGATAGACCGACCAGTTCCGCACCGCGAATACGGGGTCGCCGATCTCGGGCACGCGATGAGGAAAGCGATGGCTGAGGTCGCGATCCACCATCTTGCGGATGATGCGGTCTTCCTCCACCGGGCCGCCGCCGCAGTCCAGCGTATCGACGGTGCGGCCGTCGCGCAGCACGGTGATCCGGTTGGCGACGCGCGCGACCTCGTTCAGCTTGTGCGAGATCAGGATCGCCGACATGCCCTGGGCGCGAAATTCCACCAAAAGCTCGAGCAATGCCGCGCTGTCGGTTTCATTGAGGCTCGCGGTCGGCTCGTCCAGGATCAAAAGGCGGACCTTCTTGGACAGCGCCTTGGCGATCTCCACCAGCTGCTGCTTGCCGACGCCGAGATTGGTGATCAGCGTGTCCGGCTTCTCGTCGAGGCCGACGGTAGCGAGCAGTTGCCGCGATCGCCGCTCGACGGCGTCGCGGTCGATCACGCCAAAGCGCGACGGCGGGTTGGCCAGAAAAATATTCTCCGCGATCGACATCAGCGGAATCAGCGCCAGCTCCTGGTGGATGATGATGATGCCGAGCGCCTCGGAATCATTGATGTCGCGGAAGCGCCGCTCCTCGCCGTCGAAGACGATGGCGCCCTCGTAGCTGCCATGGGGATAGACCCCGCTCAAAACCTCCATCAAGGTCGACTTGCCGGCGCCGTTCTCGCCGACGAGGGCGTGGATCTCGCCCTCCTCGACGGTGAAGTTGACATCGCTCAGCGCCTTCACCCCGGGGAAGGACTTGCTGATGCCGCGCATTTCGAGAATCGCATTCATCGCTTGGCCTGCAGCGGAAAGCGCGAGATCAATTGAACTGCGATTTCTTGTAGTAACCGCTGTCCAGCAGGATATGTTCCCAGTTGCTCTTGTCCACGGCTACCGGCTTGAGCAAATAGGACGGCACCACCTTGACGCCATTGTTGTAGGTCTTGGTGTCGTTGACCTGCACCGGCTTGCCGCTGAGAGCGGCGTCCACCATGTCGGCGGTAACCTTGGCGAGGTCGCGGGTGTCCTTGAAGATGGTGGAATATTGCTCGCCGCGCAGCATCGACTTGATCGAGGGGACCTCGGCGTCCTGGCCGCTGACAACAGGCATCGGTGTATCGCCGCTGCCATAGCCGACGCCCTTCAGCGAAGACAGGATGCCGATCGAGAGGCCGTCATAGGGAGAGAGCACCGCGGCCAGCTTCTTGTTGGTGTAGAAGGCGCTCAACAGATTATCCATGCGGGCCTGGGCGGTGGCGCCGTCCCAGCGCAAGGTCGAGACCTTGTTCATGCCGGTCTGGCCGCTGCCGACCACGAGCTTGCCGCTGTCGATATAGGGCTGCAATACCGACATCGCGCCGTCATAGAAGAAATAGGCGTTGTTGTCGTCGGGCGATCCGCCGAACAGTTCGATGTTGAACGGGCCCTTGCCTTCCTTCAGCCCGAGCGCCTTCTCGATCGACTGCGCCTGCAGCACCCCGACCTGGAAGTTGTCGAAGGTCGCGTAGTAGTCGACGTTCGCGGTGTTGCGGATCAGCCGGTCATAGGCGATGACGGTGATGCCCTTGGCCTTGGCCTGGCTGAGCACGTCGGACAGAGTGGTGCCGTCGATCGAGGCGATCACCAGCACCTTGGCGCCTTTTGTTACCATGTTCTCGATCTGCGACAGCTGGTTCGGGATATCGTCCTCGGCATATTGCAGGTCGGTATCGTAGCCGCGCTCCTTCAGCACCTTCACCATGTTGTCGCCGTCGGCGATCCAGCGCGCCGAGGACTTGGTCGGCATGGCGACCCCGACGGTGGGTTTGCCCTGCGCCAGCGCCGGGCCGGCGAGGGCGATCGCGGCAAGGGCAAAGGCCGATAGCGTCGTCTTGATCAGGTTCATGTCTCACTCCCATGATGTTGGTTTTGGACGCTCGGTTGAACGTCAATTCGCGTTTTTCGCAGCGTCTTTCGCAGATGTGCGGTTCGGCTGCAACCCATGTCAACAGCTTTCCTAAACGTAATCGAACAGGGCCATGAAGCCGAAATCCATGTGCAGCTGCTGGTGGCAGTGGAACAGGGTGCGGCCGGGATTGTCGGCGACGAAGTCGACCTCGACCTCCTGGTAGCCGCCGAGCATGACGACGTCCTTGATGACCCCTGCGGTCGGTTTGCCGGCGATGCGGGTCAGCTCGAAACTGTGGCGATGCAGATGCACGGGGTGGATGTCGTCGCTGGCATTGCGCATGCGCAGGCGGTAGCGCTGGCCCTGGCGCAGGTGGAACATCGGATCCATTCTCTCCATCGAGAACGCCACGTCGTTGATGCGCCACTGGTTGAAGCCATCAAGGGCGGCATTGTTCTTGGTGAAGGTCATGTCGATGGTTTCATCCGGCGCCTTTGCGGTCGCGTCGGATTTGCCGAACCTGGTATAGTCCCATTTGAAGGGCGCCGGCTTGGTCCATACCGGTTTGCCGCTCTTGCCGGCATATTCGAGGACGATGCCCATGCCGTGGGCGCGATCGTCGTCGGCAAGATCGCCCATCACAAAGATGCCCGGATGGTTCATCTCGACGATGGCGGAGATGCGTTCGGCGGTGCCAAACCACAATACCGGAACCTTGACCGGGGTGGGAACGGGATTGCCGTCGAGCGCGATCACTTCGAAACTGTGGCCGGGCAGGGCCATGCTGCGGGTCTCGGTGGCACTGCCATTGACGATATGAAACAGCACCCGCTCGCCCGGCTTGACCCGGATCGGCTCGCCATGGCCGAGCATCCTGCCATTGATCGAGAACAGGCTGTAGCCGACCTCGAAGCCGTGCGGCATGCCCTTGGCGAGCGAGGCGTGCATCGCGGATTCGCCTTCCTGTTCGAGCGCCTCGATCCGTGTCGCCGGGGAGAGGAAGTCTATTTCCATATCGCCGCCGCGGCTCAGCGCCGGCTGGAATTCCTTGAGCATCAGGAACACTTCGCGGTCGTGACGGCCGGGGTCGTCTTTCGGCTCGATGTAGACGGTGCCGACCTCGCCGCCATACGTGCCTTTGGTCAGATCGGCGCCGGGAGTGACGTGGCTGTGATAGAAGCGCAGTCCCGCCGGCCCGGGCGTGAAGGCGATGCGGCGCATGCCATGGGCTGGAATGAACGGTGTGCCTTCTTCCGCTGCGCCATCGACGTCGACCGCAATGGTCTGGCCGTGCCAGTGCAGCTGTTCGGGCGTATCGGTGTCGTTCTGGATATCGACCACGACCTGCCTGCCTTCCCGAAAGCGCAGCAGCGGCCCGGGGAATTGGCCGTTATAAAGCGTGGTCGAAATAATGCGGTCCGGCGCCAGTTCGATCAGCCCGCTCCCGATCCGGATCGTGCTATCCGCCGCACCCTGCGGCGAGGCCAGGGAGCTTGCGGCAGGCTGGGCCTGCGCAGCCTTCGGCAGCGCCGCCGCGAGGGCAGCCATCCCACCGCCTCGCAGCAGTTCGCGACGCCCAATCGACATGCTGGTTTCTCCGGCCTTTTGGTGTTGCGACGTTCGATTGAGCCTCTCATTTTCGTCATCGAACGGCGACGGCCAAGTTTCCACAAATCACAACCATGACATCTGCCCTGCAATCCGGCACGGGACGTCATAAGCAAGAAAAAAAGGGCTACTTGATAGAGGGGGGCATTTGCGCTCCACTTACCCTCCCGAGAAAATGGGTTCTGGTCGTGTCAGGCGAACCGCGCTCTTTTCTTACCCTCCCCTGGAGGGGGAGGGTCGCTCGCGCAGCGAGCGGGGAGGGGTGATCTATCGCGGAAGTGAGATGCCTATGGTTTCAACAGCGGGCCACTCAAACACCGCCGCCGCAGATAGACTGTCACCCCACCCCGCCCACTACGTGGGCGACCCTCCCCCTCCAGGGGAGGGTAAGAAAGAAAACAGCCGGCTACTTGATAGAGGGCGGCATTTGCGCTCCACTTGCCCACCCGAGAAAATAGGTCCTGGTCCTGCCAGGCGAACCGCGCTCTTTTCTTACCCTCCCCTGGAGGGCCTGGAGGGGGAGGGTCGCTCGCGCAGCGAGCGGGGAGGGGTGATCTATCGCGGAAGTGAGATGCCTATGGTTTCAACACCGATCCGTCGAGCGGCCGCCAAACGACTTCGAGCCAACACCACACCGCAGGAGCGGACGCTATGGCGCGCTCTGAAAGAACTGCCGGTGGAAGGCACACATTTCAGGCGCCAGGCGCCGATCGGCCCCTACGTCGTCGACTTTTTATGCCCCGCTGCCTACCTCATCATTGAACTCGACGGTGGGCATCACAACGATGATGAAACGGCTGAGCGCGACCGCGAAAGGCAGCGTTGGCTGGAGCGAGAAGGATACCGCGTCGTTCGATTTTGGAATTCGGAGATCGCCGCTGATCTGACGGCCGTACTCGAACGGGTTTATGTGGAGTTGTACGGCTCGCGTGAGGCGGAAGTCGGGCCACTCAAACACCGCCGCCGCAGATAGACTGTCACCCCACCCCGCCCACTACGTGGGCGACCCTCCCCCTCCAGGAACCCTCCAGGGGAGGGTAAGAAAGAGCGCGGTGCGTTTTACCTCGCGCCTTACTTCGCCGCGGCTTTTTGTTTGCCGGCTTCCGCGTCTAAACCGACGGTGCGGCCGGCAAAACCCGCCGCATCGAAATAGCGCTGCGAGCGCACGCGCTGGTACTTCAGGATCGTCTGCAGGCCGTTGGCGGCCGGCTTGGAGACGAGTTTTGCGTCCACCACCTTCGGCGTGACGCCGTTCGGCAGGGCTTCCGACATGACCCGTCCCTGCAGTTCACCCACGGCGGAAGCGTGCAGACCGAGCAACCGGGCAACCGTCATGCCGACATCGGCGTTGCTGACCGGCAAGGCGTCGACATAGCCGGCCTTGAAGTCCGGCCCGATCGCCGCCATGAAATTCAGGGTGTCGCCGCGGCCAAAACTGCCGTGCATGCCCTGGCCCTGGCGCAGCACGGTGTCGGCGACTTCAACCGAACAATTGGTCGGCTCATTGCATCCCGCGACATAGGAGCGGAAGCTGACCACGATCGATGGCACAGGCGTCACCGCCTTGCCTTTCAGCGCAATCTCGGACATCGGCAAGGTGCCCGGGAGCGGCCCGAGTTTGTCATCGACAAAAATGCCGCTGACATAGTCCTGATCGAGCAGCGCCTTGACCGCGCGTTCCGCCAGTTTCTTGTCCTCGTTCGGCAGATAGATCAGGTCCGAGCCGCCATTGGTGGCGATGACCAGGTCGGGTTTGGCCGGATCGCTGCCGAGCAAGCCGTTGCCGGCCTTGGGGTGGGCGTTGTCGGCGACGCGGGCGTATCTGTCGTTGGGATCGTAGAGCGGCAGGTCGAGCGCTTTGGCGAGATCAATGGCGACAAAGCCCATCGGCAGGAAATTCGTCGGCGTATCGTCATAGGCAATCCTCGCCGAGGGACTGGTTTTGCTCTCCTTCGAAATCGTCGAGAAGCCGTGATCGGCCGCGATCATGACGTCGGTGGTGGCGGCGAGGCCGAGATCGTCGAGGGCCCGACGCAGCTGTGCCAGGTTGTTGTCGGCGTTCTTGATGCCGGCGAGCGAGGTCGGACCGTTGATGCCGGGCGTCACGCTGTTGAGGCTGTCGCCGTTATTGTGCTGGCTGCCGTCGGGATCGCGCGACCAGAATACCAGCACGAATGGCTTGTTGCGGGCCTTGAACATCGGCAGCACGACCTTGCTGGCGACCTCGGCGAAATAAGCCTGCTGCGCGGTATTGGGCACCAGCGTGCCCGGCGTCCTGGCGTCGCCGGCCTTGCCGTTGTCGCCGCGCGCGGGCGCCGCCAGCGCAAGGCTGGCCTTTGTCAATGCGGCCTGCATTTCCGGCGAGAGGGGTACGCCGTCCTTGCCGCCGGTGGAATCGTCGAGCACGATCGAATGCAGGCCATCGGCGCCGATCTTGTCGGTCGAGTCGAAAATCAGGGTGGGGCCAAGCTTGCCGATCGCAGCCGTGCTGAAACCCTTGGCGCGGGCCATCTTCAGGATGGTTTCCTCGTTCAGATAATTGCCGCCGAAATGCTCGTCGGCATCGATAATGACCGGGTCGACTTCGAGAAAGGGCGTGACGGTGCCGTTGGCCGGCGCGACCGGATAACCGGTGTAGATCGTGTTGCTGAAGTCGCCGGTATCGCCGAGGTAATGGCCGGTGGCCATCGCCGAGGCGTTGGCGGTGGTAAAGGTCGGGAACAGCGAGTGCGGATTCTTGAAATTGACGCCCTTGTCGCGGACCTCGGCCATGGCCGGCGCGGTTTCCGGCGTCACCATCAAGGCGCGCAGTCCGTCCGGTACGAACAGGATCAGGTTGCGCGGCGCATCCTTCTGCGCGGAGGCATGGCCCGCGGACAGCAAGGTCAGTCCCGCGGACAACAGCACGATGGAGCGGCGCATGAAGGTCTCCCTGGGAGGCGGATGTCCGGCCTTGGTTTAGTTTTGGTCTACGACAGACTTGTTACACCGCGCCACGCGCGATGCGCGTTAGGGGGAGGGGAGCTTTGCTGGGCCGCAGCGGCGCTAGCCCGGCGTTTCCTGGATGCTAATCATATCGAGGCTTGCGATGCTGCGCTCCCTCTCCCGCACTTCGCGGGGGAGGGTTGGGGTGGGGGAAGCTCCGGGCGAAAATCTATCGATCGGGTATCGCGGCCACAAGCGTAACCAACACCGCCGATGCCGCGCCCCCACCCCGCCCTCCCCCGCGAAGAGCGGGAGAGGGAGCGAGAGGCCAATGCTCGTGGCCCTGAAATGACAGGTTCCTCCAGCCCATCGCTGGCGCGAATGCGGGCACCGCCATCCCGCGTACGGGCGGCGGGGAGCCGGAGGGCGCAAAAACGGAGGGGTTGACACCGTGAGAACAAAAGAGGAACATCCCCCTCCGGTCAACCCTGGAACTGCTTCATGTCCTCTGGTTCACAACTGAACAAGCAGGACGGCGACGGACTGGAGGCTGCCGTGGATCAGGCCATCGCGGCCTGTGGCGGCGACCTGCGCTCCACGATCCGGGCCTTGGTCGTGGCGAATGAATTCCTGGAGACCGAAGTGGGCGAACTGATGAAGGCCGTCTCTCATGCCTATGTGCGCGGCAGATTTCATGCCTATTCCGGATAGGAGCGGCGCATGGCGCAAGCGACCTGCTTCGTGGCGCTGCCCTTCGTCGCCGGCGATGATGGTATTGCCGCGGGTGAGCCGATGGAATGCTTCAACCCGGTCGCAGTCGTCCTGCGCGCCGAAGCGCTGTCGCGCCAACCCGGTCATGTCGGCGCCGTGGCCTTCAGCCGGACCGGCGATCCGGCGACCGGTGACTTCGGCGACGCCGAGATCATCCGGAAATTCGGCGAGGTGCCGGACGACCTGAGTGCGCTGTAGAGACTGGCAGACGGCGTGCGCTGGACCGCAGGATCATAAACGTGCTCTGTTCCCAGCAGGAATGGAACATTCCGGGAGATGATCCGATGGCGTGGCGTTTCATGGTGTTGGCGACGGCGGCGTGTGTGATGTTTTCCGCGGCGCCTGACGCGGCGCGGGCGCAATCGGATCAGCAAGAGCTCAAGCTCGTGACCCCGCCGCTCAGCCTCTACCGAAATCAGATACGGCCCTTGGCCGACGCCCTGCCGGTGCCAGCCGGATCCAGCAGGGAGCAGATCCTGCATGGCGATCGCGTTTTCCATGGCGAGGCCGCCAACGGCCAGTGCAGCGTCTGTCATGCCAATGACGGCAAGGGCACACCCAACGGCAATGACCTGACCGCCGGCATGTTCGTCTGGAGCGACGGCAGCGTCAAAGAGCTCAAGCGGACGATCCTGCACAACATGGAAGTGGCCCCCGGAAGGGACGGCGACCTGGAGCCCGCCGATGTCGACGCGGTGTCAGCCTACGTCTGGGCCATCAGCCATCAGTAGCCCTCGCCCATCCGACATCGATGACGTCTCGACTGTCAGCCGCGCACCGCGCTCTTTCTTACCCTCCCCTGGAGGGGGAGGGTCGCTCGCTTGGACGAAGCAGCGCTTCGACCAAGCGAGCGGGGTGGGGTGACAGTCTATCTCCGGCGGCGGTGCTTCATTGGCTCGACTTCCGCCTCCCGCGAAACGAGCGCGCACCAGCAGGGCGCCCACAAGGGGCGCCCCTACGTCATCTCGATATTTGTAGGGGCGACCCTTG
>NZ_JBEKXH010000187.1:0-12537 GCF_049512235.1 Bradyrhizobium sp.
GGCGTCGGCACATAGTCTGAGAAACTCGGAATTCTGCTGCTTGAGCCAGGTCAGAAAGGCGACGATCGCGGTTTGAGCCTGTACCCGTGCCGCCGGTGTCAGGCCGTCGAAAGTGGCGGGCAGTTGGCTCTTCAGGGTACGTTTTGCCGTGTCCCAGCTCGTGTAGAATCGTTCGACGCGCACCTTGTTTTCAAGCCCGAAAGCTTCCACCATCGCATTGGGGTCGTCGGCTCCCAATTCCACGCCTTCGTTTTCCATCCACTCCATGTTGTATTCGAGCTGCTTGCAGGCATCCGCGAACGCCTCATCGGAGACGCTCGGATCGAATTTCATCAGCGTCTCCGGCCATTTCTCGAAGAAGGTGAATCTCCAGCGCGAGGCCAGCGTGAGCGCAATGAGAAGCAGGGACGACTGGCGGTTGCCGATGAACTTGCGGTCGAAGGTTTCCACCAGCAAGACGTAGAATATACGCTTGCCGTTGAAGAACAACTTGTACCGCGTCAGAATCGCCCGATAAATCCGGCCGTCTCCGGCGCCCTTGAATGTCACGTCTTCCGGCTCCGGTAATTTCAAGGCAGCTGCCCGGGCAATATTGATTTCCAGTTTATCCATCCAGGGGATATTCGGGCGCGTCGGCTCGCGCAGCGCCGTTCGCATATCCCCCCAAGTGATCTGCGGAGCCTGATTTGAACTTAGACTGAGCGGCAGATTAAGTCCCAGAATATTGAACGCACGGCTAGTCCCGACTAATACCGAATTTTCCGGAATTCGGGTGAAATCCGGTGTGATCGACGGATCGATCGTGATCTCGAAGCTTGCCTGCACCGGCGTCTCTGATTTCACATCGTTCTTGCGAGCATTCTCGAAAGCGTCGCAGATCGCCTTGGCGGCCATGGCGATGTCGACCGGGTATTCGATTGGATTGTCCGCGGGCGTGTAAAGATTTTTCGTGGTGCAGAAACTCTGGAGAAACTGGCCGACCGGACTGTTCCACCAGCGCTTCATCTCCTGCCCCGAACCGTTTGGGACGACGGTGGGATCGGGGCCGACAGGTGCGGTCTGGTAGCCATCCAGCACGCCCGGAAGCTTGCTTTGGTCAACATCATGAAGGCAGATGATCGGCCTCTGGCCGGGATTGATCGAACTGAACAGGCCGATCTCGAAGCCGCAATAGACGCTTTGGTGGCCAGTGAAGATGACGATCAGCCAATCCGCGTCTTGCAATGCTGCCCGAATAATGGGGCCGTATGGCTGGCCGGGCTGTCCGATGCTCTTGGTATCCAGAAAGCTTTTGAGGAACGCCTTGCCTTTTCCCTTTTGGGCCAAATAAGTCAGCTGCGTCTCAAGGGCGTCTGCAATGATGAGGTCCACATGCGCGTAACTCACAAAAGCATGGGTAATAGCTTCTGGTTCAGGCATCTTGTTACCTGCTGAAAATCCCGGCTCAAAAAAATCCGGTTCACGAAAAGTCCGCGTCGTCCGAACTGCGAATGCGATACCAATCTCAGCTATAAGGTTGAATTGAATTAAAAACGCAACTATCACATTAGCAGCAAATTGCAACATGGGTCAGATTTTTTTGCGCCTGCCGGTGCAGCGGCGACACTCGTTTCCGATGGCCGTCGGTAGCGGAGAGACGACTCGCCAGAGGACGGCTTTTGCGCGCCTGACCCGCCTCGCTGGAAACCTCATTGGGCCCGGGCAAACCGCGCCACCAGTTCGACATGCGGGGTATGGCGGAACTGGTCGACCGGCGTCACCGCCTCGAGCCGGTAACCGCCATCGGCAAGGATCCGGGCGTCGCGCGCGAATGTCGCGATGTTGCATGACACCGCAACCACCACGGGGACTTTGCCGGCCGCGAGCTGCTGGACCTGCGCCTGCGCGCCCTGTCGTGGCGGATCGAACACGACCACCTCGTAATCGCGCAGTTCCTGCGGCATCAGCGGCCGCCTGAACAGGTCGCGCATATCGGCCTTGACCGGCTTTAATCCCGCGGTCGCCTGGGCTGCCTTGTGCAGCGCCGTGACCGCGCCCGCATCACTGTCGAATGCCGCAATCTTCGACTTCGCCGCCAACCTCAGGGCAAAAGGCCCGACGCCGCAAAACAGATCGGCGATGTGTTTTGCGCTTCTGCAGTGTGCGATCACCAGCGCCGCCAGCGCCTCCTCTCCGGCGAGTGTGGCCTGCAGGAACGATCCCGGCGGCAGGGTCAGCTGTGCCGCGCCGATCCTGATCGTCGGGGCGTTTCGCATCAGCACCAGTTCGCCATGGCGCGTCAGCCTTGCCAGGCGGTGTTCTTCGGCAACGCGCGACAGCCTGGCGATGGTGGCCGCCGGCAGCGGCCCCGATCCGCGCACGTCGACATCGAGGCCACTGTCGGTTGCGGTGATCTGGATATCGAGCGGCTTTGCGGCCGATATCAGCGGCTCGGCAAGTGCCCACGCCGCATCCAGCGCGCCGTGCAATCCAGGCTCGAGAACGGGACAGCGGTCGACCGCAATGATGTCGTGCGAACCCGCCGCCGCAAAGCCCACCTTGAGCACTTCGTGGGTGCCCATGCGGGCGTGCACGGTGATCCGCCGCCGGCCCAGGCCATGGGCGTCGATCAGCGGATCGACTTCGCAAGGGATCCTCGCCTGCGCCAGCGCCTCGACCACGAGCTCGCGTTTCCAGGCGCGGTAGGGTTCGGCGTCCCAATGCTGGATCGCGCACCCTCCGCAAACCGTAAAATGCGGGCAAAACGGCTTGACCCGTTGCGGGCTCGCACGCTCGATCTGCAACAGGCGGCGGCGGTCGGGATGGCCCGGCACCGGCGCCACCTCGACGGTCTCGCCGCCGAGCGTGTAAGGCACATAGACCGGCGGCCCATCGGCAAGCGCTATGCCGTCGCCGAGATGGCCGACGTGATCGACGACCAGACGCTCAGCCACGGCGCGCGCCGATGAAGAATTCGAGGTTGCCGTCGCCGCCCGGGATCGACGACGGAAACACCTTGATCGCGGTGCACCCCTGCAAGGTTGCGAACGCCGCGATGTCATCGCAAACCTGCTGGCGCACCCCGGGATCGCGAATGATGCCGCGCTTGAGATGCTTTCGCGGCGCTTCGAATTGCGGCTTGATCAGTGCCAGCAGATGCATCGGCGCCGCCGCCAGCGCCAGTGCAACCGGCAGCACGGCCTTCAATGAGATGAAACTGACGTCGATGACGACGATATCCGGCCGCATCGGCAGGCGCTTGCCCTCAAAACTGCGGATGTCGGTTTCCTCCATTGAAACGATCCTGGGATGGCCTTGCAGCGAGGGATGCAGCTGTTGGCGTCCGACATCGATGGAAAACACCAGGCTGGCGCCGCTCGCGAGCAAGACCTCGGTGAAACCGCCGGTCGATGCGCCGACATCGAGACAGACGTGCCCCTCGACATCGATCGGGTATTGCTCCAGCGCGCCCGCAAGCTTGACGCCGCCCCGCGAGACAAAGGGATGCGCCGGCTGCGCCTGCAGCACGGCGTCGACGGCAATGCTCTCGGATGGTTTTGACACCGGCTTGTCGTTGGCCGATACCAGCCCGGCTTCGATCGCGGCCCGCGCCCGGGCCCGGCTCTCGAACAGGCCGCGTTCGACCAGCAACACGTCCGCGCGCTTGCGGGGAGGGGGCATCGTCGCGACTTCGGGCTATAGGCGGCCAAGGCTTGCCGAGTGCCGCCTCAGGCGAGCTTCACCGTTTCGATCTTGAAATCCTTGCCGAGCGCCTCGAACACCTTGGCGACGATGCCCTTGGCGTCGAGGCCGGCGCGGGCGTACATCGCGGCCGGCGAGTCGTGGTCGAGAAACACGTCGGGCAGCACCATCGCACGCATCCTTAACCCGCCATCGAGCATGCCGTGCTCGGCCAGGGTCTGCATGACGTGGGAACCGAAACCGCCGATCGCCCCCTCCTCGATGGTGAGCAGGATTTCGTGCTCGCGGGCGAGTTTGAGGATCATGTCGACGTCGAGCGGCTTCATGAAACGCGCGTCGGCGATGGTGGTGGACAGCCCATGAGCGGCCAATTCGTCGGCGGCCTTCTCGCATTCGGCCAGACGCGTGCCGAACGACAGCAAGGCGATCTTGGTGCCTTGGCGAATGATACGGCCCTTGCCGATCTCGAGCGGAATGCCGGTTTCGGGCATGTCGACGCCGCGGCCTTCGCCGCGCGGATAGCGTAGCGCGCTCGGACGGTCATTGATCGCGACCTGGGTCGCGACCATGTGCACCAACTCGGCCTCGTCGGAGGCCGCCATGATGACAAAATTGGGCAGGCAGCCGAGATAGGCATTGTCGAACGAGCCGGCATGGGTGGCGCCGTCGGCCCCGACCAGGCCGGCGCGGTCGATCGCAAAGCGCACCGGCAGGCTCTGGATTGCCACGTCGTGCACGACCTGGTCATAACCGCGCTGGAGGAAGGTCGAATAGATCGCGCAGAACGGCTTGTAGCCCTCGGTCGCCAGACCGGCGGCGAATGTCACGGCATGCTGCTCGGCGATGCCGACGTCGAAGGTGCGCGTGGGAAATGCCTTGGCGAATATGTCGATACCGGTGCCGGACGGCATCGCCGCGGTGATGCCGATGATCTTGTCATCCCTCTCGGCTTCCTTGACGAGGCTCTGGCCGAAGACGCTGGTATAGGCCGGGGCGTTCGGCTTGGCCTTGGCCTGGGCGCCGGTCGCCACATCGAACTTGGCCACGGCGTGATATTTGTCGGCGGAGGCCTCAGCCGGGCCGTAGCCTTTGCCCTTTTGCGTGACGACGTGGACCAGGATCGGGCCGGTTTCCATGTCGCGGACGTTCCTCAAAACCGGCAGCAGGTGGTCGAGATTGTGGCCGTCGATTGGGCCCACATAGTAGAAGCCGAGTTCCTCGAACAGCGTGCCGCCGCCGACCATGAAACCGCGGGAATATTCCTCGACGCGGTTGGCGCGATCGGCGATGACTTTCGGAAGGTGTTTGCCGAGCTGCTTGGCGGCCTCGCGCAGCGAGCGATAGGTCTTGCCCGAATAGAGCCGCGACAGGTAGGCCGACATCGCGCCGACCGGCGGCGCGATCGACATGTCGTTGTCGTTGAGGATCACGATCAGCCGGGAGTTCATGGCGCCGGCATTGTTCATGGCCTCATAAGCCATGCCCGCCGACATCGCGCCATCCCCGATCACGGCGATCACATTGTTCTTGCGACCGGAGAGGTCGCGCGCCACCGCCATGCCCAGCGCGGCCGAGATCGAAGTCGAGGAGTGGGCGGCGCCGAACGGATCGTAGTCGCTTTCGGTTCGCTTGGTGAAGCCGGACAGGCCGCCGCCGGTGCGCAGGGTGCGGATGCGGTCGCGACGCCCGGTGAGAATTTTGTGCGGATAGGCCTGATGGCCGACGTCCCAGACCAGGCGATCGCGCGGGGTATCGAAGATGTAGTGCAGGGCCGTCGTCAGTTCGACGACGCCGAGGCCGGCGCCGAAATGGCCGCCGGTAACCGAGACGGCATCGATGGTTTCCTGGCGCAGCTCGTCGGCGACTTGCCGGACCTGTTCCACCTTGAGCCGCCGTAAATCCTGCGGGGTGCGGATGGTGTCGAGAAGCGGCGTTTTACTAAATACGGTCACGGCGATATTCCACTTTTGCTTGTCGGGACAAGCGGCCCAACGTGAGATGAATTGCACGATAAAGCGCAGCGATAACCCAGACGCCGGATGTCACCTGAGTAGGCCGAAGCCTGATTTGTGAGCCTGGTCGCGCTCCGGATCGGTCAATGTGATATGCATCACCTTCAGCGGTTTCATCCTCTCAACATTTTTAGTAGCTATTTGAAGTACTTGCCACCCCGGCCCAGCTCCGGCAGGTTGCCCCCAACAGCCCATAATCTCCCAGAGCTTTATACCAGAGCGGCGCCTAAAGCCAACCCGGCGAGGGATAATGGACAGGTTGCAGCAAGCGGCGGTTTCAACCTCTTCGCCGTGCCGACGGTTCCATCTCGCCCAAATCGACGGCATCCGCGCGGCTGGCGGCCGAAGCTTCGAGCCTTTTCCAAGCCCATTCGCGCGCGGCGGCGTCGCCGGTTGCAACTGCCAGCGCCGCCTCGGGACGCGCCATGCGCTCGCTCAGCGGAATTGGCCCGCACACGATCATGAAAAAATCGTAGGCGTGCGGCCGCTCATTGGCCATGACGAACTGGAAATGGACCCGAAAGAACTTCCAGCGAAACAGGTTGTAGTGCTCCGGCTTGATGATTTCACGGAACCGGACCGGCACGATGGTTGGGTTGCGCCGCATGGCGCCGACGTCGATGCCGTGGCCGGCGACGGGATCGAACGGGTAGAAATTCATCACATCCTTGCGCGACTGACAGTCGATCCAGTCGATCGAGGGTTCGACCGCAAGCAGGCGAAGGTGATCGCGAAAATCACGCGACACGGCATGAAACCCGACGATCGGAAAATTGCCGCCGATTGTCAAAAGCACAATGCGGGGGCCGTGCCGCCCCAGCGAGGGATCGAGCTTGAGCGCGCGCGCCAGAATCTCGGCTCCCAGGAACGAGCCCGAACTGTGGCCGACGACGACGATTTCCTCGGCGTCGCTGCTGCGTGCGACGGTTGCGAGGTACTGGGCAAAACGCTCGATTCGCACGTCCCATTGCGGCCGCCGCCGGTGCGAGAATTCCCAGGTCCAGATCGTGTCCGAGAGCAGATAAAGCAGATAGGTCAGGTTTTCCGTGTATTTCAGCAGGGTGCCGAGCGCGGCGACGAACAGGGCTGCCGCCGCGGCGATGCTATACAGGTGGGGAACACCCAGAGCTTGCAGCCCCTTGCCGAAGGCGAAGGCGATGCCGAGGGACGCCAGGGCTTCAACGAACAGCAGGAAATGCGGGTAGCTGATAAAGGTCGCGAACCGCCAATGCGCCTTCCAGAATCGCGCCAGCGTGCCGCCGAACACCAGCCGCCAGTAGATCCACATGGCGTGGAACACCGTATGCCAGATCGGCGCGGCAAGATCGCGCTGGATCAGGTCTTCCCAGCGCAGAAAATCGTAGCTGGTACGGGTCTGCCAGTCCCCCGCCTTGGTTTCGATGGTCCAGGACGCGGTTTCGCCGTCAGGCGCTACCTGCGGCCGGGTGATCGTGGCGTCGAGCTGATACAACCGGCCAAACTTCCGCAGTTCGGTTCGGAACATGCGATAGTACTGCGCGAGGCCGCGCGGATCGTATCCCTGCACATAGATGATGTGGCGGTGCTGAACTCGCACGTACTGGTGATCCCTGGACTGACGGCGGGACTATATCAGGCCGCGTAACGCGCCAAGAGCTAATTCAGCCCTTTTCGGGGTCGCCTGGTGGGGGATTCGCCTAATGTTCTTAACTGTTGCCGTGGCGCGACGTGCATTTGCAACCCGAAACGGACGGTTGGTCACTGAACGTCCAGCGGCTCGGTACCGGTAACCTGGCCTGAGGCGTCGGTCGTGATCTTGTCAACCCGCGCTTCTGCCTGCCGCAGCAGTTCCTCGCATCGCCGCTTCAGGGACTCGCCGCGCTCGTAAATGGCAACCGATTCTTCCAGCGGCACCTTGCCGTCCTCAAGCCGCTTGACGATCGATTCAAGTTCCTCGAGCGCGCGCTCGAAGCTCAGCTTCTTGACGTCGATTGGGGTGTTTTCGGCCATGTTGCTTTCCACAGATGCGCCCGATCGCGGACGCATTAAGGATTTAAGGGCGCAGGGTGGTCGGAGTTCAAGCGCCCATCAGTGCGGTGACGTGTTCGGCGACCGACTCTTTCAAGCCTTGCAGATCATAACCGCCCTCGAGCACCGAGACAATTCGGCCGCCGGCGCAGGTTTCGGCGAGGTCCATCAGTTTGCGCGTCACCCAGCCGAAATCCTCCGCAGTGAGATTGAGCGACGCCAGCGGATCCCGAAAGTGGCCATCAAATCCGGCGGAGATGATGATCAGCTCCGGGCCGAATTTCGCCAGCTGCGGCAGGATGATGTTTTCGAAGGCGGCGCGGAATTTGCCGCTGCCGTCTTCCGACGCCAGCGGCGCGTTGACAATGGTGTCGTGCTCGCCGCGCTCGCCGCTGGCGCCGGTGCCGGGAAACAGCGGCATCTGGTGCGTCGAGCAATACATCACCGTCGGATCGGCCCAGAAAATATCCTGTGTGCCGTTGCCGTGGTGGACGTCGAAATCGACCACGGCGGCGCGGCCGATACCGTATTTGCGCTGGGCATGACGCGCGGCAATGGCCGCATTGTCGAAGAAGCAAAAACCCATCGGCTTGTTGATTTCAGCGTGATGGCCCGGCGGGCGGATCGCGACGAAGGCGTTATGGTGAACGCCCGACATGACCGCGTCGGTAGCCGCGACCGCGCCGCCGACCCCGCGCATGACAGCCTCCCAGGTGCCTGGCGACATCGAGGTATCGCCGTCGAGGTAGATCAGGCCGCTCGACGGGGCGATATGCCGGAGTTCCGTGACATAATTTTCATTGTGACAGAGCGTGACCTGATCCAGGCTGCCTTTTGGCGCCTCGCCGCGGATCAGCTGGTCGAAACGCGCTTCCGCCAGCACCTGATTGACCGCGCGCAGCCGTTCGGCCCGTTCCGGATGGCCCGGCGGCGTGGCGTGGTCGAGACTTGCCTGGTGGCCGAGAAGAAGCGTCGTCATGAAAGGACCCCAGCGCGTGAACCGCGCTTTTCGAGAACGGGGCGATCTTAAGGGGTTAGCGGCCGCCCGGAAAGGGCTGCGCTACGCATAAGACCGGATAAGGCCTTGGATTTCAGTTCGATCGCAGGATGCGTTCGGCTGCCACGGGTACGATCGGGCTATGGGCCTGGAAGTAGGCGAGGAGGGCGTCGGCGTCATAGACGCCGAATTGCTGCGCAGTCCCTTGCTTCAGCACCGTAAAGCCATCGCCGCCGACCGCGAGATAATTGTTCACCGTGATGCGGTAGCGCGCGGCGGGATCGATGGGCTGCCCGTCAAGCCGCATGCGCTCGGCGATGACGCGGTCGCCTGAGGGCCTGGCGCCGTCCCACGCATAGCTGAACCCCCGGGAGACCTGAAGTATCCGCGGCCGGTTCGGATCGAGCCATTGCTGTTCGAGCAGCTGCTTGATCTGCATTCCCGTCAGCGTCAGCGTCACCAGTTGATTGCGGAACGGCTGGCTGGCGAACAGGTCGGCATAGGTCACCTGACCGGTTTCCTGCTTCGTGATATCGGTGCGGATGCCGCCCGGATTGGTCAATGCGATGACCGCTCCGCCGTTCTTGCCGGCGCTGGTGGCGGCGAGCTGGGCGTCGGCGATGATATCTCCGAGCGTGCTTTCGCCGGCTTCGTTGGGTGTGCGTGACAGCGTTTGCGTGATCGATCCGGCGGCGCGGTTGGCGATCGGCGCGGCGAATTTGTCGTAGGATTGAAGCAGCGCGGTCTGTTCGGGATCCCTGGATAAGAGGCCGGTGCGGACGATGACGTTGTCGGCTTTGGCACTGACGACATCGCGGGTTACGGGATCGAGCTTCAGATCGATCGTGGTGACGATGGTACCGAATTTGTCGCCTGAGGTGACCAGCCGTCCGTCGATCTCGCAGACATAGGCCTGATGGGTGTGGCCGCTGATCACCACGTCGACGGCGCGATCGAACTTCCCGACGATATCGACGATGGCGCCTGAAATGCCCGGACACTCGTTGTAATCGCCTGTGGGATAGCCGCCTTCGTGGATCAATACCACGATGGCCTCGACGCCGCGCGCCCTCAGCTCCGGCACCAGCGCGTTCACGGTGTCGGCCTCGTCGCGGAATTCCAGGCCGGCGATACCTTCCGGAGAAACGATATCGGCCGTGCCTTTCAGGGTCAGGCCGATGAAGGCGACCGCAATGCCCTGGAATTCCCGGATTTCGTAAGGCGGAAATATCGTCTTGCCGGTATCCTTGTCGAAGGTCGAGGCCGCAAGGTAGTGGAACCTGGCTCCCGTAAAGGGATGCGGTCCCTGGCATTTGTCGACCGGATGGCAGCCGCCATTCTGCATCCGCAGCAGTTCGTCCTTGCCTTCGTCGAATTCGTGATTGCCGACCGAGGCGATCTCAAGCCCCATCATCGACAGCGATTCGATCGTCGGCTCGTCATGAAACATCGCCGACAGCAATGGACTGGCGCCGATCAAATCGCCGGCCGCGACGAAGATCGTATTGCCGGTTCCCCGCCGGAGCTCTTTGACCAGCGTTGCCATGCTCTCGGCGCCGCCGGCCGGCACCACGATCTTTTTGGTCTTGTCGGCGGGATCTGCGATCCTGATCCCGCCGGCGGGCGGCCGCAAATTGCCGTGGAAGTCGTTGATGGCCAGGATCCGCAACTCGACCGGCGCGGCCTGAGCCTCTGCGCGCGAGCCCGGGTCGGCCGCGACCATCAGCATCGCCGCGGCGAGGACAGGCGAAAGCAAAACTTTCATGGGCTGACAATAGCGTGCCTGCGCAACAATTTCACGAAGCTTCGGCAAACAGGCGGCGAACGTGCCGCTGGCGCGTCTTCGGCGCATATCCTACATCATGCCCACGGCGTCCCAAACCGGCCCCGCCGGTTCTTGTGAGGTGAACGGAATGACGCGCGAGGAACACATGATGCAGTTGACGGGGATCCACCATCTGACCGCGATTTCCGCGAAACCGCGGCAAAATCTGGCATTTTATACCGGCCAGCTCGGCATGCGGCTGGTCAAGAAGACGGTCAATCAGGACGATGTCAGCGCCTATCATCTGTTCTACGCCGACGGCCGGGCCAATCCCGGCACCGACCTCACCTTCTTCGATTTTCCCGCCGCCCCCGAGCAGCGCGGAACCAACAGCATTTCCCGCACCGGACTGCGCGTCGCCGGTGAAGAGAGTCTCGGTTACTGGAGGGACCGGCTGAAGCAAGCGGGCGGCCCCACCGGCGAGATCGTGGAAGTCGACGGCCGGCTGACGCTGCCGTTCGAGGATGGCGAAGGCCAGCGGCTGGTGCTGGTCGATGACGGCGGGGCCGGTTCGGCGTCGCCATGGGAGAAGAGTCCGGTGCCATCGGAGCACCAGATACGCGGCCTCGGCCCGATCGTGCTCGATGTGCACGATCTGGCGCGGACCTCGATGCTGCTGACCGCTGTCATGAACATGCGCCATGTGCGCGATTACGCCGCTCCGGATGCGCCCGCGCAGGTTCAGGTGTTCGCGATGGGCGAGGGCGGCCCTGCCGCCGAACTGCATGTCGTCGAGCAGAAGAATTCGCCGCCGGCCCGCCAGGGTGCCGGCGGCGTGCATCACGTCGCGTTTCGCACCCCCGACGAGGAACAATACCATGCCTGGACCCGGCGCCTGAGTGAGCTCGGCATTCCCAACAGCGGCGAGATCGACCGCTTCTATTTTCGCAGCCTTTATTTCCGCGAGCCGAACGGCATCCTGTTCGAGATCGCGACCGACGGCCCCGGTTTTGCCACCGACGAGCCGATGGAAACGCTCGGCGAAAAACTGGCGCTGCCGCCCTTCCTGGAGCCGCGCCGCGCCGAGATCGAGGCCGGGCTGAAGCCGATCGGGTAGGCGAAAGAGGGCGACCACAAGGGTCGCCCCTACGGATCGATATGGCGTAGGGGCGCCCCTTGTGGGCGCCCTGTTTCAACGCCCTTCCTACGAACTGATTCACTTTTCAAACAGCCACGAGCATCATTTCAATTTTCGTCATGGCCGGGCGAGGCCCGGCCATCCACGTCTTCCGGGCATGACGAAATCCGTCAGCCCGGGCATGACGAGCAAAATCCAGACACACGTAAACGCCCCGCGGTGCGATGCACCCGGGCTTTTGCTGGAACGTCCCGCCCTCGAGATAACAGAGGGCGCGGGGAATGCCGCGATGCCCAGAGGCACCCGCGGCCTCGCGTGCAAGAAAACGGCCGACGCACACGAGTAACAGCGAGGCACCGGATCATCCGGCATTCCCCACACAACCCCGGCGAGATAGCTCTCTTGCCACCGTCGCCTTCGGATTAAGGTTGTGTCCGACCCGGTTGAGCCGAACGCATCCTCCGAAGACTTGACACCAGCTTTGGGTGCCAGGACCACACGTTTTCCCCGTACGCTGCAGCGCCGTCGTCTAGCCTACGAGGTATTCGCTCACGCTTGGCATAACGCCCCCCGCCCTGCGAACCGTCGCACGCCTAACGCTGCCGCGTCCACCGCATCTCATCCCGCGTTTCATGACGATCGCGATACGCCCCTCTGTGTGGGATAAGATGACGCGCTTATAGCGCGATTCGAACATAAAGGAAACGGAAATATTTTTCACTTGGGCTATTGACAGCGCCGAAACACCAGATCTAGCCGGTCGGGCCATCGACTTTCGGGATACAGCTTCGGTAGTACTACTGGATCAGAAATTCCGCTGCTTGTTCTCGGCGCGGCGCATTTCCAGAAGGAGGTCGCCGCCATGCTCGGACGCCGCGTGATCCCGGGTCAGGCCGGACGGCCGCCGCCCAAAGACACCGAACGCGCCAGCGCAGGG
>NZ_JBEKXH010000188.1:0-11958 GCF_049512235.1 Bradyrhizobium sp.
ACTAGTCTTTCGCGGCATCCGAAGTGTCATCGCCCGGCTTGACCGGGCGACCCAGTACGCCGCGGCTTCTCGGCTTATCGCGAATCCTCTGGAATACTGGGTCACCCGGTCAAGCCGGGTGATGACCAACGTGCGCGGAGATGCAGCCGCCGCACTCCCTCACCGCGATCCGCCGCCACATCCGTGAAATCAGGGCGATCACTGCAGGGACGAGCGGATCTTCGCCAGCAGCTCGGCACGGGCGTGGCGGGCCGCGAGCGCCTGAGCCATCTCGACCTTGACGAACTTGACCTGCATATTGGGCTGAAGCTGGCCGATCAGATCCATGTCGGCCGAAATGACCGTGCCGAGCATGAAGTAGCCACCGCCTGAGACCGCGTCACGATGCAGCACGATCGGCTCCGTGCCTCCGGGCACCTGGATCGAGCCATAGGGATAGCAGGCATCGGTGATGTTGGAGGGATCGGAGCCCGCGCCGAATGGTGGCTCACGCGGCACGAACTCGAGCGGCTTGCCGCCCTTGAAGCGGTAGCCGATCCGGTCGGCTTCCGGAGCAACCTTCCAGGTATCCGAAAAGAACCCAAGGCCAGCGGCATCGGTGATGCGATGCCAGTAAAGCCCGGGCATGACGCGCAACTCCGTCGGCATCGCCATCGGTAAGCCGCGCAATTCTTCGCCGACGTTGCGGCCCTCCTTGACCGAGCTCGCAGCTGCACCGACCGGCAGCTCGTCGCCGGCCTCGAGCTTTCGACCCTTGAAGCCGCCAAGCGCGCCCAGCGCGTAGGTCGAGCGCGAGCCGAGAACGATGGGCACATCGATTCCGCCTGCGACGGCAATGTAGGCGCGCGCGCCCTTTTTCAGGAAATCGAAGGAAAGCTTTTGACCGCGCTTCACCTTGAAGGAGGTCCACGTCTGGCGCGGAACGCCATCGAGCCTGGGCGGCAGCTCGGCCCCCGTGACTGCGACCATGGCGTCATCGCTAAACTCAAGTTCCGGCCCCATGAAGACAGCCTCAAGCACCGCCGCGCCCTCCTCATTCCCCACGAGCAGGTTGGCGGCCGCGAGCGCATGCCGGTCCATGCCGCCGGACAGCGGGATGCCGATGTGATAATAGCCGGGACGCCCGAGATCCTGGACGGTGGTCGCAAGACCCGGCTTCAAAACCTTAATGGCCATGGAGCACCCCCTCGAGCTTACGATTGTAGCCGTCGATGTCCTGGTTGAACTCGGTCAGCGAGAACGAGACATTGCGGATGATCGGCGCGAAACGGCCCGCTTCGACATCGGCGACCGCGGCATCATACGCCGCCCGGTCGATCGGCTTCCACTTCACGATGTCGCCCGGTTTGAACAGGCACATGAAATCGCTGAGATAGCTGATTTTCTGATTGGGATCGTAGATCGGCATCGGCGTGATGCCGAACATCTGGTAGCCGCCGGCGCCGCGCACCGAATAGATGCAGCTGAAGCAGCCGCCATGGCCGACCGTCAGCTTGGGGGTATCGGTTCGCGGGCGCAGATATTTCGGCGCCTGAATCTGCCGCTTGCGTTCGACCATCTGATAGAGGAAGGGCAGGCCGGCGACAAAGCCGACCATCGAGACGAACCAGGGTGCGCTTGAATGCGCCGCGATGAACGCGTCTATGCCGTCGAGATGGTTGATGCGCGCCGCATATTCGAGATCGGTTCCGCTGGGATCCTGATGACGCTCGCGGAAGCGCATCAGCGTCTCGTGGGTCCAGGGATCGTTGTAGAGTACGGGGATCTCGATGATCCGCGTCGCGATCACCGGCTCGGACTTCTCGGCCGCCGAATCCAGCCGCTTCAGTTCGGCGAGCATGTCGTCGGGCTTGATCAGATCCGGATCGAACTTCACCTGATAGGAGGCGTTGGCCGGACAGATCTCGGTGACGCCCTTGATCCTGGCGTCGCGCACCGCATTGGTAATGAAGAGGCTCTTGAAGAAAGCCTCGAGCGACATGGATTCATCCACCTCGGCGAAGATGTGCTCGTCGCCGCCGAAGGAAAATCGAGTTGGCATGGGGTCACTGGCCTCCTGTTGCTGACGGAGCGGATTCTCTTGCGGTTGTGGAAGTGATCTGGACTGCCGGAACAGCCTCTGCTGCGGCCGTCACACCGGTTGTTGAGGCTGGTGCGGCAAGACTTGCAGCATGCGATGCCAGCCATGGCTCGAGCCAGGCGGTATGAAAGCGCCCGGCCTGCACATCGGCGTCGCGCGCAAGCGCCTGGTGCAGGGGCTTGGTCGTCGCCAGGCCCTCGACATTCAGTTCACCGAGGGCGCCATCGAGCCGTCGTATCGCACTGGCGCGATCCTCGTCGTGGACGATCAGCTTGCCGAGCAGGCTGTCGTAGAACGGCGGCACCGTGTAGCCGGCATAGAGCATGCTGTCGAAACGCACCCCGTTGCCACCGGGCACGCTGAGCGCAGTCACGGTGCCCGGGTTCGGCGAAAAACCTTTCGCCGGATCCTCGGCGTTGATACGGACCTCGATCGAGTGGCCGTTGATGCGCACCTGATCCTGGCGGATCCGCAGGCGTTCGCCGCCCGCGATCCGGATCATCTCGCGCACCAGGTCGATGCCGGTGATCATCTCCGTCACCGGGTGCTCGACCTGGATGCGCGTGTTCATCTCCAGGAAGTAAAATTCGTGGCTGCGGTCGTCGTACAGATATTCGAGCGTCCCGGCGCCGCGGTAGTGCACCGCCTTGGCGAGCGCGACCGCGGACGAACAGAGCTTCTCGCGAATGGCTGATGTCAGCGAGGGCGAGGGCGCTTCCTCCCAGACTTTCTGGCGGCGGCGCTGCAGCGAGCACTCGCGCTCGAAGCAGTGGATAACCTCCTGGCCGTCACCCAGCACCTGCACCTCAATGTGCCGCGCACCTTCGATGAGCTTCTCGACATAGAGCCCGCCGTCGCCGAAGGCCGCCAGCGCCTCGGCCCGCGCCTGCGGCATCAGGTGATGAAATTCCTCGGCCGAGCGCGCGATGCGGATACCGCGGCCGCCGCCGCCCGCTGCTGCCTTGATCATCACTGGAAAGCCGGTCGTCTTCACCAAGTCGAACGCGGCCTCGGGAGACTCCAGGCGGCCGCGGCTGCCCGGAACGGTGGGGACGCCCGCCGCCGCCGCCGCTTCCCGGGCGGCGACCTTGTCGCCCATCAGGCGGATGGACTGCGCCGTCGGCCCCACGAAGATGAGCCCCGCCGCCTCGACCGCCGCGGCGAAATCGGCATTTTCGGCAAGAAATCCGTAACCCGGATGGATGGCGTCGGCGCCGGTGGCCTTGGCCGCGGCGAGGATCGCGTCCCGATTGAGATAGGATTTCGACGCCTGCGCAGGTCCGATTTCGATGCACTCGTCAGCGAGTTCAACGGCAAGCTGCTCCTTGTCGGGCTTGCTGTAGACCTGCACGGTCGCAACGCCCAACTCGCGCGCCGCGCGAACGATGCGCACAGCGATCTCGCCGCGATTGGCAATAAGGAGCTTATGGATCGTCATGGACAGTTTGCATGCCTCAAACGTCGATCTCGGCGATCGGCTGACCGGCCATCACCGCATCCTCATTCTCGACAAGGAAGCCGACGATCTTGCCGGCTGCGCCTGCCTTCACCTCGTTGAACGACTTCATGACCTCGATAAGGCCGATCGTGTCGTCTTCCGCGATGGTGTCGCCGTCGGATTTGTAAGCGGGCTGGTCCGGCGCCGGCTTGCGGTAGAATATACCTGGAAGGGGGGAAAAGATTTGCTGTCTAGCCATGAATTCCTCGTACATTGATTGTTTCGGCCGGGACCGGCCGCGCATCAGCGCGCCGCGCGATAAGGACGGACTGCATCGCGAACCGCCTCGGTGATGGCGACGGCATTGGGTGTGTCGGAATGGATGCATATGGAGTCGGCCCCCACGGTGACGTCATTCCCGGCCACGGAGCGCGTCTTGCCTTCGATCAAGGCTCTCAGGCACCGTGCCGCTGCATCGGCGGGATCCTTGGCCTCATGTTCGCGCGTGATGATGAGACCACCCTCGGCATTGTAGTCGAGATCGGCGTAGTACTCGGCGACGAAGGCATGACCGCGGCGCCGATACACCCTCTCGTGCAGCGTGCCCTTCATGCCGAACAGCGGCACCTTGTAGACCTCGGCCGCATCAGCCACAGCCTCGGCGATATCCTCCATCCGCGCCGCCATGCCATAGAGCGCGCCGTGCGGCTTGATATGATTGAGCACCACGTCTTCGGCGTCCAGGAACGCCTTCAGCGCACCGATCTGGTAGAGCAAGCAGTTCGTCAGTTCTTCGCGGCCGATCTTCATCTCCCTCCGCCCAAAGCCCTGCAGATCGGGCAGCGAGGGATGGGCGCCGACCTTGACGCCATGCTGCTTGGCCAAGCGCACGGTCTTGCGCATGTGATTGAAGTCCGAGGCATGGAATCCGCAAGCCACGTTGGCGGCGTCGATATGGGGCATCAGGCCCTCATCGTCGCCCATCTTGTAGAGGCCGAAGGCCTCGCCCATGTCGCAATTGATGATGACCATATCCTGTCGTCCTTATTACCTGCCGCTGCACTGGCGCGCGCATGCGCAAACCGACCCCAGACCAGCGTTTCCGAAGTTCTGATCATATCGAAGCTTGCGATGCCGCGCTCCCTCTCCCGCACTTCGCGGGGGAGGGCTGGGGTGGGGGAAGCTCCGGGCGAAAATCCATCGATCGGGTATCGCGGCTACATAGGCAACTAACACCGCCGATGCCGCGCCCCCACCCCACCCTCCCCCGCGAAGAGCGGGAGAGGGAGTGAGAGGCCAATGCCCGTAGCCTGAAATGATAGGTTTCATGGAATCGGTCCACTAGAACTAGATCACCACTAGATCCCCGGTACGGGACATTCGCGCGACTTCCTCGCGCTCTGCCCCGCCGAGAGAAAGGCCGCCGCAGGCTCCGCAGGGAGCCCGAGGCGGCATGTTGCCGACTTACTTCGACACCAGATAGTCGACCGGGATCTTCTCCGAAATCGTCCATTGATCGACTACTTTCGGCTTGCCATGTTCGGTATCGACGATCAGGTAGCGGCCCTGGTTCTGATGGTGCAGTTCCGCGCTGAAGGTGCGCGGTCCGAAGAGCGTGGTCTCGTTGGTCATTTTCTCCAGCTCCGCCACCACCGGCGCGGCGTCCGTCGTCTTGGCGCGCTCGACGGCCTTGGCCCAGAGGTCGATCATGACATACCCTGGATAGACGTACTGGCTGGAAGGGTCGCCACCGGTAACTTCCTTGTACTTCTTGTTGAACTCGTTGACTTTCGGATTGGGGTCGTCGCCATAGACCGAGCCCTGCACCGGTACGTAGAAGTTGGACAGATCCGGAACGGCGCTCAGCCAATAACTGCCATCGACGCCCGAGCCGTTGAGGATCATCGACTTGATACCGGCGGCCCGGATCTGCTTGATGGCGGAGACGGCGCCGGGCATCATCGTGCAGAGCATGATGGCATCGGGTTCCTTCGGCAGGCTCTTGATGCGCGTGATCTGGGAAGCGATCGAGGCGTCATCGTTCTTGAAGGTGTCGCTGCCGGCGAGCACGGCGTCCTTCAGATGTGGCATCTCCCAGTCGAAGCCGTCGCAGATTCCCTTGTTATAGACGGTCCAGCTGTCGAGCAGCCGGTAGAAGCTGCGGGCGTTTTTCTTGGTATAGGACCATTCGGCCATGGTCGCGCCCTGCACCGCGGCCAGCACCGAGGCGGAGAACGAGTAAGGACCGACGCCGGCGATGCCGGCCTTGATCGACTCCGCGCACAGGAAGAAGGAGACCTTGCCGGCGGCTTGTGCCTGCAGCGCCGCTGGAGCGCCGAAGTCGTAGTCGCACGAGACGACCACCAAATCCGCACCCTGATCGAGCACCGCAAGACCCGCCTTGGCGCCCTCGGCCTGATCGGTCTTGGTGTCTGCAAACACGGCCTTGATCTTCTTGCCGAGCAGACCACCAGCCTTGTTGATCTCGTCGATGCGGATGAGGGCTGCATCCTGGGCCGGCTTGTCATAGGCCTGCATGAAGCCAGATGCAGCGGTAGCGAAGCCGACGACGATCTCGTCGGCGGCGAGTGTCGGCGTATTCCACAGCGCGGTTGCCGCGGTCAGGATGCCTAGTAGTGTCGTGAAGCGCATCAGCTAGTCCTCCGTTTTCTCTACAGGATTTCAGTCAATTCCTTAACGCAGTTTGCACCGGCGGGGTCAGGCGCCGTTGCAGCGGCCATCCGCTCCAGGACAATTCCCGATTGCGGGTGAGGCCGCTTGGCAGAAACATCAGTATGACGATCGTGATGATGCCGATCGCGATCTCCTGAACGCCGTTCGGGATCGCGATCGTCAGACCGCCGAGCGTGACGCCCCTTTCCAGGTCGCGGAACATCTCGATCAGCGCCGAAATCACCACCACGCCGGCGACGGCGCCACTAAGGCTGTACATGCCGCCAACCACGAGCATAGACAGGGTGATGAACGTGGTGCGCAGATAGAACGAGCCCGGATTGACGATGCTCAGGAAGTGCGCGTAGAGCGCGCCGGCGAGCCCGATGATGAAGGCGCTGACGACGAAGGCGACCAACCGCTCGCGGACAATATCGATTCCGGACGCGCTGGCGGCCACTGCCTCGTCCCGCGTGGCGCGAAGCGCAAGGCCCGAGCGGGAAATCGAGTAGAGATAAGCGATCACGATGGCCGCTGCGGCACCCAGCCACCCGACCCAGACATTCATGGTGGGTGGGATACCGACGATCGAACCTTGCCCGCCCGTCACCGAGTCCCAGTTCGAATAGACGTTATTGACGACGCCAAGCAACCCGAACGTGGCGATCGAGGCCGCTATACCCGACAAGCCCATGATGACGCGCCCAATAATGAGTGCGAACAGGGCCGCAAACACGCCCGAGACCGGCGTGGCGGCCCACATCGGCAACTGGGTGTGTAGCAGCCACGCGGGCAGGCCTTTGAGTGTGACCGATTTCATCATGGGCGGAATGGTGAGCCAAGCGGTCATATAGGCGCCGAGGCACATGAAACTGATATGGCCGAACGACAACAAGCCTGAATTGCCAACGAAGACGTAAAGCCCTGTGACCACCATGATGTTGATGAACATCTCGACCACGGTGCGATTGAAGGCCCTGCTGCCGAATTGATAGCTCAAGGCCGCAATCGCGAGCAGCACCACGATCAGGACGAGGGGTATCACAATCGTTCGCCGCATAACCGATGCACGTTGCGACATGCCTCACACCCTCTGCTTGGCCGATTTGGGTGCAAACAACCCTTGCGGGCGCAGCAGCAGGACGACGATCACGGCGCCATAGACAAAGGCATCGCGGAAGACGCGGGCGTCATGCGGCAGGGTGGCCTGAAACACGACGCTGGCGGCGCCGATCAGGAAACCGGCGGCAACGGCTCCCGGGAGGCTGCCCAGACCACCGATCACCGTGGCGATGAAGGCAATCAGCATCACATTGGCGCCCATGCCGATATCCGCCGTGCCGGAGTTGGTCGCCAGGATCAGCCCGATTGCCGCCGCCAGCATGCCGCTGATGGCAAAGGCCAGCAAAATGACGCTATTAGCGCGCACCCCGAGCATGCGGGCCATGGTGAAGTTATCCGCGGCAGCGCGCATCTCCAAACCGTAGCGCGTCCGTTTGAGGAACAGCGTAAGAGCGGCGAGGACGGCCAAGGTGATCGCGATCGTGACAACCTGCAGCATCGGGATGCGGGCACCGAAAAGTTCGACCGGCAGGCTGAGCCTCGGCCATAGCGTGATCGACTTCGGGCGGCTCGAATAAAGCATCAACAAAAGATTCCGGATCGCAAAGCCCAGCGCAAAGGAAGCGATCATCATCGTCGCCGGATTGGTGTTGCGGAAACGGTGAAAAACGATCACCTCCGACAACATCGACAGCGCGGCTCCGACAAGCAGCAGCAACGGAACGAGAAGGTAGAATGGCAGGTTGCCGGCGAAGACGATGGCAGCCGCATTGATCGACGGCCACAGCATCGCGAACACGCAGAAGGCGATGAAATCGCCATGCGCGAAGTTCACCAGCCGCATCACCCCGAAGATCAGCGCGATGCCGAGGGCGCCCAGTGCGTAAAGGCTACCCAGACTGAGCGCGTCGAAGACGATTTGCAGCACTTCGGTCATCTTCAATGGTCTCCGAAGCCGAAATACGCCTGCTTCAGGCGCTCGTCCTTGACCATGTCACCCGCCTCACCCTCCAGCACGATGCGTCCGCCACGCATGAGAATCATCCGCCCGCCGGTCATCATGGCGCGCGTCGAACTTTGCTCGACGATCAACAGGGTCAGCTTGCGCTGCGCTCGCAACCGCATCAGGATTTCGTACACCTGATCGATGATCTTGGGCGCAAGTCCGAGCGATGGCTCGTCGATAGCCATGAGGCGGGGCGAAGTCATGAGCGCCCGGCCGATGACGAGCATCTGCTGCTGACCTCCAGAAAGCATGCCGGCTGGCGCGTGGCGGCGCTCGGCCAACATCGGGAATTCACGGTAGACGGATTCAAGATCGTCGGCAACCTTCTGCCTGTCGCTCCGCATGCCGGCTCCGACCTTCAAATTCTCCTCGATGCTGAGCGCACCAAACACGTTGCGCCCCTCGGGCACCAGCGAAAATCCCCGCCGCGCGATCGACTCGGGTGGAGCCCCCCTCACCTCCGCGCCATCCATCGTGACGGATCCCGAGATCGGCGGCACGACGCCGGCGATCGCATTCAGCAAGGTCGACTTTCCGGCGCCATTGGGGCCCGTCACGAACAGGATCTCGCCTTCGGCGATCTTCAGACTGATGGCGCGCAACGCTGTCAAACGTCCATAGCGAACCGTGAGGTCGTCGACGGCCAGCAATGTCATGGTGCGACCGCCTCGGCAGCAGCAAGCGCTAAAATGACCTCGTCCCGTTGCGTTCCCATATAGGCATGCCGGACCGCATCACTGTTGCGGATATGGTCGGGTGAACCGGCTTCGATGATCTCGCCGGAGTCGAGCACGAAGATGCGACCGCACAGTTCGAGCACGAGACCGATATTGTGCTCGATCAGCAGCACGCCGATTCCAAGTTCCCCGGCAATCCGTTTGATGATGGCCGCCAGATCGTGGCTTTCAAGTTCAGACATGCCGGCGGCGGGCTCGTCCAGCAGCAGATAGCGCGGATTGCACATGATGGCCCGGCCGATGGCGACGCGCCGCTCGTCGGTATAGGGCAGGGCGCCGGCGATTGTACCGGCAAGGTGCGATATGCCGAGCCAGTCCATTACGCGCTCGGCCTCTGCGATCGCGTCGCGCCGGGTCAGGCCGAAGCCCACGCCGGTGACCTCCAGGTTGTCCACCACCGGCAACTCGCGAAAAAGGCGGCCTGATTGAAAAGTGCGCGCCACGCCCTTGCGTCGCAGCTTGTGAGCCGCAATGCCGTTGACCGCTTCACCTTCCAGTTCAACAGTTCCCGCGCCAGGCCGCAGAAAGCCGGTCAAGACATTGATGAGCGTGGTTTTCCCGGCGCCGTTGGGGCCGATCAGTCCGGTGATGCGTCCCCGCTTCACGGCCAGTGTGACCCTGGCCAAGGCTTTCAAGCCCTCGAACTGGACGCTGACATCGCGAGCGACCAAGTCCAAGTCACCGGAAGTCATCGAGGCGCCTCTCAAACGCGAGCGAACAATTGATCTTATCTTTTGCGTTGCAGCAATCAATTGCAAAATTCGAAAAGGAAGCTTTTATGGCTCTGACTATCCGTCAGGTCCGCCCACTTCGACGTCACCGCCGAACCGGACGGGTTTCGGAGTCCACCGGCGCGGTCTCGTCCACAAGGACATCAGGCCGACCAATATCCTGGTTAACGGCATGACCGGAGAGATCAAGCTCACCGGCTTCGGCATCGCTTCGCGTCTGCCGCGCGAGCGGCAAGTGCCCGCACCACCCGAGTCGATTGCGGGCACGCTTCCTTATATGGCGCCCGAGCAGACCGGACGCATGAACCGCTCGATCGACGCCCGCAGCGACCTCTACGCGCTCGGCGTCACGCTCTACCAGATGCTCACGGGGTCACTGCCGTTTACGGCGGCCGAACCCATGGAATGGGTCCACTGCCCGAAGCTGTGCTCGACACCGTGACCCGGACACGGCAAAGCGCGATCAAGTTTGATGGACTCGTTGATATTTTATGTAATATACCATAATTTATGTCTATCTTGCTATTTGAGGCATATAATGACCAATAGCTTTGTGTTCCATCGAAAAGAGCTTGCGCGACGCATGGCAGACATAGCTCTCGGAACAGATCCTCTTGCTGGAACTTCCGGCCTGTTCTTGGCTGCGCCACGTCGCACCGGGAAAAGCACGTTTCTGAAGACGGACTTGATTCCTGAGCTGGAAGGACGCGATGTCCTCCCCGTCTATGTTGACCTGTGGGCGGATCGCGACCGCGATCCTGGAGAGGTTATTTCTGAACGCATTAAGTCGACTATCCAAAATTATGACGCAGGCGCTCTAAAACTGGCGCGAAGCGCAGGGATGTCAAAAATCGGCATTGGTTCCTGGCTCGCGATCGATATCGAGAAGATTGGAAAACCGGGCGGAGCGACCATTGCCGACGCTCTTGACTATCTCGATAAACGTGCCGGACTTCCAATCGTTCTGATCATCGACGAAGCACAGTACGCGCTGACAAGCCAAGCTGGCATTACTGCAATGTTCAGCCTGAAATCCGCAAGGGACATGCTCAATATTGGCGCAGTCGGTACCGATACGTCGAATGTGCGACTTGGACTTGTTTTTACCGGATCTTATCGGGATAAACTGGCTTCGCTTGTGCTCGGAAGGTCTCAGCCGTTCTTCGGGGCCTCAATCACGAACTTTCCTTTGCTGGGGAGCTCCTTCGCTGAGGCCTACACGGACTACATAAACACCCGGTTGGCAGATGACCGTCAACTTGTTAGGAAAGATGTTGTTCGGTCGTTTGAGGTCGTCGCGTTTCGACCCGAACTTTTGCAAGCCGCGATCCGGGAATACGCGATGGGATCGATCGGAGAGGAAGAGCCGCGACCGTCTCTGGTCGAACAGGCATTCGTGGTCCGAGACCAATATTGGCAAGAATTCGATTCGCAATGGGCCGCCATGACGCCCTTACAACAGGCGGTATTGCGACGCATCATCGAACAAGGCGATAAATATAAGCCTTTCGATGCCGATTCATTGGCCGCATATTCAGAGATCTCAGGGCAACAAGTTACTGTTCCTGACGTTCAGAGTGCACGCTTCGCGGGGGGAGGGGAGAAGCAGATCCGATTCAATAGTTCTGACGGCTGGCCTTACGCCGCCCGCGGCTTCGCCACCAGTTGCACGCCGAGGGCACCCAGGACCTTCCGGATGGTCTCAAATTCGGGCTTGGTGTCGCCACTGAGCGCGCGGTAAAGATTTTCACGGGACACGCCGGCGCTCTCTGCGACGGCACCCATGCCCTGCACACGGGCGACGGTGCCGATCGCCTTGGCGATAAATGCCGCATCATCGGACTCGAACGCCTCGGTGAGGTACTCCGCAATCATCTCTGGGCTGTCGAGATATTCGGCCGCGTCGAACACGGTGGTCTTTGGCATGGTTTAATCTTCCTCTCGCGCAAGCTGCTTTGCCGCCTCGATATCGCGTTGCTGGCTGCTCTTGTCGCCGCCGCAAAGCAGCAGGATCAGCTCGCCACCGCGGTTGACGTAGTAGACGCGATAGCCCGGGCCGAAGTGGATACGCATCTCGCTCACGCCATCCCCGACCGGCGCCACATCGCCGGCGTTGCCCTCCTCCAGGCGCTGGACCCGCGCAAGGATCTTTGTCCTTCCCCGCACGTCGCGGAGAGCTTTCAGCCAGGCTGAAAATCTCTCAGTTTGCCTGACCGTCGGCATTTGTCGCT
>NZ_JBEKXH010000189.1:0-11866 GCF_049512235.1 Bradyrhizobium sp.
GAGGACAAAGTCTCGTCGCCCCTGTCCTTTCACCATAGTGTCACATGCGTCACGCAAACTCCGTTGATCTGGGAATTCAGGGGAGACCTACCCATGAGCGATGTTGCCTTACCCGGCTCGATTGAGCCCGCCCGCAGGGGACCGAACCTCGATGGCGGCTTTCATCCGCTGACCGGCATTATCTACATGGGCGTGGTCGCAGCGGCGCTGCTGTTCGTGGCCTACAGCATCTACGACGATGTCGACGCGACCGGCACCAAGGTAACGGACTACCTGCCGTACCTCCTGCTCTTTGTCGCGCTGCTGATCGCGCTCGGCTTCGAATTCGTCAATGGCTTTCATGACACCGCCAATGCGGTGGCCACCGTGATCTATACCCGCTCCCTGCCCGCGCACATCGCCGTGGTGTGGTCGGGGATGTTCAACCTGTTCGGCGTCCTGCTATCGACCGGTGCGGTCGCCTTCGGCATCGTGTCGCTGCTGCCGGTCGAGTTGATACTTCAGGTCGGCAGCGGCGCCGGCTTTGCCATGGTGTTCGCGCTTTTGATCGCGGCGATCATCTGGAATGTCGGCACCTGGTATTTCGGCCTGCCGGCGTCGAGCTCCCATACCCTGATCGGATCGATCATGGGCGTCGGCATCACCAACGCGCTGCTGCGCGGCCGCGACGGCACCTCCGGCGTGGACTGGTCGCAGGCCGCCAATATCGGCAAGGCGCTGCTGCTGTCACCTTTGTTCGGCTTCGCGTTGGCGGCGCTGCTGCTGTTTGCCCTCAAGACCGCGTTGCAGCACGCGACCCCGGCCTTGTTCGGCGAACCCGTGGGCGACCAGCCGCCGCCGTGGTGGATCCGCGGCATCCTGATCCTGACCTGCACCCTGGTCAGCTTCTTCCATGGCTCTAACGACGGCCAAAAGGGCATGGGGCTGATCATGCTCATTCTGATCGGTACGGTGCCGACCGCCTACGCGCTGAATCGCTCACTGCCCGAGAGCCAGATCGAGCTGTTCAACGTGAACTCGGCGGCGGCCAGCAAGGTTATTGAAAATAAGGGCGCCGGTTTCAACGTTCTGGGCAATCCGCGGCCGGCCGTGACGAACTACGTCGCGCAGCGCCAGATCAACGAGGGAACCTTCCCGTCGCTGGCAGTGCTGGTGCGCGACATCAGCAACCAGGTGACCCAATACGGCACGCTGGCGAAATTCCCAGCTGACGCCGTCGGCAACACCCGCAACGACATGTACCTGGTTTCCGAGGCCATTCGCTTCCTCATGAAGGACAAGGAAAGCGAACTCAGCGGCGACGAGATCGCGACGCTCAACAAATACAAAGGCTCGCTCGACAGCGCGACCAAGTTCATCCCGACCTGGGTGAAGATCGCGGTCGCGATCGCGCTCGGCCTCGGCACCATGATCGGCTGGAAACGCATCGTCGTTACCGTGGGCGAGAAGATCGGCAAGACCCATCTGACCTACGCGCAGGGCGCCTGCGCCGAAATCACGGCGGCTGCGACCATCGCGGCCGCCGACGGCTACGGACTGCCGGTTTCGACCACCCATGTGCTGTCGTCCGGCATCGCCGGCACCATGGCCGCCAGCGGATCCGGGCTGCAATGGTCGACGATCCGCAACATCGCGCTGGCCTGGGTGCTGACGCTGCCGGCCGCGATGATCATCTCTGGTCTTCTGTACCTGATGTTTTCCAGCATTCTGTAGGCCGCGGCGCTCGGCCGCCTCACGCTGTCGAAATGATAATGCCCGCACCATCGGCGCGGGTCTTGCTATGCCGATGCGAGCGAAGCCAAAACCTGCAATCTAAAACGGGCCGCCAGTTGCCGCGCTCGATCATTTCGATCTTGCGAAATCCGCGCGCGCTCCCGCCGCTCGAAGGCATCGAGCTCTTGCTGAACAGCCCTTCGGTAGCTCTCGAATTTGGAGCACCCATCGCTGCGGTGAGGCCCGGCCTCGAAGCTGTCATTTGTCATGCCATGGAAATATAGGCGAATGTCGGCGTTACGAAAAGTAGTCTTTTTTCGCACGGCGCCTTATAGTTGAGATCATGAATAAGCCTCTGGCATCATGAGGTTCGCCGTGCGAGCGGCAGGTCATTTGACCCGGGGGGAAAGCGGCCCTCACGCCGCCAGCGTGTTCTCGACCAGCCTGATCCAGTACGAGGTGCCGAATACGATCGCCTCGTCGTCGAAATTGTAGGCCGGATGGTGCAGGCCTGCGCTGTTGCCATTGCCGCAGAAAATGAACGCGCCCGGCCGCGCCTGCAGCATGTAGGAAAAATCCTCCGCGCCCATCAGCGGCGGCATCTCATGAACGTTGCCGTCGCCGGCCACTTCCCTGGCCACCCTGGTCGCGACATCGGTCTGCGGGGCATGGTTGACCGTCACCGGATAGCCGCGTTCGTAGACCAGATCGATCTTCGCACCCGTGATCTGCGCCACGCCGGCTATGACCTCGTGCACCCGCTTCTCGACCAGTTCCCGAACTTCCGCCGTCAGCGTCCGCACCGTGCCTCTGAGCTCGGCGGTTTGCGGGATCACGTTGCGGGCATTGCCGGCGTGGAATTCGCAGATCGAGATGACTGCCGATTCCAGGGGATCGACGCTGCGCGACACGATCGACTGCAAAGCCGTGATCAGCTGGGCTCCGACCAGAACGGAATCGATGCATTTGTGCGGCCGCGCGGCGTGCCCGCCAAGCCCCTCGATCCGGATATCGATGGAATCGGTTGCCGCCATGATCGGGCCAGTGCGGATCGCGAACGTGCCGATCGGGAATCCCGGTCCATTATGCATGCCGTAAACCTGGTCGATGGCAAAACGGTCCATCAGCCCGTCCCGGATCATTGCCGCGGCGCCGCCGCCGCCCTCTTCCGCGGGCTGAAAGATCAGGACCGCATCGCCGGCGAAATTCCGCGTCTCGGCCAGATAGCGGGCGGCGCCGAGCAGCATCGCGGTGTGGCCGTCATGGCCGCAGGCGTGCATCTTGCCCGGGGTTTTCGAGGCATAAGCCAGATTGGTGGCTTCCTGGATCGGCAACGCATCCATGTCGGCCCGCAGCCCGACCACCCTGATATCGCCATCGCCCGGGGGTTTGCGGCCCTTGATGACGCCGACCACGCCGGTGCGGCCAAGACCGGTCGCTACTTCGTCGCAGCCGAATTCCCGCAAACGGTCCGCCACAAATGCTGCAGTGCGGTGCACGTCGTAGAGCAATTCGGGATTTTCGTGGATATCGCGGCGCCAGGCCTGGATATCGGGTTGCAGATCGGCGACGCGATTGAGGATGGGCATATCGAAGGTCTCGGTCCAGTTAAGTGTCCAGCCCTGTCTAGCATGCAAGCCCCGACCCACCCAACACTCCTGCGCCGGGGTTGGACCTGACGGCAGGGCAGGCTTGTGCCGTCGCGCCGCGTCTGCCTGAATAAAGCTCAGGGGAGACCTGCTTGCCCATCATAAAGCCGGGCATTGACGAGAAATCCTGAACCGGGGCGGAAATTCAAAAATGGCGAAAAGGCTCGAAGGTGATTTCGACTATATCGTCGTCGGCGCGGGCACCGCCGGCTGCATCGTCGCCAACCGACTGTCGGCGGATCCGGCCAACCGCGTGCTGATCCTGGAGGCCGGCGGCAACGACAACTGGATCTGGTTTCACATCCCGGTCGGCTACCTCTTTGCGATCGGCAATCCGCGTTCGGACTGGATGTTCAAAACCGAGCCCGAGCCCGGTCTCAACGGCCGCGCGCTGAGCTATCCGCGCGGCAAGGTGATCGGCGGCTGTTCCGCCATCAACGCCATGATCTCGATGCGCGGACAGGCCGCCGACTACGACCACTGGCGCCAGCTCGGCCTCTCCGGCTGGGCCTGGGATGATGTAAAACCCGCGTTCCGGCGGCTCGAGGATCATTTTCTGGGCGAAAGCGAGCATCATGGCAGCGGCGGCGGCTGGCGCATCGAAGCGCCCCGGCTGTCCTGGGCCGTGCTGGATGCAGTCGGCGACGCCGCGGAAGAAATGGGGATTCCGAAACTTGCGGATTTCAACACCGGCGACAATGAGGGCGTTGGTTATTTTCATGTCAACCAGAAGCGCGGACGCCGCTGGTCGGCGGCGCGAGGTTTTCTGAAGCCGGCCTTGAAGCGCCCCAATCTGCGGCTCGAAACGGACGTGCTGGTCGATCGCCTGATGGTCGAGAGCCGCCGCGCCGTTGGCGTGCGCTTTGTCAAAGGCGGCGAGGTCGTCGAGGCCCGCGGCCAGGCCGAAGTGATCCTGTGCGCCGGCTCGATCGGATCGATCCAGGTGCTGCATCGCAGCGGCATCGGCCCGGCGCAATGGCTGGCGCCGCTCGGGATCGGATGCGTCCTGGACCGCCAAGGGGTCGGGCGCAACCTGCAGGACCATCTGCAGCAACGCGCCATCTACCAGGTCGATGGCGTACGCACGCTGAATGAGACTTACCATTCGCTTTTCAGGCGCGGCCTGATGGGACTGGATTATGCCTTGCGCCGGCGCGGGCCGCTGACCATGGCGCCGTCGCAGCTCGGGATTTTCACGCGTTCGGATCCGCATCGCGAGCGCGCCAATATCCAGTTCCACGTCCAGCCGCTATCGCTCGACAAGTTCGGCGATCCCCTGCACCGCTTCCCGGCGATCACGGTGAGCGCCTGCAATCTGCAGCCGACCTCGCGCGGCACGGTGCGCATTCGATTCGGTCAAGCAGATGCCGCGCCCGAAATCGCGCCGAACTATCTGTCAACCGTGGCAGACCGCGAGGTCGCCGCCGACGCCATTCGTGCCACCCGGCGGCTGATGGCGCAGCCGGCGCTCAAGCAATTTCACCCCCGAGAATTCCTGCCGGGTCCATCGGTCGGCGACGACGATGCATCGCTGGCGAAGGCCGCCGGCGATATCGGCACCACGATTTTTCACCCCGTCGGCACCGCGAAGATGGGCACGGTGGATGATCCGATGGCGGTGGTCGACCAGCGGCTGCGGTTTTTTGGCGTTGCCGGACTTCGCGTCGTCGACGCCTCCATCATGCCGACGATCACCTCCGGCAATACCAACACGCCGACCGCGATGATTGCCGAAAAGGGCGCCGCGATGATCCTGGAGGATGCGCGATGAACTCGCCGAAAATTCCAGACCGCGTTGCGGACCGGCACCACAGGCCTAGGCCAATGCGATGCCAGGCCAATGCGATTGAGCTTTCGCTTTATCGTGCGCTCGGGACAAGCGACGCCGTGGGCCCGATCATGCCGATTTGCGCACGGCGTTATCGACCAGCGTCTTGCCCAGCGACCAGATCGCGCCGGGAACCTTGTGGCTGGAGGCGATGACGGTATCGAACGCCGTCTCGATCCAGTTGCAATCCTGCTCGGTGATGGTCAGCGGCGGCAGCAGCTTGATGGTATGACTGCCGTGGCCGGAAACCTGGGTCAGGATTTTGTGATCCTTGAACAACGGCACCGTGATGAGCTGGCAGAACAGACCCTTGTTGGCGGTTTCGAGGACGTTCCATGACGCCTTCAGCCGCAGCGAATTTGGCGGGCCGAACTCGACCCCGATCATCAGCCCCTTGCCGCGAACCTCCTTCAGGAGTTCATAGCCGGGAACCATCCGGGTCAGCGCCAACCGCAGCTCGGCGCCGCGTTTGGCCGCCGCCTCGATCAGTTTTTCGGACTCCAGCACCTCGAGGGTTGCGATACCGGCCGCCATCGCCAGATCGTTTTTGGCAAAGGTGGAGCCGTGCACCACCGCGCGATCCATCTGATTGAAGATCTTGTCGAAGACACTCTTGCGGGTGAGCAAGGCGCCGACGGGAACATGGCCTCCCGACAGCGCCTTGGAGAGCAGCACCATGTCGGGTTCGACATTCCAGTGCTCGACCGCGAGAAACCGGCCGGTTCGTCCCATCCCGGTCTGAATCTCGTCGGCGACCAGCAGGGTGCCGTACTTGCGGCACAGCGCCGCCGCACCCGGCAGGAATTCGTCGGTGGGCATGTTGACGCCCTTGCCCTGGATCGGCTCGAAGATAAAGGCGGCAACCTGGCGCGACGACAGCGCCTGCTCCAGCGCGGCGAGATCGTTGAAGGCAATCGACGTGCATCCGGGCAGCAGCGGCTGAAAGCCGGCCCGGAAGTTGGCATCGTCGGTGAGCGACAGCGCGCCATAGGACAATCCGTGGAAGGCATGGGCGCAGTAGACGATACCCGGCCGGCCGGTGGCGCCGCGGGCAAATTTGATCGCAGCTTCAACACATTCTGCCCCGGAATTGGCAAAAAAGACCTTGTCCAGATAGGGCACGTATTTCAGCAGCCGCTCCGCCAGCACGCCAGCCAGCGTCGAAACATCGAGTTGCACGAGGTTGGGCAGGTCGCTGTCGAGTACGCTTTTCAGTGCCGCGCGCAACGCCGGATGGTTGCGGCCAATGGCAAAAACGCCAAAACCGCTCAGCAAATCGAGATAGCGCACGCCGTCCCGATCGAACAGGTACTGGCCCTGCCCTTTCTGAAAGCCGACATCGTAGCCTATGGTCTTGAGGACCCGGACCAGCTGCTCATTTAAGTGGCGCGCATGCATGGAACTGCGCTGCGACTGGCGGTCCACAAACATCTCGGAAACGTCTAGATTCGAATATAGCATTGGCTACATAGCTGGGTTGATGGCCATCACGTCAACTGAAAACGCTCAATGCGGCGTTTTGCCCTTCACATATCTTAAGCACAGGTTCAAGCCATGTTGCACCGCCCTCAAAACGTTATACGCATTATAGCATACTCCGGAATATTTTTGGCGACAGGACTTGTGCCGGCCCTGGCGCTGGATCCCACCGGCGACTGGAGGGTGGCGGACGGGGTAGCGAACATCCGTGTTCAACAGTGCAATGGCAGCATGTGGGGCGCCGTTTCCTGGGAGCGGGACCCCGGAGGTCGCGACAGCCACAACCCCGATGTCTCAAAACAGAACAGGCCGACCCTGGGAATGCCAATCCTGCTCAACATGCAGAAGAAGCCGGGCGTGGATCAGTGGGAAGGCCAAGTCTATAACGGCAAGGACGGACAAACCTACAGTTCGACAATCAAACCGGTGGATCCCGACCATATGGAGATTCAAGGTTGTGTGCTGGGCTTTCTGTGCGGCGGCGAAACCTGGACGCGCGTCGAGGGCCCGATTCCCGCAAGCCCCGCCAGCAGCCTGACACGGGGACCCAAGCCCACCAAGACCACCACGCCAAAGACCGTCGGGGCCGCCAACCCCTTCGCCAAGACATCAGGTCAAAAGCAGCCGACCACGGCCAAGCCGGGCGATTCGGTCGGCGATATCTGTCTACTCCCCGATATCGCGGGGTTTACCCATTAACGCCGGCTGAAACAGTAACACCGCTGCCAATGTCGTGAGCAGCGAGAGCGCCAACAGTTTGCCCATGCTAGCGGTACCCGGATGACTGGATAGCCAGAGGCTTCCGAACGCGGTGGCCGTCGTCATTGCGCTGAAGAATATCGCGCGCGTCAGGCTCGACTGCAGCAGATTGGTTCGCCCCGATCGCCATGCCGTGACGTAGTAGATCTTGAATGCGACGCCGATACCAAGCATCAGCGGCAGCGCGACAATGTTGGCGAAGTTGAGCGGCAGCCCGATCAGCACGCAGATTTCCAGCGTTACCGTCCCCGCCACCAACAATGGCACCAGCGTCAGCAGCACGTCGGTGATCCGCCGCAAGGCGAGCCAGAGCAGCAGGCCGATCACGAGCAGCGCGTAAATGCCGGCATGGATGAAGGCACTGACGACGGTATCGCCGGACTTCAGGATGGACACCGGTCCGCCAATGGCATTCGGCTCGGCGGCCAGAACGGCGCTGGCAAACCTGCGCAGCGTATCATTGTCATTGGGATCGCCGCGCGGCAGCGCCTCGACCCGCTGCAGGCCGTCCTTGGTCTGCCACGAACGCACCAGACCGGCCGGCAGGGTCTTGAGGCTGACCGGCTGGGCCTGCAACGAGGTTTTGAGCTGGTCGAGCACCAACGTCAGCGGCGTTACGAAGATAGCCTGCGCCTTATCGCGCGTGGCTTGATTGGAGTCCGCGAGCTTGGACAGGGCATCGGCCAGCCGCCGCGAAGCCACCGCGCCCGGCCCCGTCGCATCACCGGCGGCCTTGCGCAAACTCCCTGCCGTTTCCTTCAAGGCATCGACATTCTCCTCGTCGGACGGCGCGGGATCGATGGAGTCCGGGTTCAGTGCGGGATTGAGAATCTTGGCGCCTTGGGCAATGAGTTTCAATTTCGCCGGCTGGTCTTCGGGGACAAAACTGTCCAGCGACATGACGCGGAGCACTTCAGGCAGCTGATCCAGACGGGCCGCGATGCTCTTCGCGTCGGTTTCCGAGCTCGTCATCACGTCGATGGCGTTGGCACCGGTGTTCGGATCACTTCTCAAATCGAGAAAGGTCGCGATCGACTCCACCTTGGGACTGCGCAAATTGATCGGGTTGAAGTCGAATCTGAGGAAGTAAAGCAACGGCAGACCGGCGACTGCGATCAAAAGCGTGCCGACGATGATGGCAACGCGGTGCCTTTCGAGAAAATGGTCGACCGGGGCCAGGAATGCATAGCCGACGGGCTCCTTTTCCCCGGGCGGGTTGAGCAACTTCAGCAATGCCGGCAGCACGGTGATGCTGCTGGTAAAGGCTATGATCATGCCGACACCCGCGATCTCGCCGAGTTCTGAAATGCCCTTATAGTCGGTCGGCAGGAACGAGAGGAAGCCCGACGCCGTCGCCATCGCGGCCAGCGACAGCGGGACCGCGGAACGCTCGGCCGCCTGCTGCAGCGCAGCCCCGAGATCGCTGCTCTTGTAGCGCTCCGACCGGTAGCGAACGCTGAACTGAATGCCGAAATCCACGCCCAATCCAATAAACAGGACGGCAAACGCGATCGACAGCAGATTCAGCGAGCCCACCATCATCAGGCCCAGGGCTGTCGTGATGGAAAGGCCGATGAAGAGATTTGCGAACACCGCGGAGATGATCTTCGGCGAACGCAAGGCCATCCACAGAATAAACAGTACCACGAGCACAGTGCCGATGCCGTTGACCACGGCGCCATCCTGAACGGTCGCAAATTCCTCGTTGGCGATCGGAACCGGCCCGGTCAGCCGTACGCGGGCGCCATATTTACCCGCGAAATCGAGATCTCTCGCCGCCTGCCTGATGGCATCGGTCGCATCCTTTCCTGGCTCCAGCGCATTGAAGTCGAGGATCGGCTTGAACTCGATGAAGGCGCGCCGATCGGCTGGTGTCAACGGCGTATCGCTGACAAGCTCCCGCCAGGAGAACGTGGCGGACCCCGTGGTCACCACCTTCTCGACGGTCTGGGCAATCAGGTTGAAGGGCCGATCGGTGCTGTCCAGCTTGAATTCTCCGCGCTTGATGCCGGCGAGGCCGGTTTCCAACGCGCCGGTCAACCCGCGTATGCTGGGATCGCCGGCCATGATTTCGATCAGCGGCGCGGCGGATGCAAACTGCTCCGTCAACCGGCCGACCTCGTCTACGGGCAGGAACAGCAAGCCGTTTTTGTCAAAAAATTCTCCGGAGCCGAGCGGCTGAACTGATGCAAAATGCACGGTATCAGGTGACAATTTCTTCTCCAGCGCGGCACTCGCCGCGCTGGTCAATTCCGGCGTCGGTGCCTCCACCACGGCCAAAATCGTGCTGTCCCGATCGAATGCCGTGTCGAATTGATTATCGCGCTTGCGCCAATCCAGATCCGGCGAGATCAGCGTATTGATATCCGTATTGATGGTGAAATGCCGGGCCGTGTAGAAACCTGCCGCTGTCGCAAGGGTAAGCGCGATCAGGACCGTGAGAAAGGCAAACCGCGTGCAAGCTTTGACAATCGATACAACGGTACTTGTCAGCACATCTATTCTTTCTCATGTTCTCGGCGTGCCCGAAACGCCCGCCATCTACCGGAGTTCCGAAAGCTGATCCGACACTGTTTTTGAGGTTTTTATACTTCAGGGCACCGGGAAAACGCGTGAAACGTCACGAAACCGCGCTCAAGGCTGATCTGGCCGGGATTGGTATAGCTCTGATCGATCTGGGTAAAGTGACGAACTTGCGAGGCGCAATGGCTGTTCGCCAGATTTCGTGCATTCCTGTACCATGATACCTTGACCGGGGCTAGAGGCTTCGTCTATGGCTCGCCGTTTCGCAATCCGCCTTTCCTAGCCGATCGTTTTTTGACACAAAGCCCCCGGGGGCATCCGTGGGCTTGGCCAGAGGACGGTTGGGAATTTGGTGTGGTGTGGTTATTGCAGATGTCCACTCTGGGTGGATGTCCGCGCTGGATGGGGATGTAAAATGAGTTTGGTGCAACTTGCGTAAGGGGCAACCCATGGAAGTGTATCTCGCGCAGCCCCGCGGGTTTTGCGCGGGCGTCGTGCGGGCGATCGAAATCGTTGAGCGCGCGCTTGAGACCTACGGCCCGCCGGTCTATGTGCGCCACGAGATCGTCCACAATAAATACGTGGTCGAAAGCCTGAAAAACAAAGGCGCCATCTTCGTCGAGGATTTGTCGGAAGTACCCCCGCGCGCCGTCACGGTATTCAGCGCCCATGGCGTGGCGAGGAGCGTGGAGGAGGAAGCCGCGGCGCGCGGCCTGCCGGTTCTCAACGCCACCTGCCCCCTGGTGACGAAGGTTCACAACCAGGGCAAGCGCTATGTGTCGAAAGGCCGGGCGCTGATCCTGATCGGTCATGCCGGGCACCCCGAGGTCGAGGGGACCATGGGTCAGATTCCCGGTCCGGTGTTGCTGGTCCAAAATGTCGAAGATGTGGCGGCCTTGACGATGCCTGCGGACACGCCGGTGGCCTACATCACCCAGACCACGCTCAGCGTGGATGACACCAAGGACATCATCGCCGCGCTGGAAGAGCGCTTTACGGATATTCAAGGCCCGGACATTCGGGATATCTGCTATGCGACACAGAACCGCCAATCCGCGGTAAGGGACCTCAGCAAACTCGTGGATGTTATTCTGGTGGTGGGGGCGGCTAATAGTTCCAACTCGAACCGGCTTCGTGAAATCGGCACCGAGGTCGGCATTCCGAGCTATCTCATTGCCGATGGCAGCGAACTGAACCCGGATTGGCTGCAGGACGCCAAGGCCGTCGGCATCACCGCCGGCGCCTCGGCGCCCGAGGTTCTGGTTGATGACGTGATCGAGGCGCTAAGACGAATCGGGCCGGTGGCAGTGTCGGTGCTGCCTGGCCGAGAGGAAAACATCGAATTTCGGCTTCCGGCCGAGTTGACGGCGGGCTGATCCATTTCTCTACTTAAGTCCAGAAAGAAACCTGTAATGGCAATACCGTTCTTCAAGGAAATGCGTATCGGCGGCTATCTGATGAAGCAGAAGCTGCTGGGCCGGAAACGTTATCCGCTGGTGCTGATGCTGGAGCCGCTGTTTCGCTGCAACCTCGCTTGCGTCGGCTGCGGCAAGATCGACTATCCGGACGCGATCCTCAATCGCCGCATGTCGGCGCAGGAATGCTGGGACGCGGCCGATGAATGCGGCGCACCGATGGTGGCCATTCCCGGCGGCGAGCCGCTGATCCACAAGGAGATCGGCGAGATCGTGCGCGGCCTGGTCGCGCGCAAGAAGTTCGTCTCGCTGTGCACCAACGCACTGCTGCTGGAGAAGAAGCTCGATCTGTTCGAGCCGTCGCCCTATCTGTTCTTCTCGGTGCATCTCGACGGCCTGAAGGAGCATCACGACAAGGCCGTGTCGCAGAAGGGCGTGTTCGACCGCGCCGTCTCCGCGATCAAGGCCGCCAAGGCCAAGGGATTCACGGTCAACGTCAA
>NZ_JBEKXH010000190.1:0-11844 GCF_049512235.1 Bradyrhizobium sp.
CGCCAAGGAAAAGCCGGCGACGCTGATCTGGGCCATGGGACAGACCCAGTTTGCGACCGGAACGGCGAATGTCCGTGCCAGCTGCATTCTGCTGTTGGCCACCGGAAATGTCGGATACGCCGGAGGCGGTGCCAATATCTTTCGCGGCCACACCAATGTGCAGGGCGCCACCGATCTCGGCCTCGATGTGACGACGCTGCCGCTTTATTACGGGCTTGCCGAAGAGGCTTGGCGGCATTGGTGCCGGGTGTGGGAAGTGGATTACGAGTGGATGAGATCCCGCTTCCCGAACCAGAAACTGATGGAAACGCCGGGCATTCCGAGCACGCGCTGGTTCGATGCGACCTTGCTGCCAAGGGATCAGGTCAGCCAGCCCGATAGCGTGCAGGCGATGTTCATCATGGGACATGGCGTCAATACGATTACCCGGATGCCGGAAGCGGTGCGGGGCATCGAGAAGCTCGAATTGCTGGTGGTCTGCGATCCCTATCCGACGGCGTGGTCGGTGCTGTCCGAGCGCAAGAACGGCACCTACCTTTTGCCGGCCTGCACCAGTTTCGAGATGGATGGCTCGCGGACCGCCTCGAACCGCTCGCTGCAGTGGGGCGAGAAGATCGTGGAGCCGGTTTTCGAATCCAAAAACGACTACGACACGATGTATTTGTTCGCCAGGAAATTCGGTTTCGCCGAGGCGATGTTCAAGAACATCAAGGTTGAGAACAACTCGGTATCGGCGGAGGATATCCTGCGGGAGATCAATCGCGGCGGCTGGTCGACCGGATATTGCGGGCAATCGCCCGAACGGCTCAAGGCCCACATGAAGAACCAGGCCAAGTTCGACCTAGTCACCCTGCGGGCGCCGAAGGATGACCCGGAAGTCGGCGGCGACTATTACGGCCTGCCATGGCCATGCTGGGGAACGCCGGAGTTCAGGCATCCCGGTACGCCGATCCTCTACAACACCAATCTGCCGGTGAAGGAGGGCGGTGCCACGTTCCGCGCCCGGTTTGGCGTCGAACGCGTCGTCAAGCGCAAGGTGATGGAAAACGGGCAGGAGGTCGAAAAGGAGGAGCACGATAACCTTCTCGCCGAGGGCTCCTATTCGGCCGGCTCCGAAATCAAGGACGGATATCCCGAGTTCACCTTGGCGGTGCTCAAGAAGCTCGGCTGGGACAAGGACCTCACGGCGCAGGAAATGGAGATCATCCAGCGCGTGAATTCCGCCAATCCCGATGCCGTGTCGTGGTCGCTCGACCTTTCCGGCGGCATCCAGCGCGTGGCGATCGAGCACGGCTGTTCGCCCTATGGTAACGGCAAGGCGCGCATGATCGCCTGGAATCTGCCCGACCCAGTTCCCGTCTACCGCGAACCGATCTATACCCCACGCCCGGACCTCGTCGCCGATTATCCGACTTTGCCGGACGCCCAGCAGTTCCGGGTACCCAACATCGGCTTTTCCGTGCAGAAGGCCGCGGTCGACAGGGGCATCGCCAAGCAGTTCCCGCTCATTCTCAGCTCCGGCAGGCTTGTGGAATATGAAGGCGGCGGCGAGGAGACGCGTTCCAACAAGTGGCTCGCCGAGTTGAAGCAGCACATGTATGTCGAAATTAATCCCGCGGATGCGGCGGAGCGTGGCATCCAGGACGGCGGATGGGTCTGGGTGACCGGAGCCGAGAGTGCGTCAAAGACTCGCATGAAAGCGCTCGTGACCGAGAGGGTAGGCAAGGGCCTTGCCTGGATGCCGTTTCATTTCGCCGGCTGGTACGAAGGGGCCGATCTGCGCGCCAAATATCCCAAAGGCGCCGATCCGATTGTGCTTGGCGAGAGCGTGAACACGCTTACGACCTACGGCTATGACCCTGCGACCGGCATGCAGGAGCCGAAGGCGACCCTTTGCCAGATCAGGGCAGCGTGAGAGGGCGGACGCGATGGCGCGCATGAAATTCCTTTGCGACGCGGACCGATGCATCGACTGCAACGCCTGCGTCACAGCCTGCAAGAACGAGAACGAGGTGCCTTGGGGTATCAACCGCCGCCGCGTCGTTACCATCAACGACGGCAAGCCTGGCGAGCGCTCGGTATCGATGGCCTGCATGCATTGCACCGATCCGCCCTGTGCGGCCGTTTGCCCGGTCAGCTGCATCTATCCGACCGAAGACGGTATCGTGCTGCATTCGAAGGATTTGTGCATCGGCTGCGGCTATTGCTTCTATGCCTGCCCGTTCGGGGCGCCGCAATACCCGCGGGTCGGCAATTTCGGTTCGCGCGGCAAGATGGACAAGTGCACCTATTGTGCCGGTGGTGGCGGCGATGAGCCTTCCGGCAGCGCTGAGGAATATGCGAAATACGGCTCGAACCGGTTCGGCGAAGGCAAGCTGCCGCTATGCGCCGAGATGTGCTCCACCAAGTCGTTGCTCGCGGGCGATGGCGATATCATCGCCGAGATCTACAAGGAGCGCGTATTGAAACGCGGCTATGGTTCCGGCGCGTGGGGCTGGCTGACGGCGTATCATGAGGGTATCGAGGTCTGACGGGCAAACCGTGACAGATCATCGGAGCATGAAAGGACGGTGATCGTCATGACGCTTCTTGCGCACATCCGCCTCGCGACCTTCGCCATGATGCTGGTCGGGATTATGGCTTCAGCCCCTGCGGTGGCACAGAAGCTCGGCCCCGATGGCGCGCCCGATCCGACCGCAAGCGGCGTCGATGAACGGACCCTGCTGAAGCAAGTGCCGCGTGTCGAGGGCCGCATCGACATTCCCGATACCAGGGCGGCCGTACTGATCCAGCCGGCGGGACGGACCTGGGATTATTTCCACGAGGTACTGCTGCATTGGGGCGGCGCGATCGTGATATCGGGCACCATTGCGCTACTCGGATTGGCCTACATGATTTTAGGGCGGATCCGGATTGCAGCGGGGCGCTCGGGACAGAAAATCCTCCGCTTCAAGGCCTTTGAGCGTTTTTCGCATTGGCTGACGGCGGTGTCGTTCGTCATTCTCGGCCTTACCGGCCTCAATATCACTTTCGGCAAGATTGTGCTTTTGCCGGTCGTCGGCGCGGACGCGTTTTCGGAAATATCCGAGGTCGCGAAGTATTTGCATAACTTCACCAGCTTTTCCTTCATGGCCGGGCTCGTCGTGATCGCGGTGATCTTTTTCAGGGACAATCTTCCGGAAAGGGTTGATATCGACTGGCTCAAGCAAGGCGGTGGTTTCATCAAGGGCAAACATGCGCCCGCCGGACGCTTCAATCTGGGCGAGAAGCTCGTTTACTGGCTATCCATTGCGGCCGGCGCCGTTGTCTCGGTCTCGGGCCTTCTGCTGCTGTTTCCCTTCTACGGAACCGATATCGCCGACATGCAGCTCGCCCAGGTGGCGCACGCCGTCGTGGCGATTTTATTCGTCGCTCTGATCCTGGCCCACATCTATATCGGCACGCTCGGCATGGAGGGGGCGTTCGAGGCCATGGGCAGCGGCGAAGTCGATCTCAACTGGGCCAGGGAGCATCACGATCTCTGGCTTGCCCGACAACTCGCAAGCCAAGACCGCCACGGACAGCCTTCGGCGAGCGCAGCAGAATGAACATCTCGATTTTACTCGAGGAGTGAAAAATTATGGACGATATCACGCGACGTACCATATTGGCGGCAACCGCTGCCGGTGGCTTTTTTGCTGCGGCGGCAACGGCCGGCGCGCAGAGCAACGAACCGATCCCGCAACCGATGCGGCCCGGACATGGCGGCACCGATCCCGGTCCGCGCAATCTCCTCCGCGACCGGCAGAATCCGGATATCCTGGTTCCGCCCCCGACCGATCACGGCACGCTGCCCAATCTGCGCTTCTCGTTCTCCGATTCCCATGTGCGGCAGGAGAGCGGCGGCTGGACCCGTCAGGTCACCGTGCGAGAACTCGGGGTCGCCAAGGATATCGCCGGGGTGGACATGCGCCTGAACGCCGGCGGCGTTCGCGAACTGCATTGGCACAAGGCTGCCGAATGGGCCTATATGCTTTACGGCAGCGCCCGCATCACGGCGATCGACCCGCAGGGACATGCCTTCGTCGACGACGTCGGTGTCGGCGATCTCTGGTATTTTCCGCCGGGCTTTCCGCATTCGATCCAGGGGCTCAATCCTGACGGCTGCGAATTCCTGCTGGTTTTCGACGACGGGGATTTCGACGAGGACAACACCTTCCTTCTTAGCGACTGGTTCAAGCACATTCCTGAAGAGGTGCTGTCGAAGAATTTCGGTGTCCCCGGCGCCTCCTTCGCGCAGGTTCCGGATCCGAGCCAGCTTTATATTTTCGCGGCCGCGGTGCCGGGGGAGCTCAGCTCCGACAAGATCGCCGGCGCAATCCCGGTGTCGCCTACTCTCAGCCACAAGATGCTGGCGCAGCAGCCGATCAAGACCAAGAGCGGCACGGTGCGGATCACCGATACCAGCGTGTTCCCGGCTTCGAAGACGATCTCGGCGGCGCTGGTGGAGGTCGAGCCGGGCGGCCTGCGCGAGTTGCACTGGCATCCCAACACCAATGAATGGCAATATTACATTGAAGGGCAGGCGCGCATGGGCGTGTTCGCGGCATCAGGCCAGGCGCGGACCTTCGATTTCATGGCTGGCGATGTCGGCTACGTGCCGTTCGCGACGGGTCACTACGTCGAAAACACCGGCACGACGACGCTGCGCTTCCTCGAAGTCTTCAAGAGCAGCTATTACGCCGATGTCTCCCTGAACCAGTGGCTGGCGCTGACGCCGCCCGAACTGGTGCAAGCCCATCTGAAGCTGGATCCGCAGACCCTGGCGGCGCTCCACAAGGAGAAGTTCCCGGTGGTGCCGGCCTGATCCGCTTGGGTCGACGTAATTTTCGGGCGGAAGGGCGAACAGGGGCCGACGATTCAACTCTTGTCGCGGCCGCCCTGCTTTTGCGCCTCCCGCTCGCGCAGATAATCGTCGGTGGTGCGGGCGGGCTGCCTTTGCACGGCGTAGGGATCGAAACCTTGCTCGGTGGCGGCAGCTACGCGGCAATCGTCGCACATCTTGATGACGTCGAGCCGTCGGGATGGGCCCGCATACATCCAGTGCTTGCCTTCGAGCTGCGCCAGCACACGTTCAATCGTGCTCTTCACGCCGAACGGCTTGCCGCAGCGGATACAGCAAAACGGCTCTTCTTCCTTGAGGACGCGGGCAGCGGCCCTGGCGGCGCCAAAGTCGATCCGAGGTTTCAGCGTCATGACATGTTCGGGGCACGTCGCCTGGCACAGCCCGCACTGCACGCAGGCATCTTCGACAAAGCGCAGCATCGGCCGCTCGGGGTCGTCGCGCAGTGCGCCGGTCGGGCATGCCGACACGCAGGACAGACATAGCGTACAGCCGCCAACGTCTATCTCCACCGCCCCGAATGGCGCTCCCTGGGGCAGCGCGATGACATCGACGGGGGTGGGGGCAGCGCGATGAAGCTCGGTCAGGGCAAAGCGCAACACGTCCCGCTTCCGCCCCGTCGGCCGGAAGCTTGCCGGACGCGGCGCCGGCAGCATGAACGGTATCGCACGTAGTGCAGCGGCAAGAGTCTCCGGATCATCCGTCTCGATGGTCGCAATCCGGCCGGCGCCGAAACCGAGCCCGGTAAGGATCGGATCCGCCAGTGCTATCGTTCGGATCAAGCCGGTGATATCATGGCGCGGCCGCGCCCGGAGCAGGAACCGCATCGCCACGGCACCATAGGCGAAGGCGGCCGCGACGGCCTCCAGTCCCACTTGCGTCGTCTCGTTGACCGCGAACGGCAATACATGCGCCGGCAAACCGTCGCCGAACCGTGCCAGCGCATCGATCAGTGGCGCGCCGTGGGAATCGTCATGCAGCAGCACGATCGCCCGTTCGCCGCCGGCTTCGCGATAGGCGATCAGCATCGCCCGCAGCTTGCGCATCAGCGCGTCCTCCGGCGGCAGTGCGTAGGACACCGCGCCAGTGGGGCAAGCCGCTGCGCACTGCCCGCAACCCGCACAAATCTGGGCATCGATCGCGACATGATCGCCGGCAGGTGTGATGGCACCCGCCGGACAAAGATCCAGGCAGCGCGTGCAACCTGTGACCTGCGAGCGCGAATGGGCACACCGCTTGGCGTCGAAAGCAACATAGCGCGGCTTCTCGAAACGGCCGACGAGGTCACGCACCTTGAAAACCGCCCGCAGCATCGCGGCGGGATTGCCGGGATCGGCGCGCAGATAGCCGTCGCGCAAATCGGATCCCGGGAAAAACGCCGGGCCGCCGGTCAAATCCAGAATGATGTCGCAACTCGATCGCGCATCATTGCGCGACGGCCCAAACACCAGCGTGCCGCGGGAGGATGGGGCCGGCTGCGCGAAGTCATCGACCGTGACCTCGAACGCGCCGAGATGACCACGGGCATTTCTGACTTTTCCTTTTGCCACCGGAAAATCGTTGATGCGCGGAGGCACGAGGGCCGCGGGCGGTTCGATCAGCACGGTGACATCCAGATGGTCCTTGAGCAGGTTGCCGGCTTCGACGGCGGCGTCGTTGCGGCCACAGATCAGGATAACGCCACTGCTTGCCAGTTCTACGAAGGACGCCGACGGCGCAGGCTCCGCCGCCGCCGCAAGCAACGCCGCCATTTTGGGCCCGGTCTGGGCCGCTTCGCTGGACCATCCGGCGGACTCCCGAATGTTGGCAAATTGGATCGGGCTTGCGCGGCCGATTTCTGCCGCAGCCTCCCGGAACAGAGCCGCCTCCTGCGTGCACCCGACCGTGAGTGGCGTGTCCTTTGCCGCGACGGCCCGGAAGCGATCAAGTTCGGCGCGGCACAGCTGGGTCGCGGTGACAGGCTCGCCACGGCAACCGCGGCGGATGGCGTCGGCGTCGACGGGCATCGTGTCGTCGCACGAGCAGATCAGGAGATGTCTGCTGAACTCAGCCATCGCACTCACCACTTCTTGTAGCTGGTCGCGGGTTACCCGCCACGAACCGCGACTGGCCCGGAACTTCGGGAAAGTATATACCGGTTGGGGGAAAAAACGCGATGCTGGAGTGGTGCCGAGGGATATCGGGCGCCCCGTTACGAGTATTTTGTGGCCTGGACACGCCGTTGTGGTCAGGCGCTCAGGGGAGGCCTGGGGCGATCGCGGGAGGACCGAAGCGGTGAAGCTGTTGCGTACCATCCGGCTTGATGCGTCGGATTCGTTCGTTTTCGAGCAGGCGGCGGAGCCCGGTGAGTGGGCGGTGTCGGGCGTCTTCGCATTTGCCCGTTGTGACCCCCGAAGTTTGCGGGGCAGGGCGCGCACCGCATTTCGTGCCGGCTTCCTGGGGGTGGGATCGCTCGGCCGTTCAACGCTGGCGCAGATCGTCGAAGCGAGCGAGCATGATCGCAGCACGGTCGTCGATGGGCTTGCGAGGCAGCTGGTAGCGCATTTCGGCGCTCCCGGCGTTGAAACGGCTCGCCTGGCTGCAGAAGAGGAGGTCAGTTTTGCGGCTTCGCTCTGCGACCATCCGGCGGGCGTGCTGGTCGCCGTAACGCGAAGCCAGGATGACGGGACAATCCGCGAAGCATTCCGTACGCTGCGCCCACGCGAGCGGGCTTTGCATGCGCGCGCTTTCGAGTTCCTGGAGGTGGTGGGCGACGATATGCCAAGCGAGCCCATCGAACTCGCCGGGCCGGGAAAGGGAGCGCAGCGTTGAGTGCACCGCGCGACTTCTGGCTCTCCTGCGGTCACCATTTGCTCGATCGCGACGCCGGCGGCAGGCTGCGTGTTACCGAGGAATTCCTCAAGGCCTATCTGGCGCGCCCGGAGCTTGTGCCGCCACCGCAAGCCTGCGCCGCGGAACGAGCGCTGCACCGTTCATTGCTGCACGATCCGCGGCAGTGCGTCACGAGCTCCCGCATTGCCGCCATCGCCGACGCCGACGCGCGCGAAAATTGGCAGATGATGATTTCGTGGCGCGATCATCTTGTAAAGCACCGCACCCTGGAAGCCGCCTATCTCGAGATTGTCAGGTGTAACATCAAATTTCCCCATGTCTTCATCGGCCAATTGGTCCACGCCATATTGCGAAATGCACTGGACGATTGCGACGATGTCTCCGTTCTCCGCGCCGCCGAGATGTTCTTCCGCCCGCAGAAACTGCTGATCGGCGAAGGGTCGGTCGTGGCGGTCGACGAAGAGATGGAGTCGTCGCTCGATCGGCAGCCCCGATCGCCGTTGGCCGAATTGCTTGGATTGCCCGCGACGGCAGATGTCGACCTGCTCAACGACGCAACCGCGGCAAGCTACCGGGAACGCAGCGACCGCTTTGACATGGCGCTCGACTTGGCGGCCGGCCAGCGCGGTTTGGCCGCCCTTGGCGTCGTCATCACGCGGTGGCTGTCGCATCTGCTTGCCATCGATGTCGCGATCGAAACCTTGACGGAACTGCATGACGCCCGATTATCCTGGTATGTGGGATTGAGTTCCGACGCCACGCGCATCGGCGATGCGATCTGGAATGGCGGCGAGTTCAGCGATGCGATGCGAGCCCAGCTCGTCGGCCTGTTCCGGCTGACCTTCCTTGACCCGGCAGATATGATCGAAAGGCTGCGAGGGGAGCCGGTGTACCTGCTTGTGGCAATGGCGCCTGACGAGGTGTTGCGGGTCAAGCCGCAAAACCTTGTGACCGGTCTGCCAATTCGGGACCAGGAGGCAGTCAATTGAGATCAACAGCTCTCGCGCGCATTGCGGTCGGTGTCGTGGTCGAGCGGCGCAAGGCCAGGAGCATGTGGGTCGATTTTCTGTGGCGACCGGTCTCGGTGTTTGTCGGAAATACACCGGCAGCGCCTTGGACGCCGCTTGATAGCGCGCCGGAAGCCACCTTGTTCTATGCCGGCGGGGCCGTGATTGAATTGCACCGCACCGAAACAGCCAATTACCGCAATAATCTTGCCTCTGGCGCGCCCGTCCTATGGGTGGTCTTGCGCCCTAAAGCTTCGGAGCAGCCGTATGAGCTTATTGCCGTGACCGCAGATCCGGCCGAAGGAGAGGCGTTCACGGACGCGGGCAGCAATCTGGTCGAGACCGTACCAATGCCGTCAGATGTTGTAGCGGCCCTCATCAAGTTCGTTGCCGAGCATCACGTCGAACGACCTTTCCTCAAGCGCCGCCGCCAACCCACGCAAGCTGCGCTCGCCTTGCGCAGAAGCCGACGGGAGAACGAGGAATGACCGCATCCGAGAATTTTGTCGCGCGCTGGGCACGATTGAAGCGCAACGCCGGCCTCCGGCGCGCGACCGAGGGCCTGACGGATACGGCAAGCCTGTCGACGTCGGGCGTGGCGGCGGGCGGTACGGAGGCGGCGATTGATGCTGCGGCCGATGAGATGTTTGATCCAGCTGGTCTGCCATCGATTGAAGACTTCACCGCCAACACGGATATAACAGGGTTTCTGCAAAGCCGCGTACCCGCCGAATTGACACGCGCCGCGCTTCGCCGGGCCTGGGCGAGCGATCCTGCGATTCGCGATTTTATCGGCATCGCCGACAACCAATGGGATTTCAACGACCCGAACGCGATACCCGGCTTCGGTCCGCTGCAAGAGCAAGACAGCGCGCCGGCTCTTCTGGCGCAGGCGCTGGGCAGGCATGACAATCTCGCCGAGATGATATCGGAGATGCCGTCAGCCGTGGAGCAGTCGTTGCCGGCGATGACCCCTCCGGAGCCCGCCCCTTCCGATCAGAGTGCGCAGCCAACACCTTATGTTTTGCCGTCGACCGATATTCGCGGTTGGCGAGAGCACAGCAGCGAGGAAAGCGCGGCTGTCGGCAACGATCCTGTCGCTGAAGGCGATGAACCCCGGCGAAATCGCCGGTCTCACGGCAGCGCCTTGCCGCGCTGAAATCCCGGCACGGGGCCGCGGCCGGTCGCATATTGCGGATGGAGAATGCAGATGCAGCAGTCCAGGTCTCAGTTTTCTTCCGGGCGCGTCGTCGATGAGATCGATCGCGCCCGCGCGCAGGAATATGCGCTGCTGGCCACCTTGCTGTCGCGCAGCCCGGATATCCAATTGCTTCGGCGCCTGGCCTCGCTGCGCGGCGACGCAAGCCCGCTCGGGCAGGCTCACGCGGCGCTCGGTGAGGCCGCGGCCCGAGCCGATGAGACTGGCGCAGCGCGAGAGTATTTCGAGTTGTTTAGCGGCCTCGGACGGCACGCGCTCTTGCCGTATGCATCGCACTATCTGGCGGGCTCGCTCTATGGGCGCCCGCTGGCGCGGCTGCGCGAAACCTTTCAGAATCTCGGCATTGAAAGGGCGGCAGGGCATTCAGAGCCAGAGGATCACGCCGCGATCCTCTGTGAGATCATGGCAGGTCTTGTCGGAGGAGATTTCGCGGGTCCGGCCGGCGCCGACCGTGAGTTCTTCGAAAACCATCTCGCGCCCTGGATGAGGCGCTTTTTTGTCGATCTGGAATGCGCCAGATCGGCTGACTTTTATGCTTGCGTGGGCTCGCTGGGGCGAATATTCGTCGACGTGGAAACGCAGGCCTTTGCCCTTGCGGCCTGAACATCGGATCTCCGGAAGCCTCGTCGTCCGCCAGACGAAATCGGCTGTCCGGAGGTTTTGGTAGTTGCGACAGAAACAGGAGAAAGACCATGCGGGCGTTCATCGTCGCATGCTTCGTCGCCGTCTTCATTGCGGTCGGCGCCGCCGCCATACTGGACAATTTGGTGCAGGAATCGTCCGCGCCCGCATTCGCCGAACCCAGCGCGAGAATCTAGTCCATAGCAAGGAAGCCGCGCTGCCCGCTCTCCCCTCACCCCAGAGCGCAGCACAGCTGCGCGGGGAACAATTATGCGAGACGATCCAGACGAAGTCGCTGACGCTCGTCGGTGAGGCGCCAGGCCGCGAGATAGGACGCCGCCAATGCGGACAGTCCGCTGCCGCCGGATAACAGGAACATCAGCAGTATCTGGTATTTGACAGCCTCCAGGGGATCAAGGCCCGCAAGAATTTGTCCGGTCATGATGCCCGGCAGCGTAACGATTCCTGCGGCGGACATTTGATTGATGATCGGCAGCAGGCCGCGCCGGATCGCCTCGCGCACCAATGGGGCGGTCGCTTCACGATAGCTTTCGCCGAGGGACAGGCGCGCTTCTATGGCCGGTCGCTCGCGCCGGACGGACCCGAGCAGGCTATCCAGGGACAGGCTCGCGGCGTTCAGGACATTGCCGAGAATAATCCCCGCCAACGGGATGGCGTAATGCGGGTCGAACCAGGGTTGCGGACGGATCGCGGTTGTCAAAGCCAGGATCGCCGTGACGAAGGTAGCGAAGCCTACACTTATCGCGCCGATGACAAGATTTGAATTTCCCTTGAAGCGGCGCTCCGGCCGCGCTGCGACCTCGCGCGCGGCGACCAGCACCATGACAATGACCAGAAGCAATGTTGCTGCAGGATTATCCAGCGAAAAGGCAAACTTCAATACATAGCCGATGGCGACAAGCTGCACGACCATTCTTGCCGCGGCGATGGCGAGCTGCCGGTGCAGACGGATCCCGAGCCAGATCGAAAGCGCCGCATCGAGGATGATGAGAGAGGCGGCGATGGAAATATCGAATGGCGTCAACAAGATCGGGGTCATGCCGTCACCAGATGTCCCGCCATCATGTGGTAGTGCTGACTGCCGAGGCGTGCCGCCTGTTTGGGGTCGTGCGTCACCAACAGGATCGATGTCCCGTTTGCCATTCGCTCCTGAAGCACGGCCTCCACCCGAGTGACCGATGCTTCATCCAGGGAACCGGTGGGTTCGTCGAGAAGCAAAACGCGTGGGTTTAACAGCAGCGCCCTTGCCAGCGACAATCGCT